>JAPLJH010000002.1 GCA_026388695.1 Deltaproteobacteria bacterium | reverse complement strand
CGCCCTGGTGGGTGAACTTGATGGCATTGGTCATGAAATTGGTCAACACCTGCCGCATCCGGGTCGGGTCGCCAAGAAGCACCTCGGGCAGGTTTGGGTCGATCTCCGCAACCAGGGTGATATTTTTAGCCTGGGCCTGGCTGGCGGCGAGCAAGGTCACCAGATCTCCCACTACTGTGCGCAGACTGAAAGGAATATCCTCCAGAACCAGTTTGCCTGCGGCGATCTTGGAAAAATCGAGGATATCGTTCAAAATACCCAGCAACGCCTCGGCCGAGGAATAGGCGGTTTTCACATAATCAAACTGGGCTCCATCCATCTTCGTATCCTGCAAAAGCTGCAGGGTGCCGAGAATGCCATTCATGGGCGTTCGGATCTCATGGCTCATGTTGGCGAGAAACTCATCCTTAGCCCGACTCGCTGCCTCGGCTTCTTCATTGGCACGGCGGAGATCCCTTACCAAAAGATCCTTGGCAAATCGCGTCTCCAGGGTGGAAACAAGGGCGTCCTGCATGCGGCTTGCCGCATTGATCAACATCAGGGTGTACAAAACGGCAATGCTGGCCATAATGTTATAAAACTGACCACCATGTTGCAGGAGTAAATAGACAAAGGGCAGCAGGGGGCAGGCCATATAGACAAAATACAGATTGCGTAAAGGAGAGAGAATGGGGATGGCCCCGGCGGTGAGCCCGGCAATAATGAAAAATAACGCCATCTGCTCCATTATGGTCGTCGAGGTGAAAAAGAAAATCACCGCCATTCCCCACATGATGCCGGTGAAAAATAGCATGTAGAGGTAGGCATGCGCACAGCGTAGCGCAATGGGCTCACTGTTCGGCACCTGCCTGCGAAAATAGAAGATGCCCCCAAGCTTGGCAAGAAAAAGCACGGTCATGCCTGCCAGCCAGCCTTGCCACACAGAAGATGCAATCACCGACCGCACCATCACACACAAGGCAACACTCAGGATAAATGCCGTGATATTGCTGGAGTATCCGAAGTCAAGCACCAGCCTGATCAGTTCGTTTGTCACCAGCCTGCGGCTGTCTTTTTCCTTGCCGCTATGATCCAGAAAAAATTTGAGCATGTCTGATGCTATACCCTGTCCATCAGACGATTTCAATGGTTCCAGAACTACTTTCCGTCACCTCGCCGATGATACCGATATACAATGGCTCCGTTCTGATTTTTGATGGGGGAAAGGGTGCCGGATTCGTGGCCAGAACCGGTTTCCCGTCCAGAGCATGGACATCGGAAATGCCCCGGCCAACGATGTGGACCAGAAGGAAAAGTGTAAAAAATTAGGGACCGGTGCGCGGACCCTCTTTCACACATCTTTAGAGAATGTTACACAGATGTGGGCAGCCATTGCCCCAGAAGCGTGCGCAACTGATCTTTCTTCACCGGCTTGGCCAGATAATCGTCCATGCCCGCCTCCAGGCATTTCTGCCGGTCCCCGGCCATGGCGTTGGCGGTCATGGCGATGATCGGCAGCCGCT
>JAPLJH010000036.1 GCA_026388695.1 Deltaproteobacteria bacterium | reverse complement strand
TTCAGGAAAAAATTTGTATTATTGCGGAAAGTATATGTCAAGCCGTTGTCGTTTTTTACAAGACTGGAGAGTATTGTACTTTCGGAATTTTAAAAATTCTACATTATTTTCGGACTGTTCAGCATTCTTCTTGAAGAAAAGTAAAAATATTTCTCCGGGCACAGTGCATGTGCTGCGCGGAAATGTATGCCAAACCATTGTTTGGCGTGGAAAACAGCAGTGCCAACGGCGAAGGAACAAGCCCCAGTGACAAGGGAAAATATAGCAAACCTGCACTACCCAGCCGAGCTGCCCATCGTGGCGCACCGGGAGGAAATTGTCGAGGCGATCCGCACCAGTCAGGTGGTGATCGTTGCCGGGGACACCGGTTCCGGCAAAACCACCCAGCTGCCCAAGATGTGCCTTGAGGCCGGACGCGGCGTGCGCAAGCGGATCGGTTGCACCCAGCCCCGGCGGATAGCGGCCATTGCCGTGGCCGAGCGGGTTGCCGAGGAGCTTGGCGATCAGGCTGGGCTGGTGGGCTACAAGATCCGTTTCAAGGACCAGACCAGCCGGAATACCCGCCTCAAGTTCATGACCGACGGCATCCTGCTGGCGGAGGCGCACCACGACGGCAATCTTTCTGCCTACGATACGATCATCATTGACGAGGCGCACGAGCGGAGTCTCAATATCGACTTTCTTATCGGTCTGCTCAAGCAGCTCCTGGGTCGCCGCCCGGATCTCACGCTCCTGATCACCTCGGCCACCATCGACACCTCCCGGTTTGCCAAGCATTTTGGCAATGCCCCGGTTGTCGAGGTGTCGGGTCGGACCTATCCGGTGGAGGTCCGCTACCAGCCCCTGGACCCGGAAAAGGAGGAGGAGGGGGAGCAGAGCTATGTGGATCAGGCGGTTCAGGCGGTCTGCGAACTGCGGCAGAATGAAGGCCCTGGCGATATCTTGGTCTTTATGCCCAGCGAAAGGGATATTTTGGAGACCGTGGAATCGCTGCAAGCCAGGCTGGATAATGCGCCGGGGCAAGCCGCGCCCGTGGTGCTGCCCCTGTTCGGCAGGCTGTCGCCCGGCGACCAGAAAAAAATCTTTCAGCCGGTAAAGGGCCAGAAGATCGTGGTCGCCACCAATGTGGCTGAGACCTCCATCACCGTGCCCGGTGTCCGCTATGTGGTGGATACCGGGCTGGCCCGCCTGGCGAGCTACAATGTCCGGGCCCGGACCAGCAAGCTGCCCATCGTCGCGATTTCCCGGGCAAGCTGCGACCAGCGTAAGGGCCGCTGTGGCCGGGTGGGGCCAGGGGTCTGCGTCCGGCTCTATGCTGAGGAGGATTACGCCAATCGGCCCGAATACACCCCGCCCGAGATTTTGCGGACCAACCTGGCCGAGGTTATCCTGCGGATGACCAGTCTCAAGCTGGGGGATCCGGCCAAGTTCCCCTTTCTCGATCCGCCTTCGGGCCGGGCCATCCAAGACGGCTATGCTTTGCTCAGCGAGCTTGGTGCCCTGGATCGGCAGCGCCACCTCACCGCGCATGGTAGGCTCATGGCCCGGCTGCCCCTGGACCCGAGGATCTCCCGGATGATCATTGAGGCCCGAGACCACAACGCCCTGCGGGAGGTGACGGTCATTGCCGCAGGCTTAAGCATTCAAGACCCTAGGGTTCGGCCCGTGGACAAAGAAGCGGCGGCGGACGCAGCCCATGCCCGGTTCGCCAAAACGCCCTCGGATTTTCTTTTCTTTCTTGCCCTCTGGGATGCCTATCATGCGACCTTTGACAAACTGCAAAGCCTTTCGAGGATGCGCAAGTTCTGCGCGAGCCATTATCTTTCCTTCCTGCGGATGCGGGAGTGGCGCGATATCCATGAGCAGATTTCCCAGGTGCTTGGTGAGGAGGAGGGCTTTGCCATGAACATCCAGCCCGCCCCGCCCGAGGCCATCCATCGGGCTATCCTGAGCGGCAATCTCAGAAATATCGCGGTGAAGAAGGAGAAAAATCTTTATCAAACTGGGGGAGGCCGGGAGGTCATGATTTTTCCCGGCTCAACCCAGTACGGCAAGACCGGCGACTGGCTCATGGCCGCAGAGATGGTGGAGACTTCGCGTCTCTATGCCCGGACAGTGGCCGAGATCAAACCCGAGTGGATCGAGCCCCTGGCAGGAGAGTTGTGCCGTTCGTCATACTCCGAAGCCCATTGGGAAAAGGGGCGGGGCCAGGTGGTGGCCTTTGCCAAGATCAGCCTGTTCGGGTTGGTTATCGTGCCGAGTCGCAAGGTCAATTACGGGCTGATTAAGCCGGAGGAAGCACGGCAGATCTTTATCCAGTCCGCCTTGATCGAAGGGGAGTTGAAGGGGGAGTATCCCTTCCTTGCCGCAAATACCGCCTTGGTGGCGCAGCTTCAGGACATGGAAGACCGGTTGCGCCTGCGCTCCATCATGGTGGATGATCAGGCGCTCTTTGATTTCTACGAGGAACGCCTTGCCCCGGAGGTGCGCGACCAGCGGAGCCTGAACCAGTGGCTGAGAGATCCCGAGGCACGGGCCCGGCTCCTCATGACCGCCGATGATGTCCGGCAGCAATTGCCCGAGGCTGCGGCCCTGGAGCAGTTTCCTCTGACCCTGGCCGCTGGGGAGTGTGAGTTGCCCCTGTCGTACCGGTTCGCCCCTGGGGAGGAGGACGATGGGGTGACGGCCCGGATTCCCCCTGGTTTGGCGCCGCATCTGGGGCAGGAGCTTTTTGAGTGGCTGGTGCCGGGCATGCTTACCGAAAAGGTGGTTTTCCTGCTCAAAGGTCTTCCCAAAGCCCTGCGCCGCCAGCTGGTGCCCATTCCCCAGACTGCGGCGGAAATTATCCGGGATCTGCCTTTTGGCCGAGGTTCTCTTTACAGGACTCTGGAGCAGGTGATCGTTGATTCCTTTAAGCTCAGGATTGTCGGTCGGGACTGGCCTTTGACCGATCTGCCGTCCCATCTCAGGTTTCGCTTCTGCCTGCTGGACGGGCAGGGCGAGGTTGTCCTTGTGACCAGGGATTTCAGCGAGTTGAAAGGCAGATCTATAGGCCGGGCCGAGGTCTTCAGTCATACGCAAATGGCGGAGTTGCAGGCGTGTTGGGAACAAAAGAATATCACTGCCGCCCAGTTTGGTCAGACGCCTGCCGCCCTGCCGGTGCCTGGGACCAATGGGGCTGTGCAGGGCTATGTTTATCCCGGCCTGTACCTTGATGAACAACAGGGCGTGGGGCAGCGTCTTTTCATGGAAGAAAAAGAGGCGCGACAGAGCACCAGGCAGACGCTGCTTCGCCTGTACTGCAATGAGTTTGCCACCCAGGTTAAGTCGTTGCGCAAGGATTTGGCCATTCTCCGTTCCCATTGGGCGCTGTATGAGGGGCTTGCCACCCATGAGCAGATCAACGAAGACCTCTGGCATTTTGTTTTTTTCAATGTGTTTGACATCAGCAACGGTCTGTCGCCCTCCGCCGAGCAGTTTGCCGCCAAGGTTGAGGCGGTGCGGGGGCAGGGGCTCTCTTTGCTTTGCCGGGAGATTTTTGAGGAGGTCGTGCGGGTGTTGCAGGAACGGAGGGCAACCCTGGACGCCATTGCCAAGTTTTCCGCTTTGCCTGGCAAACCGAGTGGGGCAGGCCCCCAGGCAGAGCGGTTTGCCGAGTACCATCGGCAGGTGTCGCGGATTGTGCCGGCGGATTTTTTGCAATGGGTCGCCAGGCCGCGTCTACCAGCCATGTGCCGTTATCTCAAGGCTCTGCGTATTCGGGCCGAACGGGCCCAGGTTTCCCCTGGCAAGGACGCGCTCAAGGCGCAGCAGGTCGCCATCCATGAAAAGCGCTATGCCCAGGCCGTCAGTGGAGAAAGCCCGACTTTGGTCCTCAGGGAACATCTGCGGGAATACTGGGAGATGATCGAGGAGTTCAAGGTGTCGCTTTTTGCCCAGGAGTTGGGAACAGCCTATCCTGTTTCGGAAAAGCGCCTTGAGAAAAAGTGGCGGGAAGTTGAGCCGCATCAGTGTTGAATTCGTCGCTGTTTTTTTAGGGGTGTATTTTTTTCGATGTTAAAAAGCTCGATTTTTTGATAGTTTATTGCTTTCCGTGTGCTTGCTTGTTTTTGAAATAAGTGGTGTTTTGTTGTAGGGGGGGGTCGAGCGTGTTCTTGCCAAACTTGGATATCCAGGAATTATTCAATGCCGTGCAAACAGGGCTTCTACTCTGCGGCCAGGACTGCCGGTTTGTCTTGGCCAATGGTGTTGCGTTGGATTTTTTCACCAGGGCAGGGCGTGAGCTGGCCGACCAGTCCTGCCACAAGGCGTTATTCGGTAGCGACGCGCGGTGCGATGGATGTCCGGCCGGCGGGGAAAATCAGCCGGGCAAGCGTCAGTCTCTTGCCATCAAATGTCCAGGTGGTGATATATATTTGAAGATTTTCTGCCAGAGGTGGCAGGGGCAGTACCTGCTTACTCTCCACAATGTAACCCAGGAAATCACCCTGCTCCGACGCAGCGATCTTGATCGGAAAGAATTGCAGGCCAAAAATATTCTTCTTGAACGCCGCCGCCGTCTGAATCAGGAAGAGCAGGAGTTTTTGTCCCAGCTCATGGATAATCTTCCGGAAGCCCTTCTGGCGGTGGATGAGGATTTTCTGGTGAAGCGGCAGAATATGGCGGTTCTGGACCTGTTTCCCAGTCAAGACGGAACCCACTGCTATGACCTGTTCGGCCACCGCGCACCATGTCCTGAATGCCCTGCCCTGCGTGGCTTCGGCGAGGCTAACGGACAGAAGAAAAGCCATGAAGCAGAAGGCCGGGTCTATACGGAGATATTTTCTGTTGCCCCCAATGGCAAAGGGGGGCTGCTTCAGTTTCGGGATATCACGCGGCAGGTCGATTTGATTGGTCAGATTCGCGCCCGGAGAGAAGAAATTGCAAGCAAAAACAAGGTGTTGTCTCTTCTTGTCGATTTTGGTATCTACCTGCAGAAGGAGACCGGGATCAATGAGGTTGCCGGATATTTTATCGACGCGATTTTGCCGGATCTCCATGCCGGGGCGGCAGGCCTCATAATCAACGACATCCGGGCGGGCAATATCTGGCTCTCCTACCAGAGCGGGATGTCCACTGCGGAGTGGAAGACCGTGACCAAGGCCTGCATGTCACGGGATCTACAGCAACCCAGTTCCGATAGGCTTCTTGCCGATACGGTTCTTCCTTGGCGGCAAAACACGCAGATTCCCCTGGTGGGGGCGCAGGGACAGCGGGTGGGGCTGGTGTTGCTGGAAGGCAGTCTTGACCAGGAAGAGCTGGATATTCTCCGTCTGGTCACGGAGCCGTTGGGCGCGTTTTTTCAAAACCAGCTTCTTTTGCGCCAGCTTGAGGAAAAGGCGAACAAGGATGCTCTCACCGGACTCTTCAACCGCGGCTATTTGACCCAGGCCCTGGAGGAGGAGCAGGAAAAATTTCAAGCGTACGGCATCCATTATGCCTTGGTGCTGGGGGATATCAATCAGCTCAAGAAACTCAATGATCAGTACGGGCATGAAATCGGCGATCGGTTGATTGTCACCGTTGCCGAGGCCTTGCGAAACACCCTGCGCATTACCGATATCGCGGCGCGCACCGGCGGCGACGAATTCATTGTCCTGCTCACCAACAGCACGGACGAGGATGCGGAGCATTTTATCGAACGTCTGCAAAGCCTGGTATTTGCCGATCTCCGCATTTCTCTGCCGGACGGTGGGGAATTCCCGGTTACCGTCAGTCTGGGAAAGGCCGGCACGGACAGGCATCCTCCCGAAGCTCTGGCCAAAGAAGCAGATAGGCAGATGTATGCCGCAAAAGAGCGATTTTACGCCACAGCGTCGCGTTACCGCTAATCCGAACCGTGGATAGTTTCGCCGGGTGCATGGAGGTGTTCGGGGGGAGAACAGGTCATAGCGGTTGCTTTCCCCGTGCTCTTCCTGTAAAGTTTTTCAGTGTTACAGATGGCTTAAGTGTATAACATGTTGAATTTTTGTATTTTTTTGGCAAGGAAACTGCGAGCGGCATGGCAAAGAACAACAACTCACATTTTGAAAAAAACATAGCGTCCTTGGTGGAGATCACCGATGCGTTGTTGCGCGGAGATTACAAGGGAGATGTGCCCGAGTTTGACGCCGAGGGCGTGCTTTCATTGCTGGCCAAGAAGATCAACGCCATGCTGGTCAACATGAAGACCGTGCAGGTGCCCTTGGCCAATGCCGGCGAACAGGCGCCCTTTGTTTTGAGTCACGTTCAGGATGTGGTGCAGCTCATGGCACAGTCCACCGATGCCGTTCTTGATAAGTCCGATAGGATTCTCTTGCATGTCGAGGAGCTTGAGAACATGCTGCGCCAGACAGGCGGAGATAATGCCCAGGCCATGGCGGCCATTGTCGAGATGAAGACCGCCATGTACGATATCGTTGCTTCCCAGTCCTACCAGGATGTTGCCCGGCAGAAGATGGAAAGAATCATCGTTGAACTCAACCAGATTAGGGACTGGCTCATCGAGGTTCTGGTGATTTTCAACATCAAGAAGGATGGTTCCCAGGAAAACATTGACAAAAAGAAGGAGCTGCTGCGCGGAGTGCATGCCTCCAACTCTCCTTCTTCCCTCAAACAGGATTTGGTCGACGATCTCCTGTCCGAGTTTGGTTTCTGAGTCTGTAACTGCCCAGCACCACCACATCTGAATTCTCGTAAACGCGTTTATCTGCTTCGCCCTCTTAGATGGCATCTTCCACCTCAGCCACTTCAGCTTTTTATTTTCTTCTTTTCACCAAACTGTAGTTCCGCGTCCGAGGCCCTCACATAGATGGGCACAGCCGTGGCCGGGTCCAGGAAGGCATCCTGCCGGAAAAGATGCCAGGCTGCGGAACCGATGCTGGCTGCCCTGGCAAAACAGATCTCCGGGGGGGCAAGCAGGGCGGATTCTCCCAGCAGCTCCTTGAGTATCGGGCCGTACAGGGGCAGGGCGTCGCCCACCAGCAGGGTGGGGGTGGTAATGAATTCTTGCAAGCGTTGGGGCTTGATGACCATGGCCTCGGTGGTTTTTTCCGGGATTCCTTGCGGGTTGCAACGGTACAGAGCGGTGTAGATCTCGCTTTTTCGGGCATCAATTACCGGGCAGATGGGCAGGGAGGAAAAGGGAAACTGGCTGGCGAGCCCGGTCAGGGTCTCCACCCCGATGAGCGGCTTTTCTGCGGCCATGCACAACCCTTTGGCCGTGCTCAAGGCGATGCGCAGGCCGGTAAAGCTTCCAGGGCCAAGGCTGACGGCAATGGCGGCAATCTGGGGCCAGCTTAGATCACACTGGGCAAGGAGCCAGTGTATGCCGGTCAGCAGGCTGCGGGAGTGGTTGGCGGAGGTGTTGAGGGAATACTCGGCAAGGCAGCGCCCTTCCGCGACCAGGGCCAGGCTGCCGCAGGTGGTGGCGGTCTCCAGGGCAAGAATAACGGGGCCAGTTGCGGAGGAGGGGGGCATTGCCTGGATCAGCCCCCGTTGCCGAGAAAACGGAAATCGTTGTAGAAGACAAAGAGCATCAGAGAGATAAGCAGCACCAGGCCGATTGTCTGGAGACGTTCCCGGGTTTCCACGCTCAAAGGCTTGCGGCGGATGGCCTCGACAGCGAAAAAGACGAGATGCCCGCCATCCAGGATGGGGATGGGGAAAAGATTCAATACCCCGAGGCTGACGCTGAGCAGGCCGGTGAAATGCAGCAGATTGACCCAGCCTGCGGCCATCTGTTGTCCGGCGATCTGGGCGATGCGGATGGGGCCGCCCAACTCACTGGCCGGGACCACCTTTTGGATGATCTTGACAATGCCCAGGAGGGTAATTTTGATCAGGGTCCAGGTGTGCAGCGCTCCGGTCTGTAACGCTTCGACAGGGGAAATATGGATCAGCTCATCGGCTACCCGGATGCCGAGCATGTAGCGGGTGTCAATCACCTCGCCGAAGATATTCTTGTCCTGTTCCATTTTCGGCTGCCCGGTTAGGGTCAGGGTCTGGTTGTCTCGCTGGACCATGAGGGTCACAGGATTTCCAGCACTGAGCTTGATGAGACGGGCAACATCGGTCCATTCCTTGACTGGGGCGTCATTGATGCTCAAGATAAGGTCGTTTGGCGCGAGTCCGGCCTTGGCTGCCGGAGAATCCGTGGTGACCCCGCCGATTCTTGCCTCGTTCACTGGTTGGGAAATCCCCATGAATGCAAAGATGGAGGAGAAAAGCAGGATCGCGAAAACGAGATTAAAAAGCGGCCCGGCAAAAACCACCAGGAAGCGCTGCCAAATGGCCTTGTGCGAGAAGGAAAAGCCTTCCTGGTCGCTGGCCACCTCATCGGTGAGGCTCTCGCCGTACATCTTCACGTAACCGCCCAGGGGGAAGGCGCTCAGCAGGTATTCGGTGTCGCCGATGGTGCGGCCAAACACCTTTGGTCCGAAACCCAGGGAAAATTTGAGAACCCTGATGCCGAACAGCTTGGCGCAGAGAAAATGGCCGAATTCGTGGATAAAAATCAGGGGGCCAAGGACGAGGATAAAGGCAAGGATAGAGGTCATAGTCTTCAGATAGTTAAGGTTTTTCCCGGTGGGAGTTCCGGGCTAAGAACGTCTTTGCCAAGGCGCTGTTGGGTCTGCATCCGCAGGGCCTCGATAATGGAAGCCGCCTGCATCCGGGCGGCAAGGTCGGCGTCAAGGATTGCGGTTAGGCTGGCGCCTTCTTCCCTGGGCAGGCGGCTTACTGTTTCCGCAACCACCAGTGCGATTTCCGGAAAGCGAATGGTGCCAGCAAGAAAAGCCTCAACCGCCACTTCATTGGCGGCATTGAGCACGGCAGGTAAGCTGCCGCCCCGTTTGCACACCTGATAGGCGAGTTTTAGGGCGGGGAATTTTTCGAAATCCGGGCGGGAAAAACTTAAGTCCGATGCTTGCGCCAAGTTCAGGCGCGGCAGATTCATCCGTAAGCGTTCCGGGTAGGATAGGGCGTAGGCAATGGGGATGCGCATGTCCGGCACCCCCAGCTGGGCGACCACCGAGCCGTCCACATATTCCACCATGGAATGGACGATGCTCTGGGGGTGAATAAGGACCTCGATGTCTTCTATCTCGATATCAAAAAGCCAGCGGGCCTCGATGACCTCCAGCCCTTTGTTCATCAGGGTGGCGGAGTCGATGGAGATTTTTTTGCCCATGTCCCAGTTGGGGTGATTCAAAGCCTGTTCCGGGGTGACTGCCCAGAGTTCTCGCTCCCCAAGATTGCGAAACGGCCCTCCAGAGGCGGTGAGGATAAGCTTGCTGACATCCGCTTTTTTCCCGGCCTCCAGCGCCTGGGCAATGGCGCTGTGTTCGCTGTCAATGGGCAGCAGGGTCACCTTGCAGCGTTTCACTGCCTCCATGACCAGGTGCCCGGCCATGACCAGGGTTTCCTTGTTGGCCAGAGCGATGTTTTTTCCGGCCTCGATGGCGGCCATGGTGGGGGTGAGTCCTGCGGCACCGACGATGGCGGACACAACCGTATCCGCACCAGGCAGGGTGGCAACGGCAACATTGCCTTCTTTGCCGATCAGTATCTTCTCAGACCAGCCCGGAGGCAGGGACTGGGCCAATTCGCCAGCAAGTTTTGCACTGCCGATGGAGACCATTTCCGGATTGAAGGCCTCGATCTGCTCGCGCAACAGGCGGCCATTGGTGCCGGCGGCCAGCCCGACAATGCGGAAGCGTCCGGGGAATTGGCGGACAACCTCCAAAACATTGCGGCCGATGGAGCCGGTTGAACCAAGTAGGGATATATTTTTCATGGGTTCTTCTGTTCTCTTGAAAAATGACGGTCAGCCGGGGAGCGCAAGCCTATTGCTCATTGTAAACACAGTCCTGCTTGAAGATACAGCAGATAATAGAGCACCGGCGCGGTGAGCAGTAGGGAGTCGATGCGGTCCAGCAAGCCGCCGTGTCCTGGCAGGAGACTGCCGGAATCCTTTGCGCCAAAGGCCCGTTTAATGACCGATTCCGAAAGATCCCCGGCCGCACCGAGGCAGCCCAACAAAAGGACGATGAGACAGATCCAGACCAACCTTTGCTCGGGCAGAAAAAAGTGTCGGACAAGCAGGGATGCGCCAAGGCTGCCGACCAGGCCGCCGGCAAAGCCTTCCCAGGTTTTGCCGGGGCTGATGGCAGGGCAGAGCTTGTGCTTGCCAAACTTGCTGCCGGTATAAAAAGCGGCGGTGTCCGAGGCGGCGGTGATGGCGGTAAGCAGTAGCAGCCAGGTCCGGCCTTGCGGCAGAGCCATGAGCAGTACTAGATAAGCGGTGCAAAGACCGAGGTAGAGGTAGCCAAAGCCACTGCGGCTGATCACCTCGTAGGGTTGGGCAAAATTGGCGTAGCGGGAAAGGGTGTGGAGTAGGAGGGCGACCAGGGCAAGGGTCAGGCCGCAGAGTACGCCGGTGGCTTCGCCGGAATACGCGCCGACTAAGGGTAAGAGGCCCAAAAGGATAAGCGGCAGTCTGGCCCGTTGGCTGAAGGCGGGCAGGACGATGGTCAGGTACTCGGACAGCGCTACCCCTGCCAAGGCGGTGATAACCAGCCAGAATAGCGGGGAGGGCCCTAGGAAAAGAAGAAGCAACCAGGCCGCGCTTGCCATAACACCGGTAATGAGTCGTTTCATGCTGGTCCTGTCATAAGCGCGTTCTGCGGCCTATGATCAATGGTCGTGTGTCTGTTCCGCCTGCTTGCCTGTTTTGCCAAACCGCCGCTGCCGTTTCTGGAAGTCCAGAATGGCAGTGAGCAGATCCTGTTTTCTGAAATCCGGCCAAAGAATCTCCGTGAAATACAGCTCCGCATAGGATGCCTGCCAAAGGAGAAAGTTGCTCAGCCGGGTTTCTCCTCCGGTGCGAATCAGCAGGTCCGGGTCCGGCAAGCCCGCTGTGTAGAGGTGCTGTTCCAGAACGGCCTGGTCAATCGTCTCGGGGCTTAGAACCCCATCCACGCATTTCCGGGCGATTGCCTGCACGGCCTGGGTGATTTCACTCCTGCCGCCATAGCTCAAGGCGAGATTGAGGATCAGGCCCGTGTTGCCAGCGGTTTCTTGGATCACCCGGTCCATCACCTTCCGGACTTCTTGGGGGATGCGATCTTTTTGACCAATGCAGCGCAGGCTCACATTGTTGCGGACCATGGTGGTCAGCTCGCTTTCCAAAAAGGTCTTCAGCAGCCCCATGAGGGCCTGCACCTCAAGGGGCGGGCGTTTCCAATTTTCTGTGGAAAAGGCGTACAGGGTAAGCACGCCGATGCCAAGTTCCCGGGCGGCTCGGACGATATCCTGCACGGATTCGACCCCGGCCCGGTGGCCCATGATGCGGGGTTTGCCCTGTTGCTCGGCCCAGCGGCCATTGCCGTCCATGATGATGGCAATATGGCGGGGCAGGGCTGCGATGTCGGGCTTGGGCATGAGAAGTTTCTCGGTTTTCAGCGGATTACAGCGTGCAACCGGCTGAAGCAAGGCCGGGCAGGAAGGCGATGTTAAACCGCCATGACCTCTTTTTCTTTTTCAGCCATGATCTCATCGATCTGCTTGATGAACCGGTCCGTGGCGTGTTGGGCCTCATCCTGCATCCTGAAGAAATCGTCTTCCGGGATTTCCTTGTTGGTTTTCTGTTTTTTCAGGGTGTCGATGGCCTCGCGCCGCAGATTGCGAACAGCAACCCGGTGCTCTTCGCTGATTTTCTTGACGCTTTTCACCAGCTCTTTGCGCCGCTCTTCGGTGAGCTGGGGGATGCTGATCCGGATCATCTTGCCGTCGTTTGAGGGGTTGAGGCCCAGGTCCGAGGAGAAGATGGCCTTTTCGATGGCAGGAAGGAGCTTGGCATCCCAGGGCTGGATAACCAGCATCCGGCTTTCCGGGATGGTCACGGCACCGACCTGATTCAGCGGCATCGGTGTGCCGTAGGCCATGACCTTTAACCCGTCGAGCAGGGCGGTGGTGGCCCGCCCCGTTCGAACCTTGGTGAGATCGCGTTTGAAGGCCTCAATGTTTGTCGTCATTTTTTCGGTCAGGCCGTCGATGATCTCATTCATTGCCCTCTCCCTGTATCAGCGTACCGATCTGTTCGCCGCAGATGGCCCTTTTCATGTTGCCGGGGATATTCATGTTGAAAACCATGATGGAGGTGTTGTTGTCCATGGCCAGGGAAATTGCCGCCGAGTCCATGACCTTGAGCCGCCGCTGGAGAACCTCGCTGAAGCTGAGTCGGGAAAACTTGACCGCCTCCGTGTGCTTAAGGGGGTCCTTATCGTAGACGCCATCGACCCTGGTGGCTTTGCAGACCAGGTCGGCATTGATTTCCAGGCCACGGAGCACAGCGGCCGTATCGGTAGTGAAGTATGGGTTGGCGGTGCCTGCCCCGAAGATCACCACCCGGCCCTTCTTGAGATGATGGACAGCCTTTTGTTGGGAATAGGGTTCGCAGACCGTGAGCATGGGGATGGCGGAGAGAACCCTGGCCGCGATGCCGTTTCTTTCCAAAGCGTCCCGTAGGGCCAGAGCATTGATAACCGTGGCCAGCATGCCCATGTTGTCGGCGGCAGCCCGGTTCATTCCGGCAGAGGCGCCGGCTACCCCACGGAAGATGTTACCCGCCCCGATAACCAGGCTGATTTCTACCTTGAGGTCTACGAGGGTTTGGATTTCTGAGGCGAGATAATCAAGTACGCTGGTGCTGATGCCGAAAGCGGCGTCGCCCATCAGGGCTTCGCCGCTCAGCTTCAGGAGAACTCTTTGGTATGTGGCTGTGGTCACGGGCAGCTCATCTAAATGTATTGGTAAGACAGCGTTATGCGCCAACCTGAAAACGGGCAAAGCGCTTGATGCTGAGGCCTGTGCCAAGCTTGGTTGCCACTTCCTTGACCAGATCCTGTACCGAGATATCGGGGTTCTTGACGAACTTTTGCTCCAAGAGGCAACTCTCAGCAAAGAAGCGGTCCATCTTGCCGCCCACCATTTTCTCGGCGATGTTCGCCGGCTTGCCGGAATCAATGGCCTGCTGGATGAAGATGTTGCGCTCACGTTCCGCCAGGTCCGCAGGAACCTCTTCGCGGTTGATGGAAACAGGGTTGGCTGCTGCAATATGCATGCAGATATTCTTGGCGAACTCGATGAAATCGGCGCTTTTGGCAACCGAGTCGTTCTCGCAGGCTATCTCGACCATGACGCCCAGCTTGCCGCCGGCATGGATGTAGGTTTCGCTCACGCCTTCGTTGAATTTAGCAAAGCGTTTGATACCGATGTTCTCGCCGAGCTTGGCTACCAGCTCATTGAGCATATCCTGAATGGAGAGGGCGGAGTTTTTAACGAATTTTTGCTCCATGAGTTCGGCCGGGGAATCGGGCGGCGTAGTCTCTGCCACATGCAAGACGACATTCTTGGCGAACTCAATAAAGGCGTCACTCTTGGCGACAAAATCGGTCTCGCAATTTACCTCAACCATGACGCCCAGCTTGCCGTCTGCCTGGATGTAGGTTTCCACCAAGCCCTCACTGGTTGCCCGGCCAGCACGTTTCTGGGCAACAGCCAAGCCTTTCTGCCGGAGCAGATCAACGGCCTTTTCCATGTCGCCGCTGGTCTCGGTCAGGGCTTTTTTGCAATCCATCATGCCCGCGTTGGTTTTGTCGCGGAGTTCTTTTACCATTTGACTTGTAATATTCACGGTTCTACCTTCATGTTCTCGTGTAATCTGGAAGCGTCTCTGAGGATGAAGTTCCCGGCCGGGCTCAGAGGAGTCCAGCCGGAGCACTTTTTAGAGAGGCAGATTTATTCGTCGCCTTTTGCGGCCACGGCCTTGGCTTCGATATCCTTGTCGGTGGCAGCCTGGTGCACTGCGGCAAGTTTCTCCTGGCCGCTCAAAACGGCATCCGCCATTTTTGAAGCGATCAGCTTGATGGCGCGGATGGCGTCGTCGTTGCCGGGGATCAGATAGTCGATGCCCTTGGGATCGCAGTTGGTATCGATCAGGGCAACCACCGGAATGCCAAGGCGGTTGGCCTCTTCGATGGCGATCTTCTCACGTTTCGGATCGATGAGGAAGATGGCGGCGGGCAGTCCTTTCATGTTCTTGATGCCGCCCAGGTTGCGGTCCAGCTTGACTGCGTCTTTCTGGATCTGGAGGGCTTCTTTCTTATGGTAATGGTTGATGGTGCCGTCTTCCTGCATGGATTCGTATTTTTTCAGCTTATCAACGCTGTTCTTGATGGTCTGGTGATTGGTTAGCATGCCGCCCAACCAACGGTTGTTGATGTAATACATGCCACAACGCTCGGCTTCTTCCTTGATGATGTCCTGGCCCTGGCGTTTGGTGCCGACAAAAAGCACGGTGCCGCCCTTGGCTGCGGTCTTGGCGATAAATTCGTAGGCCTTGTTGAAAAGCGGCAGGGTCTTGTCAAGGTTGATGATGTATATCTTGTTGCGGGCGCCGTAGATGTACGGCTTCATTTTCGGGTTCCAGCCACGGGTCTGATGGCCAAAATGCATGCCAGCTTCCAGCATTTCCTTCATGGTAACGTAAGACATTGTACTTCTCCTGTTGGTTTTGGTTTTTCGTCCACCCCATCGCTCCAACCCGATTATGGGCACCAGAGGAACTTTTGCAGGGGTGTGATTATTTTTGAACCCGAATTTTTTAACATCTGCGTTGATTTTTTGCAAGGAAGAAGAGGGGGATTGGTCTTTTTTTCAGTATGGACCTGGCCAGGGAGAAAATGTTTGGTGCGGATGGCGTGGGTAGAAGGGGCTAACGTCGGGCGCTGACTTAAGAAAAAAACTTGACGCCTCCGGGAAAAAAAGCAAAGGTCCCATCTTTACATCAGGCAACATATCCCAGGAACAGCTATGCCAAAAACAATCAGTCAGTATTCGCCTAAAAAGATCCTGGTCCGCTCCACCAACTGGATCGGCGACGCCATCATGACCACCCCGGCGGTGCGGACCATTCGGGAGAATTTCCCCGCCGCCGAGATCACCATCCTGGCCTACCCTTGGGTGGCGGATATCTTCGCGGCTAGTCCCCATGTGGACCGGGTCATGCTCTATGACAAGAAAGGTCGGCATAAGGGCTTGGCCGGGATGTGGCGTTTGGGGCGTGAGCTTGCCGCTCAGCGCTTTGACCTGGCCATCCTGTTGCAGAATGCTTTTTCCGCCGCCTTGCTGGCCCTGATTGCCGGGATACCGGTTCGGGCCGGATACCGTCGGGATGGCCGCGGTCTGCTGTTGACCCATGGGGTTACTATTAGGAAAAGCACCAGGGCGCGGCATCAGGTCTATTATTATCAGGAGATGCTCAAGGATCTTGGGCTGGTGTGCGGCTCCCAGGAGCTGTTTCTTTCCCTGCCGGATTCCGCCAATGAATGGGCCACGAATTTTCTTGCCGATAATGCGAGCCGACCAGTGGTTGGCCTGAATCCCGGCGCAGCCTATGGTCCGGCCAAGCGCTGGCCCGCAGAGCGGTATGCCGGGCTGGCCAAGCGTCTGGCCGAAGAATTGGGTGCCACCCTGCTGGTTTTCGGCACACCTGCGGATACCGAGGCTGCGGCGGAGATCGGTGCGGCAGCGCCTGGGCAGGTGCATGATCTCACGGGCAAGACCACTCTGGCTGAGGCCATGGCCCTGATCGGGATGTGCGATGCCTTTGTTACCAACGATTCGGGGTTGATGCATGTGGCTGCTGCCCAGAAAACGCCGCTGGTCGCCATCTTCGGTTCCACCGACAGCGTGGCCACCGGGCCGTTTTCTCCC
>JAPLJH010000103.1 GCA_026388695.1 Deltaproteobacteria bacterium | reverse complement strand
ATTTTTGCGGGCGAACTGGTTCATCGGGCGAATAGCGCAGTTAGTGGCTAGGGCCATCTTCATGGCATACTCCACCACCGTTTTGTTCAGCACCGGCAGGACGCCGGGCATGCCGAGGCAGACCGGACAGGTGTTGGTGTTGGGCGGGTTGCCAAAGGCCGTGGTGCAGCCGCAGAAAATCTTGCTCTTGGTTTTGAGCTGGGCATGGACCTCAAGGCCGATGACAGTTTCAAATTCCATGGTATCTCTCCCTGATAGAAACCGGCGACAGGGCACAACGCCGGTCAGTGTGTCTCTTTTCCTTTCCGCACCCAGGCTTGAACCCGAGTCAGTTCCTGCTCCCAGCCAGAGCCGATGCGCAGCTCAAGAAACATCCGGAACAGCTGATCCATGGTGCGCACCACCATCTCGTGCAGGCTGAGATGCTCCAGCAGTCTGCCTTCCACCGCCTCGGGGTCGTTACCCTCTTCGGCAGAGCCCATGGTCTTGGGCGGCTTCACGTTGCGGAACTCCATGAGGGTGGCCTTGAAGGAGAGGTTCCATTCATACTCCCCCCGGGTCAGCAAGATCCGGGCCTGCTCCAGTTTTTTGCCCATGGCCAGTCCGGTGCGCGCCTCTTGCAACTCGGTCATCAGCCCCCGGCAAATCAATTTTTCGCGATTCTCGCCTTCGCCGTACTCCAGCATCATATGCTTTTCAAAGACCAGCTGGATATCCTCTCCAGCCTCGGGAAGAAAGATGGTGCCCCCCCGCTCTTCGCTTTTGAACCAGAGCCAGGTGAGAAACTCCTGGCCTACAAATCGTTTTTCGTCAATGATATCAACTAAATCCATGCGATTAAGCCTCTGGGGATCAAATGAAGATTGCGGGGGTGATGTCGGCCAAGGCCTCGCGGCCAGGGGCGTCGAGCAGGTGCTCGGCGGTGAGATACGGCACCTGCAACATCAGGCTGAGATCAAAGGTTTGCTTGAAAAATTCCTCCAGCAGCTCCTGGGCCTTCTGGCTGGTGGAAAAAAACAGCACCGTGGCCTCGGCCAGATTCCAGCAAAGATCATACACCGCCGGGGTCGGCGCTGCCTTTTTCATCAGCATCAGCTTGACGCTCTCCTTGATCTCCACCCTGTGAGCGCGGGCCAGCTTGGGAATCTGCCGCTCCTTTTTAAGCCGCTCCTCTTCCTTGAGGCAGAACTTGTTGAGCACCTTGGACGACACCATCCGCTCGTCCAGGCGCAGGGAGAGCACGACATGGTCCGCCGCCGCATACGAGGCGTAGGCAAACTCGCTGTCGAACATGTTCAGGACGGAAACCCAGCCCACGGAGCGCTCTTCGTAACTCTCATCGATATCCCGGAAGGAATTTCTGGCGATCCGCTCGGCGGCGAACTCCCAGAAATTCGCGGGCAGATCCCCTTCCACCGCATAGCGGACATAACTTGCCGATCTGGCCAACAACCCCATGGCGCACCCATTATAAATAGTCAGAAAAAAAAAGCCCTGCTCCGCGCAAAAGCTCCATCTTAGTCCGCAACAAAGCTGAAGATATAGCAGACCCAGGCGACCGCCACAAGCTATTTAAGCAGCGCCGCCCCCGCTGGAAAACCCCAATAATTACACAAGCTCATGGCGTTATCCGGCAGACCGACGGGGAAGAAGACGGGGCAAAAAAAGGAGAAAGAAGACAGCAAAGACTTGACACGGAAAACCGACTGTTGTAAAAGTGCCTTTTCCTACAGGTTGGGTCGTTAACTCAGTCGGTAGAGTATCTGCCTTTTAAGCAGAGAGTCGCGCGTTCAAG
>JAPLJH010000050.1 GCA_026388695.1 Deltaproteobacteria bacterium | reverse complement strand
AAAAAGTTGATGTAGCTCTTGTTATCGGTATCGACCCGGGTGTTGGCCGGCATGCTGTCGAGGCGCAAGCCCTGGAGGCTGCCGGTGTAGTCACCGAAGGTTATTTCCTTGCCAGCCTGGGCCGGGTGCGGCATGGCCAGGACCAGAAATACGAGGAAGAGGGCTTGGCTCCACAAGAACACGGTGCGCATGGGTGCCCATGAACCGACCGTCTTTGCCTGCGAAATGTGGCTGGTTTGGGTGGAAATGTATTTGGCTGTGGTCATGGTGTCCCCTCCTGCTGCTCAGAGCCTTTTTGGGCCAGGTTGTTTCCGTCTACAAATCTTCAATCCGCGCTTTGAAGGCATCATATTCCGCCTTGATTAGTTTTCTCTCTAGCCCCGCCACCTTGGCGCAATAGGCGGCAATATCGGGGGCTTGCCGACAGAATTCCTCAACCTTCTTCTCTTGCTTCGGCGTAAGCTTTTTATGGTCATGAAGTTTCTCGGCGAAATAGAAAAACGCCAGGCCCGGAGCCACGAAGAGAACAAGCGCGGTGTTTTCAACGAGGTCGCCATGGGCCGAAGAACCAAAAAAAATCTGGAAAACGGCAAGCAGGATGCCGCAGAGCACCAGGGCCAGGAGATACGGGATGATGCGCAGATATTTTTTCTTGGTCTCTACGACATCGGTGGGTGGGTCTTGGCTGATATTGATGTACATGTTTTCCTTGCTTCCAGGCAGGCATGGCCTGGGTAACGTGATTATTCCATCGAGAAGTTGAGGGGGAGAGCATGCCTGTTTTTGGGAAAAACCGGAACATCTCCCTCCCCAAGCATGTCTCCAAAACATCCCATAGGCCTAACGGATTGTCAATACTTGAAAAAGTTGAGATGGCTGTCCTGCGGGGATTGCTGTCTGTTCGCTAGACTGGCCTGCAAAGCGCAAGGCAGGTCTTGACTCCCAGACCCCGGACAGG
This sequence comes from Deltaproteobacteria bacterium, assembly GCA_026388695.1. Classification (GTDB taxonomy): domain Bacteria; phylum Desulfobacterota; class Desulfobulbia; order Desulfobulbales; family Desulfurivibrionaceae; genus Thiovibrio. Next base: position 28,317 of record JAPLJH010000050.1, on the reverse strand, counting down.
GTATTCACCGACATTCGTTTGTGGATTTTTACCCTTTGGAGTTCTTCGTTGATGCAAGAGAAACACCATAATGGCAAGTTGCCTTGGGCATCGGGGAGCCTGCCCCTTATGCTGGCGCCGATGCAGGGCCTTACCAATCGGGCCTTGCGCGGCCTGTTCATTGAGCGGGTCCGGCCCGATGTGGTCTTTACCGAGTTTGTCCGGGTCAAGGCCAGCACCAAGAAGAATATCACCGAGAACGACCGGCAGGAGGTGGTCAGCACGGTTGGCGGGGTGCCGCTGGTGGTGCAACTTATCGGCACCGACACCGAGGCCCTGGTGGCTGCGGCCAATACCGTGCAGGAGCTGGGGGCTGAACATCTCAATATCAATCTCGGCTGCCCCTATGGCCGGATGACCAGCCAGACCGCAGGCGGCGCCCTGCTGCGTGAACCGGTGGCCCTGGGGCGGCTGCTTGCCCGGTTGCGCCAGGAGATTCGGGGCAGTTTCTCCGTCAAGGTGCGCTCCGGCTTTGACGATCCGGCCCAGATTTTTTCCCTGCTGGCCCTGTTTGGTGACAGCGGCATCGATTTTCTCGTGGTCCACCCGCGCACTGTGAAGCAGATGTACAGCGGGGCAGCGGACCACGGAGTTACCGGTGAGGTGGTGCGGCAAACCTTCCTGCCGGTTATTGCCAACGGGGATGTTTTCAACTCGGCGGTCGGTCGGCGGGTTCTGGCCGAGACCGGGGCGGCTGGATTGATGTTGGGTCGGGGCGCCATTGCCGACCCCCTGCTGTTTGAACGGCTGCGGGGCAGATGCCCCAGCGAATCGACCCCGGCGGGCAAGGTTGCCGAGCTGCGCGAGTATCTGCAAGCGCTGTTGGCTTGTTACCAGCCGCTGTTTTGCGGTGAGCACCAGATTCTCTGCAAGATGAAGGAGGTGCTCTGCCATGTCCACGATCCCGAGGTTTTGTCTCTGGCGCGGCAGCTTAAGCGCAGCAAGAGTTTGGCCCAGTTTAAGGATTTGACCGCGGATGGCTGATAGCTGCCGAACCGCCGGAATACACAGGAGATACCCATGGAAGATGTGAATTTGATCGCCAGGCACTGGCACCACCTGCCCATCGACGAGGTCACGGATCTGCTGGAATCAGACCGGGAGCAAGGGCTTGACCGGTTCGCGGTGGAGCATCGCCTTGCGGAGTTCGGTCCCAATGCCATCACCGCCCAAAAAGGGCAGGGGCGGCTGATCCGTTTTCTGCTCCAGTTTCATCAGCCCCTGATCTATATCCTGATCGCTTCCGGGGTGATCACCGCTTTCTTACAGGAGTGGGTGGACTCCGGGGTTATCTTCGGGGTGGTGCTGGTCAATGCCGTTGTCGGTTACCTCCAGGAGGCCAAGGCGGTCAACGCCCTGGCAGCCCTGGCCCGGACCATGACCACCGAGGCCACGGTTGTGCGGCAGGGGGAGAAGCGGCGTATCCAAGCCACGGAACTGGTTCCCGGCGACATCGTGTTCCTGCAAAGCGGCGATAAAGTTCCCGCTGACCTGCGGCTTTTTCAGGTGCGCGATCTCCAGATCGCCGAAGCGGCGCTTACCGGCGAATCGCTGCCAGTTGCCAAGGATCATGGCCAGCATGGCCATGAAAGCGCCCTGGCCGACCGGCGAAACATGGCCTATGCCTCGACCCTGGTCACTTACGGGCAGGGCACGGGTATCGTCACTGCCACCGGGGATGCAACCGAGGTGGGGCGCATCTCTCAGCTGATTTCGGCAGCCGAGGCGCTGGAGACCCCGCTCACCCGCAAGATCAGCGCGTTCAGCAATGTGTTGCTCTACGTGATTTTGGGGTTGTCCGCGCTGACCATTGTGGTCGGGCTTTTGCGCGGCCAGAGCTTTGTTGAGATGTTCATGGCCGCAGTAGCCCTGGCCGTGGGCGCCATCCCTGAAGGACTGCCTGCGGCAGTGACCATCACCCTGGCCATCGGCGTTTCGCGCATGGCCAAGAAACGGGCTATTATCCGTAAGCTGCCTGCGGTGGAAACCCTGGGCAGCACCACGGTGATCTGCACCGATAAAACCGGCACCCTCACTGAAAACCAGATGACTGTGCAGGAGATCGTGGCCGGTGGTCTGGCGTACACCGTGGGCGGCACCGGCTATAACCCCGTGCAGGGCAGGATTGACGGCCCGGAAGCGGCCTCCAGCACCTCTGCGGCGCTGTTGGAATGTCTGCGGGCCGGGCTGCTTTGCAACGGCAGCCAGCTTGTCGAAGAAGACGGGGTTTGGCAGGTGCACGGTGATCCCACCGAGGGGGCGCTGCTGACCTCGGCCCGCAAAGGTGGCCTCGGACCGGAAACCGTGGCCGCAAGTCCCCGTCTGGACACGGTGCCCTTTGAGTCGGAGCATCAATACATGGCCACCCTGCACGAGGCCGGACCCGGCGCGTCGACCCGGCGCATCTATCTCAAGGGCGCGGTGGAGGCGCTCCTGGCCAGATGCGCAAGCCAGCTCGACGGGCAGGGCAATGCGGTTCCCCTATTGGCCGACGAAATCCATGGCGCGGTGGAGGCCATGGCTGCCAAGGGATTGCGGGTACTGGCCATGGCCGGCAAGAAGGTGGGCCCGGAAATTTCGACCATCCACCATGCCGATCTGACCGACGGCCTGATCTTTCTCGGCCTGCAGGGGATGATCGACCCGCCGCGGCCGGAAGCGGTGGCTGCGGTTGCAACCTGCCAGGCCGCAGGCATCCGGGTCAAGATGATCACCGGCGATCATCCGGTGACTGCTGCGGCCATTGCCAGACAGGTAGGGCTTTACAGCCAGGCCGCCGTACAGATTGCCGGGCAGGGGGGGCTGGTGCTCACCGGCCCGGAGCTGGAAAGGCTCTCGGACAGGGAGCTCATCGCCAGGGCCGAAGATACCGCAGTTTTTGCCAGGGTCAGCCCGGAGCAAAAGCTCCGGCTGGTGGAGGCCCTCCAGGCCAGGGGTCAGGTGGTGGCCATGACCGGCGACGGGGTCAACGACGCCCCGGCCCTGAAGCGGGCGGATATCGGCGTGGCCATGGGCATCACTGGCACCGAGGTGGCCAAGGAAGCGGCGGACATGGTGCTCACCGATGATAATTTCAGCTCCATCGAGGCCGCAGTAGAGGAGGGCCGTGGGGTGTTCGACAACCTGGTCAAGTTCATTGCCTGGGCTCTGCCTGCCAATCTTGGCGAGGGTCTGGTCATCATCACCGCTGTTTTTCTCGGGGTCACCCTGCCGATCCTGCCCGTGCAGATTCTTTGGATCAACATGACCACCGCCGGAATCCTCGGCCTGGCCCTGGCCTTTGAACCCAAGGAGGCTGGCATTATGCTGCGGCCGCCCAGGCAGCCCAATGCGCCGATCTTGAGCCATAGTGTGATCTTTCGCATTACCCTGGTGAGTTTTTTGATGCTGGGCGCCGCGTTCTGGCTTTTTGCCTGGGAACTCTCCGACGGCGCAAGCCTGGCCGAGGCGCGCACCGCAGCGGTCAATGCCTTTGTCATGGTGGAGTTGTTCTACCTGTTCAACTGCCGCTCCCTGGAGAAATCCGTTTTTCAGCTTGGGTTTTTCTCAAACCTCTGGGTGATGGGCGGGGTGGTCTCCATGTTTCTGCTCCAGATTGCCTACACCCACCTGCCCATGATGAATCGGCTGTTCCAGAGTGCGCCGATTACTCTTGCCGTCTGGGGCAAGACCCTGGTGGCGGGGGTGGTGGTGTTTGTGATTGTCGAGATTGAAAAGAAGATGTGGAACAAAAAGACAGGGGCGCGTGTCTGATGGCTTATTACTCAAAAATAAAAAGAGGACTTTAACAATGAAGAAGTATGTTCAGGTAATCACCGTTTTGCTGCTTGTATCTGCCATGGGCCTGAGTGGTTGCGATCAGGTTAAGGAACTGGCAATCCAGGAGGCGGATAAAGTGAAGAAGGACGTTATTTCTGAGATAGCCAAGGCTGTCAACGCAAGTGAGAATAAGGACAAAGATAAAAAAACGGATGGTGAGTCGAGCAAGGACGCGGATAAAAAAGAAGATGAAAAAAAATAACCCCACGGAGATAGGCAATGAAATGTCCGGTATGCACCACGGTAAATTTGGTTATGGCTGAACGTCAGGGAGTGGAGATCGATTATTGTCCGGAATGTCGGGGCATCTGGTTGGATCGGGGGGAGTTGGATAAGATCATCGAGCGTTCAGGCCTCCAGGCCCAACCCCAGCGTCAGGAAGAACACGGGGCCCGGTCGCCGTTCCAGGAGCACCATGGCCACGACGATCATAAAAAGAAAAAGCATAAGGGGTTGCTGGGTGAGCTGTTCGATTTCTAACCTACAGCTCGGAATGATCTCAGCGGCTTATGTCCGCTTCTTTCTGCCGCAACTTCAGATACAATTCCCGGCCCACCCAGGCGTCGGTGGCGGCATACTGGATCTGGTTCGGGGCGAGAACATCCCTGGCCCAGTTTGAAGTCTGCGCCCCCTTGGCGATGCGAAAACCCAGGAGCACCGCAGCCAGCCCACGCAGGCCGTGGTTTTTTATCTCGGCCTTTTTGGCGAGGTTACCCAGATCCACAAAGCCTGCCGGCTTAAACGGGGCCAGATGGTGCAGTTCTTGAAGATCATAGGCTAGGGAGACGCCTGCCTTGACCACCTTGGGGTTGGCCAGGATTTCCCGTAAAGGGCTGGGCAGGCCGAGGGGTTTTAGCTGAAAGAGAAAGACTTCTTTTTCTCCGGCCAGCTGCAGGAGCGAAGGCAGGTAGCTCTCGCCCTTCTCGTAGGCGGGCCGGGTTTCCGTGTCAAAGCCGAGGATGGTCTCCGCAGCCAGGGCGCGGACAGCCTGGCTCAACTCGGCAGGGGTGCGGACCACGTGGACCGGCCCCTCCCATCTCCGCACGGGGCAGGTGTTGATTTCTTCTTTGGTCATCCGCTGGGCAAAGCCAGGGCGAGGGTCGGTGGTGTGCATGGAGTCTATATACGGGAACCATTGCTGGTTTGGGAAGGATTTTTATTCCTTGGTCGGCAATGATTCCTGCCCTCAGGCAGCTAGCTTTTCCTTGGCGATTGGCGTATGATTTGCGGCATGGAATATCTTCAGCCCCGTGCACACATCGGCTTGCCAAAAAATGAACCGCCATCTGGATATCCATGGTGTGCTTGGGCGCTCCGCAGGTGCGGTGAGTAAAAATGACGGATAACCCTCGTCAACCTCAAAGCCCTTCCCCTGCCGCCAATACGGAGTCCTTCGTCTTTTTGGATGCGCGGGGGAAACGCTGGCCCAGGCTCCGGCTCTTTCTGTTTGTCGCGGCGCTTCTTTTTTTTGTCGGGATGATTCTCTTCACGCAGACCCTGTTTCTCCCGACGCAGCTTACCCTCCCCCCCGCAGTGCAGCAACTTAAGTCTCGGCTCAAGACCTTGCAAAACAAGGAGCACCAGGCCAGGCAGCTGGCGACGAAGCCGTTGTGGCTGAATTTTGCCAAGGGCAATAGCGGCGGCGCGGCGATTTTTCCATTCCTTGCCAATCAATCGGGCGTTATCGCGTCCTTGAGAAAAGCGCCGAGGCCTCAACTCGCCTATGTTCAGGAGGTCCGGCTTGGTTTTTATGAAAGTTGGGACCCAGGCAGCTTTGATTCCCTCAAGGCCAATGCCGATAAATTGACCCATCTCTGCCCGGACTGGCTCACCGTTGAAGATGGCCGTGGCGGGCTTAAGGCCGTCACGGAACAGAAGGTTCTTGCCCTGGTGAAGGATCGGGGCCTTGTTTTGCTGCCGCTTCTTCGCAACATGGGCGGGGAAGGAGCCTGGCGGCCAGAGGCGGTGGAAGGGCTTATCAACGGGCCGGCGGCCAGGCAGGATCAGTTCATCATCGATCTCAAGGGGCGCTTGAAGGCCATGGGCGCGGGCGGGGTCGTCATCGACTGGGAGCAGGTTGATCCAACCTATCGGGGCGCCATGACCGCCTTGCTGCGCAAGCTTGCTTCGGCGCTCCATGCCGAGGGGATGGAGCTGTGGCTCTGCGTGCCCATGGGCAGGGAGCTGAAGGTCCTTGATCTGGACACCCTTGCCGAGCATGTCGATCATTTTGTCGCCATGCTCCATGACGAGAATTCGGAGTCCGACCCGCCCGGGCCGATTGCCTCAGCGGAATGGTTCAATGGCTGGCTTGAGACCATTATTGAATATGGGGAATCGTCACAGTGGGTGTTGGCCCTGGGCTCCTATGGCTATGATTGGACCGAGGGGGAAAAGGAGGCGGAGACCGTCCGTTTTCAGGACGTGATGAGCCGGGCAGGCCACTCTTCGCTCGGCGCCTGTGATTTCGACGCCCCCACCTACAATCCGCATTTTGATTATGAGGATTCAGGCGCGGCTCATACCCTCTGGTTTCTGGATGCGGTTACCTTTTTGAACCAGCTCAAGGCCGGAAGGGCGCAGCATGTCGGGGGTGTTGCCATATCGCGGCTGGGCACGGAGGACCCTGGTATCTGGGATGTTCTGAAGCTGGATACCGCCAAGGCCCTTACCCGCGCCAATCTTGCCCCCCTGGAGACCATCCGGCCCGGCGCGGCCATCGCTCATGTCGGCAGGGGAAATTTCATCACCATGGCGGATGAACGCGCGGATGGGGCGCGGCGGCTTGTGCTTGATAGAAATGCTGATCCCGAGCCCCAGATGATTGCCCGCTATGATAAATTCCCCAGTTATCTCACCATCGTGCATCAGGGCAGGGGGGAAAAGGATTCCGTGGTCATCACCTTTGATGACGGTCCTGATCCCAAGTGGACCCCGAAGATTCTTGATATTCTCAAGGCTAAGGGGGTGAGCGCCACGTTCTTCATGGTTGGCGCGAACATGGAGAAATACCCAGACCTTGTCCGGCGCATCGTCCGCGAGGGCCACACGGTGGGAAGCCACACCTATACCCATCCGAATATTGCCTTGGTCTCCGAAGATCGGGCCTACCTGGAATTCAATGCGACCCAGCGCCTGATCGAGGCCATAACCAATCATTCCACCAATCTCTTCCGGCCGCCCTATAACGCCGACACCAATCCCCATGATCCGGAAGAACTGGTCCCCATCAAGCTTGCCCAAAAACTTGGCTACATCACGGTTACCGAGGATATCGACCCGGAGGATTGGGCGCGTCCTGGGGTTGCGGCCATGGTTGAGAACATCAAAAGGGGACGCCAGCAGGGTGGGAATATCGTGCTGCTCCATGATGCGGGCGGGGATCGGCGTCAGACCATTGAGGCGTTGCCCAAGATCATCGATTACCTGCAGGCCAGGGGGGACAACATTATCAGCCTGTCCGCCATGTTGGGGATTTCGCTGGAGCAGTTGATGCCGCCGGTGCCCCAGAGTCAGCGCTCCATGACCCGGATGGTGAGCGAAAGCGGCTTTGCGGCCATCCATGCGGTGGCGGAATTTTTTTGGGCTTTTATGATCGTGGCCACCGCCCTGGTGGTGGTGAGAACCTTGAGCGTGGCCTGGCTGGCGATTCGGAGTCGAAGGGCGGGCGAGGCCGGGCGGGAGTCCTGGCCCCCGGCCCCTGGCGCCTGGCCGCCGGTGAGCATCCTGATCGCCGCCTATAACGAAGAAAAGGTCATCGAGCAAACCCTGCGGGCGCTATTGCACAGCACCTATCCCGGCGAGATCGAGGTGGTGGTGGTCGATGACGGCTCAGGGGACGCAACCGCAGAGATCGTGGCCGAGATGGCACACAGCGAGGGGCGTCTCCATCTGCTCCGGCAAATCAACCTTGGCAAGGCCATGGCCCTGAAGACCGGCTTTGACGCGGTGAGCCATGAGATTGTCATCAGCTTGGATGCCGACACCCAATTTGCTCCCGACACCATTGCCGAGTTGGTCCGGCCCTTTGCCGACCCAGAAGTGGCTGCGGTTTCCGGGCGGGCCAGGGTGGGTAATCCCAAAACCCTTGTCGCCCGGTTCCAGTCCCTCGAATATACCTGCGGCTTCAATCTGGATCGGCGGGCCTATCATCTGCTCAACTGCATCACCGTTGTGCCGGGGGCGGTCAGTGCCTTCAGAAAGAGCGCGGTCTTCGCGGCGGGCGGGATCAGCACCGATACCCTGGCGGAGGACACCGACCTCACCTTGTGTCTGCACAAGCAGGGGTTGAGGATTTGCTATGCCCCCAGGGCCGTGGCCTGGACCGAGGCGCCTGAAACCATCCGGGCCTTTGCCAAACAGCGGTTCCGCTGGGCCTTCGGCACCTTGCAGTGTTTGTGGAAGCACCGGGAGATGCTGTTTAATGCAAAATATCGGGCGCTGGGCTGGTTCAGTCTGCCAAGTGCCTGGTTTTTCAATATCCTGCTGGTGGCGCTGGGGCCGATTATCGATGTGATTCTGTTGTTCTCGCTATTGATGAGCCCGGCCAACAATATTCTTTATTTTTATTTTCTGGTCTTTCTCGGGGCCGACCTGCTGCTGGCTGCGGTTGCCTGCCTCATCGAAAGGGAGCCTTTGTCCCAGATCTGGCTGGTTCTTCCCATGCGGTTTATCTACCGGCCCGTGTTGAGTTATGCCGTGCTGAAGTCCATTATCAAAGCGAGCAAAGGGGTGTTGGTCGGCTGGGGCAAACTCGATCGGACCGCCTCGGTCACCTATAAAGTTTGAAGGAAAAATAAGAAACATGAAGATAATGCCCATGAGAGGTTTAACCGCCGGAACAAAAACCGTTCTCGGCTGTGTTGCGGTGGTGCTCTTTTGTTTGGCTCTGGCCGCTGGCTGCAAACCAGGGGAAACTGTCGGGGCCAAGGACCAAGGTCCGCAAGAACTCGTGATGCCCGGGAAAGGGGCCTACACCGGGGCGTATGTGGATTTTGGCGAGGGTGAGGACAATGTCACCTACGATGCCATAACAGCCTTTGAGAAGATGACCGGCAAGCATCTGGCCGTGGTGGCCTTTGGCAATTTCTGGGGCGAACAGGCCTTTCCCGCAAAGACGGTGCGCATCGTTTCGAGCTATGGGGCGATCCCGCTGATCTACTGGTCGCCCTGGGACCGGCCCTACGCGGAAGACCATGGGCCGGATCGCTTTAATCTGCCCGATATCCTGGCGGGTAAGTGGGACACCTATATCGACCAATGGGCCGATGCGGCGCGGAATTATGGCAAACCCATGCTGGTGGCCTGGGGGGTGGAGATGAACGGCACCTGGTTCCCCTGGTCAGGCGCTTTTTATGGGGGGGGCACGGTCATCGGCCAGAAAGACGGGCAGCCCCTCTATGCCGGGCCAGAGATGGTGAAGCGGGCCTACCGGTATGTGGTTGACCGGGCAAGGGCGCGGAAGGCGGACAATATCCTCTGGGGTTTTCAGGCCAACCATTACACCATGCCCCATGCGCCCTGGAACATGATGGCCCATTATTATCCCGGGGCGGGCTATGTGGACTGGCTGGGCTTAAGCGTGTACGGCAAGATGCTCAAATCCGAGGATTGGAATTCTTTTGATCATGTGATGGATGCCCCGTATCAGGAAATCTGTAAGCTGGACCCGCACAAGCCTCTGATCCTGGCGGAATGGGGCGTGGGCGAATTTCCCCCCGCCGACAAGGCCGAATTCATCGCTAAGACCTTTGCGGATTTGCCGACGAAATACCCCAGGGTCAAGGCTGCGGTCTATTGGCATGAGCGCTGGGAAAACACCGACGGGAGCTACAGTAATCTGAGGGTCAATTCCTCCCCCGAGGCCCTGGATGCCTATCGTAGCGGGGTGGCTGCCGCCTACTGGCTTGACCGGCCGCAATTTCGTCCGCGCTAAAAACCTCCGGCTTCCCCTGGCAGACAGCGACGCCCAGGCCCGCACCCACATTTTCCTTGACTTCATTTTTGAAACAGCCGTAGTCTTTTGAGAGAAGCAAAAGTCTGCCGGGTTGTTCCACGGAAAAGCGCCGAGAAGCTCAGGGAGAAAAAAATGCAACCATGTGATTTTGTCGTGTTCGGAGCCCATGGCGATCTGGCCACCCGCAAGCTGGTGCCTTCACTGTACCAACTGGACAAGGCTGGACTCCTTGAGCCGGAGATGCAGATTGTCGGGGTGGCGCGCAAGGAGATGGCTGCCGACGCGTATGTTGCCATGGCCAGGGAAAGTCTGGCCACCTTCATGAAAGAAGAGGTGGATGCCCAGGTTTGGGAGCGGTTTGCCAAGCGTCTGCGCTATGTGCAGATCGATCTTGCCAACCATGCCCAGTACAGCAAGCTCTGCGAGATTATCGATCCGGGCCAACGGGTCATGGTCAACTACTGCGCCGTGCCGCCCTCCATCTATGGCGATATCTGCCAGGGCCTGTCCCAGGCCGGACTGATCACCGAGCAGACCCGAGTGGTGCTGGAAAAACCCCTGGGCACCGATCTGGCCTCTTCAAAGGTCATCAACAATGCGGTGGCGCAATTTTTTCAGGAAGAGCAGGTCTACCGGATCGATCATTACCTGGGCAAGGAAACGGTGCTCAACCTGGTTGCCCTGCGCTTTGCCAACTCCATTTTCACCACCAACTGGGACAACACCACCATCGACCATGTGCAGATCACCGTGGCCGAGGAGGTGGGCATCGAGGGTCGCTGGGGCTATTTCGACAAGTCCGGCCAGCTCCGCGACATGGTGCAGAATCATCTTCTGCAAATCCTCTCCCTGGTGGCCATGGAGCCGCCGGTCACCCTGGGCAGTGAGAGCATCCGCAATGAAAAGCTCAAGGTTCTCAAAGCCCTGCGCCCCATCACCCGCGACAATGTCGAGGAAAAAACCGTCCGGGGCCAGTACAGCGCCGGGTTTCTCAAGGGCGGGGCGGTGCCGGGCTACCACGAGGAGGAGGCGGGCAATCCCCGGAGTTTCACGGAAACCTTTGTCGCCCTGCGGGTGGATATCGACAACTGGCGCTGGGCCGGGGTGCCTTTCTATCTGCGCACCGGCAAACGTTTGACCAAGAAGCTCTCCGAGGTGGTGATCTATTTCAAGCGTCTGCCCCACAACATCTTCCGGGAAAGCTACAAGAACCTGCCCTCCAACAAGCTGATCATCCGCCTCCAGCCCAACGAGGGGGTGGAGATCGAGATGCTGAATAAGGTGCCGGGCATCGGCTCGGGGCTCAAGCTGCAACGGACCACCCTGGATTTGAGTTTTTCCGAGGCCTTCCAGGCGGAGCATGTTGCCGACGCCTACGAGCGCTTGCTCCTGGCAGCCCTGGAGGGGAGCCAGTCCCTCTTTATCCGGCGGGATGAGGTGGAGCAGGCCTGGACCTGGGTCGATTCCATCCAGGATGCCTGGCAGGCCAGCAATGATGCGCCCATGCCCTATCCGGCAGGCACCTGGGGGCCGGTGGCCTCGGTGGCGCTTATGGCCAGGGATGGCCGAGCCTGGGATGAGTAGTAAACGTCCAACAACAACGCATCTGCGGTGTCATCGGCGTGCTCATGTGCAATAGCACATTTCGCAGGCCTCTTCCTTGCATCTGCATTGTTGTTGGACGTTTACTTTTTTCAGATTGAGTCTGTTTTGCGTGATTACGAATATGAGGTTGGATCATGCCAGAATTTAAGGAGTTCAACGATTCCGCCACCCTGGTGGCGGCCCTGACCGCTCAAGTTGCCGATTTGCTTCGGGCTGGAATCAGGGCACGGGATCGGGCCAGTCTGGTGGTGTCCGGCGGCTCCACCCCGGTGCTGTTTTTTGCCGCCATCTCAGAGCATGAGCTTGACTGGGAAGAGGTGACGGTCACCCTGGCGGACGAACGCTGGGTGGATACGAGCGATGCGGCCAGCAATGAACATCTGGTCCGGCGCCATCTTTTGCAAAATCGGGCAGCCCTGGCCCGCTTCGTGGGGTTGAAAACCGGGGCGCTTACCGCAGTCCAAGGCGAAAAAGAGTGCGCTGACGGGCTTGCTGAGGTGCCGAGGCCTTTTGATGCGCTTATCCTGGGCATGGGCAACGACGGCCATACCGCCTCGTTGTTTCCAGAGGCCGCGCGGCTGAAAAGTGCGCTGGCTCTGGACTCTGGCCAACTGTGCATGGCCATTACCCCCCCGATTGCGCCCCATGAACGGATGACCCTCACTCTGCCTGCCCTGCTGCAAAGCCGCCAGATCATCCTCCACCTTGTCGGGTTGGAGAAACGGGCAGTGTATGAAAAGGCGCTGGCTGAGGGGCCAGTGGGCGAGATGCCCATCCGGGCCGTGCTGCGTCAGACGATTTCTCCGGTTACGGTTTTCTGGTGTCCATAAAAAAGGAAGGGGTATGAACAGCATCGTCGAGAAAATCACCGACCGAATCATCAACCGCAGTATGGCCCATCGGGCAAATTATCTGCGTAACATGGAGGCAGCCAAGGTGGTTGGACCGTTTCGCCACCGGCTGCCGAGTAGCAATCTGGCCCATGGTCTGGCGGTTTGCCAGGGCGGGGAATGCCAGGCCCTGCGCGGCGTCCAGGCCCCCAATATCGGGATCATCACCGCGTACAACGACATGCTCTCGGCTCACCACACCTACGAACACTACCCGTCCATGATCAAAAAGGCGGTGGCCTCGGCGGGCGGCACGGCCCAGGTGGCCGCAGGTGTCCCTGCCATGTGCGACGGGGTTACGCAGGGCGAGGCGGGCATGGATCTCAGTCTGATCAGCCGGGACGTCATCGCCATGTCCACGGTGATCGGCCTCTCCCATAACGTGTTTGACGGCGCCCTGCTCCTGGGGATCTGTGACAAGATCATGCCCGGCCTCCTGATGGGGGCCTTGCAGTTCGGGTATCTGCCCATGATTTTCGTGCCGGGCGGACCCATGCGTTCCGGGCTCTCCAACCGAGAAAAGGCTTTAGCCCGAGAGCAGTTTGCCCAGGGCAAGATCAGCAAGGAGGAGATGCTGGCGGTGGAGTGCGCCTCCTACCACGGGGCCGGAACCTGCACCTTTTACGGCACGGCCAACAGCAACCAGTTGATCGCCGAGATCATGGGTCTGCATCTGCCCGGCGCCTCCTTTGTCAACCCGGACGATCCCCTGCGCGAGGCTTTGACAAACGCAGCTTCGGCCAGGGTGTGCGAGCTGACCCATCTGGGTGAAAACTATACCCCCCTGGGCCGGGTGGTGAGCGAACGCTCGGTGGTCAACGGCATCGTCGGCCTGCTGGCCACCGGCGGCTCCACCAACCAGACCATGCATATTGTGGCCATTGCCAGGGCTGCGGGCATCCGCATCAACTGGGATGATTTCTCTGAGCTTTCCGAGGTGGTGCCGATGCTGGTGCGGATCTACCCCAACGGCCCCGGCGATATCAACAGCTTCCAGGCTGCGGGCGGCATGGCGGTGCTGATTGGCGAGTTGCTTGGGGGCGGATTTCTCCACAACGACGTTGAAACCGTGGCCGGGCCGGGGCTTGAGCGATATACCCAGCACCCTGCGCTGGTGGCGGGCAAGACCCAATGGTCCGAGGGGCCAGGGAAATCGTTGGAGCCTGAGGTCATCGCCTCGGTGGCCCAGCCCTTTTCCCCCACCGGTGGGCTCAAGGTGCTGGACGGCAATCTCGGCAGGGCGGTGATTAAGGTTTCATCCCTGGCAGACGGGGCGGCCACCAAAATCGAGGCCCCGGCCATGGTCTTCCACACCCAGGCTGGGTTGGAAGATGCCTTCCGGGCAGGCAAGCTGGACCGGGATCTCGTGGCGGTCATCCGTTTTCAAGGCCCGCAGGCCACGGGCATGCCCGAGCTGCATAAGCTGATCACCCCGTTGGCCGTGGTCATGGGCAGGGGCTTTCGGGTGGCCATGGTCACCGACGGCAGGCTCTCCGGGGCGTCGGGCAAGGTGCCGGCCGCCATTCATGTGACCCCGGAGGCGTTGTGTGGTGGGCTGCTGGCCAAGGTGCAGGACGGGGATATGATCCGCATCGATGTGGGGGCCGGGAGTCTGGAGTTGTTGGTGGATGCGGCGGAGCTTGCCAAGCGGGAGTATGCCGAGGCTGAGCTTGAGGAGCAGCGGTACGGGGTAGGGCGGCAGATTTTTGCCGCCTTGCGCAGTGATTTGCTGGGGGCAGAGGAAGGGGCGAGTTCGTTGTTCACCTATGTTCGGGAGAGGTGTAAGGTGAACTTTGCGGGGGAGTAGAAGGGGTAGTGGATATCGCCCGATTTGGCGGCAATTATCAGCTTATCAAGGCAAATTGACCTAATAGTCAATGGGGTGGCAGTAGAATGACCGACATGTTAACAATCATAGCAACGAATGCAGTAGCAGTAGCCATCGTAGGCTACTTACTACGGCTTTGGGTGGACAAGCGACTTGCACACGCATTAGGCCAGGAGCTTGAGAGATTGAAAGCCGATTTGGCCAAAGAAGTCTCGCGCCACTCGATTCAGACAACTTGGAATCACAGCAAGCGGATGGAGCTGTTTTCTCAACTCTATGAACACATGATTGACGTGGATTCTGAACTGAAGTTTTTTCTTATGAATATCAAGATTGGCAAAAAGGATTTCATTCAGGACAGAGCCCTCAATCTCTCGGAAAAGTATCTTGCGCTTAATGCGTGTTTGCACAAAAATGAGCTCTTCTTAGAGCAGTCTTTAGTCGATGAGGTCCGCTCGGCTTACAAGCCCTATGTTGATATGGCCCAAGAATTGCTTGGCGTTGATTGTGATATTCAGCAATTTCAATCTAGCCTGCCCAACAAACTTGAAGATATATGTGAAGTTGGCGACGCCCCACGAAAGCATGTCGTATCTCAGTTTCGAAGATACGCTGGGCTTGCTTCTTAATAGAGCGAACTTTTCGGGCGCAAGCAAAAGGTAAAGGGGACGTTGTTGATTAGTTGACTGACTCCGATGTGACGACATGTTGCGAGGGAATCAAGGATGACGCTAATAAGAAACTGGAAGATGGAGCCTGGTGAGGTCTTTGCCCAGGGGCCGGTGGTGCCGGTCATGGTGATCAAGGATCTTGACCGGGCGGTGCCTTTGGCCCGCGCTTTGGTGGCGGGCGGGATCAGGGTGTTGGAGATTACCCTGCGGACCCCTGTTGCTGTTGAGGCCATCCGGGAGATTGCCAAGTCGGTGCCGGAGGCGGTGGTGGGGGCCGGGACCGTGACCACTGCGGAGGATCTAGCGGCGGTGAGCGAGGCCGGGGCGGTTTTTGCCATCAGTCCTGGGCTTACCCCGGAGCTGTTGGATGCGGCCAACCAGGGGGATATTGCCCTGATCCCTGGGATTGCCACGATTTCCGAGTTGATGGCCGGCTTGCGCCGGGGGTATAGCCATTTTAAGTTTTTTCCGGCGGAGGCGGCGGGTGGCATCCCCATGCTCAAGGCCATTGCTGGGCCGTTTCCCAAGGTGGTTTTTTGTCCGACCGGCGGGATTGGTTTGGGGAATTATTGCGAGTATCTGGCGTTGGGGAATGTGGCTTGTGTGGGTGGTTCTTGGGTGGCGCCTGCCGAGGCGGTGGCCCAAGGGGATTGGGCCAGAATAACCAAACTGGCCCGTGAGGCGGTCCATGGTGCTGGCAAATAGGTTTTTCTCCCCTCGCTTTTCCGTTCATTTCTTTGCTTGCCCAAAGAAACGAACCAAAGAAAGGGCACCCTGTGTCCCTTGCCCCGCCGAAGGCGGGGTGCCCTGTGCTCCTCGATGCTGCCGGGGCTTTGCAAACTCGGCTTCGCCTCAAACAGTGCAAATCCCCTTTTCGGCAGCCTCTCCGGTGCTCGGCTGCGTGCCAATGGGATTTTAACTGCGACTACAACTACAGACTCAAAGCCACCTCTCCGTTGCTCAATGATTCCCGCAGCTCCGCTACCTCAGCATTTTCCAGATAATCGTCAAAATCCATCCTTTTATCGATGATCCCGTTGGGGAGGATTTCGATGATCCGGTTTGCGGTGGAGGACACCATCTGGTGGTCGTGGGTGGCGAAGAGGATTATCTCTGGGAAGGCGATGAGGCCGTTGTTTAAGGCGGTGATCGATTCCAGGTCCAGATGGTTGGTGGGCTCATCCAGGATCAGGGCGTTGGCTCCGGTGAGCATCATCCGGGAGAGCATGCAACGCACCTTCTCGCCGCCCGAGAGCACGGTGGTTTTTTTCAGGGCCTCTTCTCCGGAGAAGAGCATCTTGCCTAAGAAACCGCGAGCGAAGTTTTCCCCTTCGCTGGGCGGAGTGAACTGGCTCAGCCACTCCACCAGGGTCATTTCCTTGTCGAAGAAGGCGCTGTTTTCCTTGGGGAAGTAGGAAGTGGACATGGTGATCCCCCAGCGGAAGCTGCCGCGATCCGGGGCCATTCCTTCGGTGAGGATCTCAAAAAGGGCGGTCTTGGGCACGGAGTTGGCGCCGATGAAGGCGATTTTATCGCCCTTGTGGACCGTGAGGTTGAAGTCGTTTAGGACCGTGACCCCGTCCAGTTCCTTGCCCAGGCCGATAACCTCGAGAATGATGTCGCCGCAGGGCCGTTCGGGCTTGAAAACCACGAAGGGATATTTGCGCGACGAGGCGGGCATGTCCTCGATGGTGAGCTTGTCCAGCAGCTTTTTGCGCGAGGTGGCCTGTTTGGCCTTGGAGGCGTTGGAGGAGAAGCGTTGGATGAAGTCGGTGAGTTCCTTAGCCTTGGCCGTGGTCTTCTTGTTTTCGTCCTGCTTCTGTTTGACGAAAAGCTGGCTGGCCTGGTACCAGAAATCGTAGTTGCCCACGTAGACACGGATCTCGCCAAAGTCGATGTCCGCTATATGGGTGCAGGCCTGGTTTAGGAAATGGCGGTCATGGGAGACGATGATCACCGTGTTCTGGAAGCGGAAGAGGAAATCCTCCAGCCAGGTGATGGACTTGAGATCCAGATGGTTGGTGGGCTCGTCCAACAGCAGCACATCCGGGTTGCCGAACAGGGCCTGGGCGAGCAGCACCCGCACCTTGTCGCCGCCTTCCAGCTCCTTCATCTTTTTTTCGCGGAACTCCTCGGGGATGCCGAGGCCCTTGAGCAGCACGGCGGCCTCGGATTCCACCTCGTAGCCGTTCATCTCGGCAAACTCCGCCTCAATATCTCCGGCCCGGATGCCGTCCGCTTCGCTGAGCTCCGGCTTGGCGTAGAGCGCCTCCCGTTCGTGCATCAGCTCGTAGAGCTGCTTGTGGCCCATAACCACTGTGTCGAACACGGTTTCTTCGTCAAAGGCGAAATGGTCCTGGCGCAGCATGGCGATCCGCTCTTTGGGGCCGACCACGATCTCGCCCTTGTCCGCTTCTTTTTCTCCGGCCAGGATTTTAAGGAAGGTAGATTTGCCGGAGCCGTTGGCGCCGATGAGGCCGTAGCAGTTGCCTGGGGCGAACTTGATGTTGACGTCCTTGAAGATAATCCTTTTCCCGTAGGAGAGGGCGATATTGACTGCGGTGATCATGATGGTTCCTTGGCTGCAATAAACATGGGTGTTTCCGGCGGCCTTCGTGGAGAAGAGGGGCGCTGGCGAGTGTAAGCCGCTCTATATACTGCAAATGGCTGAAAATAACAATGGCGGATGCGGGTAACAATACGAATATGGGTGTTTTTGCGAGGGAAGCCGCCGTTGTTCGGGCTGCCGCGTCCCATCGTAATCTGGGAGCGGACAGGCTTGTGGATGCCTGCTGATTCCCCTTGACAGTGTTGTGGGATTTTTTGTATTATTTCGGGACGATCCAGCCTGTGGCAGGTATTTTTTCAAGGGGCGCAGCGCCGCTGCCAAAGCAGGTGACGGTCGGTGTCTATTCCTCCTGAATCTCCCAACGGGTTTACCCCTGTTCCCCTTCTGCCGATTACGGACCCAGAGAGCGCAGTGACTATCTTGCCAACCACCCCCAAGCAGAAATGGCTTTTTCGCGGCGCCGGGCTTTTGCTCGCTGCCACTATTGCCGCCCTCGGTTTTTATATTTTCTGCTCGTACCAGGCTTTTTTCAACTCCGACGCTGCCATTGCCAATATTCTGGCGGAGGAAATCGTCCGGGCCGGGGAGTTTTTTCCGAAAACCTGGTGGTATGTCAACAATGATCTCTGGGTGTTTTACAAGCATCTCCTGCTGATCCCCTGGGTCATGGCCGGAGAAAACAGCTTCTTTGCCCATGGGGTTTCTGTTGCTCTGGTGATCGTGATCACCATGAGCTTGCTGGCCTTGCTTTTGCGGGCGTTGGGGCTTTCAAAAACCGCGGCCTTGATGGGCTGCGTTATCATCGGCCTGGGGTATTCCCCCATGTATCTGCGGGAGGTTTACGGTGAGGCCGCCTACACCTGGTACTTTGCCTTTATTCTCTCCTTCCTGCTCCTGTGGCTTAAGGCCAAGCCATCGGATTCCGGCAGGTTTGCAAGACCTTTCCTGTTTGCCCTGCTGCTCGCTTTGCTGTATCTGGTGGTGATCGAGAATCCGGTGCGGTTTCTGGTGTACTACATTGCCCCGTTCTTCGGCGCTTTTTTGGCGTTGCTCTATGCGGAACGGGAGGCCCTGCTTGGCGGCGGAAAGGCAGGCTGGCGGATGGCTCTTCTCCCGAAAAGCATTTCTGCGGCTGCCATTGCCGGGGTGTTCCTGTTGGCGGTGGTCTCCCATAAATGGCTGTTTGCCGGGCTCCACCTTGCCGGAGGCGCCAACAATGCGTTGCTGGTTCCGCTCCAGGATTTGCCGTTTCATCTTGCCTATTCGCTGCTCGGGCTGCTGAATTTCATCGGTGCGGAGTGGGGGAACAAGGTGGTGCTGGCCTCGGTGGAGGGGGTGGGTTCCCTGCTGAAGCTGGGCCTCTATCCCCTGGCCCTGGCCCTGCCCGCCTATTATGCCCGGCGAAATTTTCAGCGTATGGACCAGGGGCAGAGGTACTTCCTGCTCCTCTCCTATCTCGGCTTTGCCCTGATTTTTTTTCTCTACTCGGTGAGCACCCTGCACGAAGGCGCTTACGCCGCCCGCAACAACATCCGCTACATCATCCCGTATCTGATGATGATCCTGGTCTGCCCGGTGGTGGTGTGGCGGTTTTTTCCTCCGGTTGCAAAGGCGGTGCTGGTCGCGGCCTTTGTGCTCGCGCTCGGCGGCACCTGGAAAAACATCTCCCCCGAGGGCTGGCGGGATACGGCCAAGGTCCGGATCGAGCTGGTCTCCGGTCTGGAAAGCCGCGGGCTTACCTACGGCTACGCCCCCTACTGGGATTCGCATGTCTACACCGTGCTGAGCAAGGGTGCGGTGGCCATCCGCCCTGTTGACATCGACTGGCGTGGAATCGGCCTCTGCCTCTGGCTTTCCAGCGACCGCTGGTACGAAAAGGATGCGGCTCCTGGCAAGGTGTTCTTCCTGGTGCCCAACGACAAGCTCGACAACTGGAACACCGGCTTGAAGCAACGCTCCATGCCCAAAGTCGATGAGGAATTTCCCCTTGGCGCCTACACGGTGTTTGTCTTTGCCGAAAACCCGATCCGCCTGCTCGGAGAAGAACGATGCTCCCTGAAAGACAGATGATTTCTATTGCGATTCCCACATCCCGCCGCACCGCGCAGGAGGCATAACAATGGCTGGCCCAGTAAAAATCAGTGTAGTTTCGCCAGTTTATGGCTGTAAGGAGTGTCTGGGTGCGCTCTGTGAAAGGGTTGCCGTGACCCTTGCCCCCATCACCGACGACTTCGAGATCATCCTGGTCAATGATGCCTGCCCCCAAGGCTCCTGGGAGCATATCCAGGCCCTTGCCCGGCAAGAGTCCAGGATCAAGGGCATCAATCTCTCGCGGAATTTCGGCCAGCACTACGCCATTACCGCCGGGCTCGACCATGCCCAGGGCGACTGGGTGGTGGTGATGGACTGCGATCTGCAAGACAAGCCCGAGGAGATCACCAAACTCTACGCCAAGGCCATGGAAGGCTACGATATCGTCTTCGGGCAGCGGGTGGAGCGGCAGGACAGCTTTTTCAAGAAGCTTGCCTCCCGGATGTTTTACGGGGTGCTGGAGTATTTTACCGACACGGAGCACGACAGCACCATTGCCAATTTCGGCATTTTCTCCAGGCAGGTGATCGCCACTGTCAACCGCTACCGGGAGCAGAACCGCTCCTTTCCGCTGTTTGTCAAGATCGCCGGCTTCAAGCGAACCCAGATTCCGGTGCAGCACGACGACCGCTTGTACGGCAAGTCGTCCTATAATTTTGCCAAGCTGATCAATCTTGCCATCGACTCCATCGTGGCCCACTCCAACAAGCCGCTGCGGCTCTTCATCCAGTTCGGCTTCTTCATTGCCCTGGGCAGCATGGGGTACGCCTGCTGGCTGTTCTTGAGTTATTTTCTTTACGGCGACATCGCCGAGGGCTGGACCAGTCTGATGGTCTCGATGTTTTTCATGTTCGGCCTTCTCTTTGGCATTTTGGGGATTTTGGGGTTGTACATCGGCAAGATCTTTGACGAGGTCAAGGGGCGGCCGCTCTATATCATCCAGGAAGCCGTCAATATCGAGCCACGGTCATGAAAAAGATCGCCATTCTCCAGTCCAACTATATCCCCTGGAAGGGATATTTTGACATCATCCGCAGCGTTGATGAATTTGTGCTCTACGACGACATGCAGTACACCAAGAACGACTGGCGCAACCGCAACAAGATCAAGACCCGGGAAGGCCTGGCATGGCTCACCATCCCGGTCCGGGTGGAATCGCTGCACCAGACGATCCGGGAAACAAAAATCAGCAACCCCGGCTGGCACAAGCAGCATTGGAAGACCTTGGCCCAAAACTACGCCAAGGCCGCGCATTTCAAGGAGTACAAGGATGCCTTCGAGGAGCTGTACCTGGGCGCCACCGAGGAATATTTAAGTGAGATAAACCGCAAGTTTCTGACGGCCATCAATGGGATGCTGGGCATCACCACCATCATCCGCTGCTCCAGCGAGTTCAGCCTGGCGCCGGGCAAGAGCGAACGGCTTCTGGAACTCTGCCAAAAACTTGGGGCCACCACCTACCTCAGCGGCCCCGCAGCCAGTGACTATCTCGATGTCCCGATCTTCACCGCCGCAGGAATCGAGGTCGAATGGATGGACTACAGCGGCTACCCGGAATACACCCAGCTCTTCCCGCCCTTTGAGCACGGGGTGTCCATTGTGGATTTGCTGTTCAACGAGGGCACCAACGCCATCAATTTCATGAAGCGAGTACAACGATGATCCCCTTTAACAAGCCCCCGCACACCGGCAACGAAGAGCAGTACGTCCTTGAGGCCATGAAGAGCCCGCAGATCTCCGGCGACGGCCCGTTCGGCAAGCGCTGCCAGCGCTGGTTCGAAGAGCAGCTCGGCTGCCGGAAAACCCTGCTCACCCCATCCTGCACCCATGCCCTGGAGATGGCCGCGATCCTCATCGGCATCGAGCCAGGCGATGAGGTGATCATGCCCAGCTACACCTTTGTCAGTACGGCCAACGCCTTTGCCCTGCGCGGAGCCCGCATCGTTTTCGTGGATATCCGGCCCGACACCATGAACATCGACGAGACCCGGATCGAAGCGGCGATCACCCCGCAGACCAAGGCTATCGTGCCGGTGCATTACGCCGGGGTGGGCTGCGAGATGGATGCCATCATGCTGCTTGCCGAGAAATACGGCCTGTTCGTCATCGAGGATGCGGCCCAGGGCATGATGAGTCGCTACAAGGGCAGGCCGCTGGGAACCATCGGCCACATGGGCACCTACAGTTTTCACGAAACCAAGAACTATACCAGCGGCGGCGAAGGCGGCTTGCTGATCATCAACGACAGCCGTTTTGCCGAGCGCTCCGAGATCATCCGCGAAAAAGGCACCAACCGCAGCCAGTTTTTTCGCGGCATGGTGGACAAGTACAGTTGGGTGGACATTGGCAGCAGCTACCTGCCTTCCGAACTCCAGGCCGCCTATCTCTGGGGGCAGTTGGAGATGGCCGAGGGCATCAATGCCGATCGGCTCAAAAGTTGGCTGGCCTACCGCGACAAACTGGAACCCCTTGCGGCAGCCGGGGTTATCGAGCTGCCCGTGGTCACGGAAACCTGCCAGCATAATGCCCATATGTTTTATCTCAAGGTCAAGGATCTGGAGGAGCGCACCGCGTTGCTGGAGCATTTCAAAAAGGCGGTCATCTGGGCGGTGTTCCACTATGTGCCGCTGCACAGCGCCCCGGCCGGCCTGAAATACGGGCGGTTTTCCGGGCGGGATATCTACACCACCAAGGAAAGCGAGCGGCTCATCCGGCTGCCGCTGTATTACGGCATTACCGAGGCGGAGATCGACACGGTCTGTGAAACAATCAGGGAATGGAGCGGGAGAAACTGATGGCGCATCTGTATATTTTCGGCACGATACTCTTCACGGTCTACGGCCAGTTGATCATTAAGTGGCGGATACCGTTTCACGGGGCTTTGCCCGGCGAACTAGCCGAGAAGATCGTCTTTCTGCTCAAGCTGTTTTTTGACCCCTTTATCCTGAGCGGCTTTGTCGCGGCCTTTCTCGCCTCGCTCTGCTGGATGGCGGCCATGACCGCCTTTGATCTCAGCTATGCCTATCCCTTCATGGGCCTCAACTTTGTCCTGGTCTTTTTGGCTTCCGCAATCCTGCTCAGCGAACAGGTCACCCTGTACAAGGTTGCCGGCCTGATCCTTATCGTGCTGGGGATTCTCATCTCAAGCCGGGGCTGATGTTAGAGCTTGTCCGTAAATAATCTTTGGTGCTCGCATCCAGCTTTTGGCCGTCTTTGACCGCTCCTCAATCGCAAAATCCTCGCCGTAGCGTTGCTACGCCTGTGGTTTTGCTCAATCGTTTCGGCCAAATCCGTCTCAAAATCCGGCGCGATCCCTGAAAAGCTTATTTACGGACAAGCTCTCAGCCCCACCTCGTCTGCTCCCAAGTTATTGCAGAGCCGGGTCCCGGTTGTAGATATCGGACCGGAACTGGATGATGCCGTCCCGATCAACCCAGGCGGTCATGTAGACGATATGGACCGCGATGGGCGCT
Organism: Deltaproteobacteria bacterium; assembly: GCA_026388695.1. Lineage (GTDB taxonomy): Bacteria > Desulfobacterota > Desulfobulbia > Desulfobulbales > Desulfurivibrionaceae > Thiovibrio. Next base: position 5,376 of record JAPLJH010000050.1, on the reverse strand, counting down.
GGAATAACGATCTGCTGCGTCTTTTCGCGGGAGATCGCCGCATTCAGGGCATCCACGGAATTGAGTTTGGTGCCTTGCAGGAGGTAGGCGGCCAGGTCCAGCGGCTTGGCGATGCGGATGCAGCCGGAGCTGAAGGTGCGGGCGTCTTTCTGGAACAACTCACGACTCGGGGTGTCGTGCAGGTAGACATCGAAGGGATTGGGAAAGAGGAACTTCACGCGACCCAGGGCATTGGCTGGTCCGGGGTCCTGGCGCAGCCGGTAAGGGAAGTGCGTTGCGGAGAGGCTTGCCCAGTTGATGGTGGCGGGGTCGATTTCGGCGCTATCCTGCCAACCCTGGAATACCCGCAGATGCATCTGGCCGAGATACCCCGGATTTTTTTTGATCTTTGGAAGAAGATCCTTGGTCGCGATGGAGTGCGGCACCTCCCAGTTCGGGTTGAGCACCAGGGAAGAAATGCGCCCGTTGAACACCGGGGTTTGTCGGTAGGTTTTGCCGACAATCACGGGCATGGCGAGCACGGGCTTGCCATCCTCGTACAGCTTGAGGGTGAAGTCGGCGATGTTCACCAGGATATGGCGATGCTCCAGAACGGCTGGCAGCGGCTGGCAGCGTTCAAGGCTGGCGGCGAGTTGCCGGATGCGTTCGCTGGTGGGCACGTTCAGCTCCGTCAGGGTTCCTGCCCCGACAGTGCCATCGGCAAGAAGGCCATGGCGGGTCTGGAATCTTTGCACCGCCTCCTTGAGCGCTCCGTCGAAATGATCTCCCTGAGCCGCTGACGTAGCCAAGTCACCGCTGGCCCCCAAGCGTTGCTTGAGAATGGGGATGCGGTCATTGCGGTCGCCTTCGTGCAGGGCAGGGCCGCCAGGAACCTGGGGCCAGCCGCCCTGTTCGGTAATTTGCCGATATTGGGAAAGGGCGGTCTCCAAGGCAGGCAGCAAACAGAGTTCTCCCGTTGCCGGGGTGGCTTCGGGTGCCGCCATTGCAAGGACAGGAAGCAGGATAGCGAGGAGCGTGCAGCAGAAAAAGCGAAAGAAACTCAGGGCAAGGGACATGGGGTTCGGCCAGGCTACCAAGTGCGGAAGGCTCCTGAATCGATATGGACGAAATCCTCGCTGGGGTAATAGCCAACCCCGCCGATGCGGAGCGAGAGGGCGGTGCGGTGGAGATTGGCCAGGGCCGTGCCTGGGATGCGGATGTCGATGGCGCGGCCTTCCAGATGTAGGCTGTGCCTTGCCACCTTGTGGCCTTGGCTGATGAGATAGTCGTTGTATTTTGACGAGCGAAAGCCGGAGATGACATGGATCTCGTTGGTGCTGCCCATTTTGGTGTTGAGAAGATCGAGAAAATCCAGGGTCTGGAGATCAATGGGGTGCTGCTCATTGGTATAGTGGCAGCGCAGCAGCCAGTTCAGCTCGTTGATGGCCAGGGTATTGTATTGGCCGTCCGGGTCGCGATAGGTGGTGCTGATTTTTTCGCCGGTATGGATGTTGTATAGATTCAGTCGGCCTGACACCTGCTTCCCCGTAGAAAAATTGGCCTGCGCTTTTCCGGGGTGGAGCAAAGCAAGGGTGGTCAGCAGCGAGGCTTTGAGGAAAGAGCGTCGGCTGGTGGGAAGATGCATGGAACGATTCTCCTGGTTTGTCGGGGCACGGCTTGTGCGGTGGCAGAGGGTGTTTGCGCGGGAAGCCGATCAAAATTTTTCGTATTTTAACCGTATTTGCCTGGAATTGCCCATTTTTTTCAAAACATGTGGGTCGGGCGGGGTTGTTCTGCAAAATTTTTGCTAGAAATCGGGAGCCAGCCAAATTGTGACGCAATGTTTTGTGTGGGCAGAAATAATCTTGGGAATGGCGAGCCGAACCTCTGCGCCGTGGGGAATATGGCAGGGAATGACGTGTCTTTTAGGTGCTTGGTGCTGCCTCGCGTTTATCCAGCATAGCCAGCAGGGTCACCGCATTTTCAAAGTCGGGATTTTGTCGGAGAACATGTTTAAGATAGTTGCGGGCGGTCTGGTAGTCTTTCAGGTCAACAAGCAGTACCGCATAGTTGTAGTTGAGTGATTCGTCTCCAGGCGCAAGTTGCAAGGCGCGTTCATAGTAGAGCTTGGCCCGGTCAAACTCCTTTCGCCGTCTACAGACAATGCCCATCTGGTTTAAAAGAATAATGTCCTCCATGTTGCTGTTCATGTTCCGCTGCATGATCGCCTCGGCTTCTGCATCCATGCCGCAGTCCAGGCAGGCCTCGATATACTTATCTGGGATTTGGGCTTCTTTTCTGGAGAGCTTCAGCGCCGTGGCCAGGGAGGATCGTGCTTCATCGTGGTTACCCAAGGTGCTGAGCTGCACGGCAAGATCCATATGGCGATCTGGGGTGTTGGGAGAGATCGCGATCGCTTTTTGGAGCACGGCCATGGCCTTGGCGTGATCACCCTTGTGTCGATAAACCCGGGCCAGCCCGTCTAGGGAGTTGACGTAGAGATCGTTGCTACAGTCCTTGCAACGCTTATAATTTTCCTCGGCTTCATCCATCCTGCCGATTTTTTCCTGCACCTGGGCAAGGTGGAAATAGGTGGCAGACTGCCCGGGCTGGAGGTTTCTGGCCTCTGCCAGGGATTGGATGGCAAGCTCAAGCCGTCCCTGGCGCAGAAATTTTTTCCCCAGGTACAGGGCGCGATGGTACGGGTCAGGATCGTAAGCCTTTTTGAGGGCGGAGTAAATTTTCGATTTAAGGACAGCCTCGGTGACGGGCTTGACCAAATAGGCATCGATGTGTTCTTCGGTCACGGACATGATTTTGTCGAGGTCATCAACACAGGTGACCATGATGAACGGCATGTTCCAGTATTCTTCCGAAGTTCTGATGCGCTGGAGTAACTGCAGTCCATCCTCCTCCGGCATGATCATATCTGAGAGGACGAGGTCAATCCTGGGTATGGGGGTGTTGATTTGTTCCCATGCTTCCTTGCCGTTTCTGGCCGTGACGACATTCTGATAGCCGATGCTGGTCAGCATATTGGTGACCATTTTGAGCATGGAGATGTTGTCTTCGACAACCAGCAATGTGTAATCGTTTTGGTTCAAGCCAAACCCTTCATGTGAGATACGATATCCAGAATTGACATAAGGAACTCCCACTTTGCTGGAGGGAACTTATGGTGTTGTCAGGATGTGGTTAAAAGTCGAAAATTTCAAAACCAGGGAGGATCACGGGCAACCGTGCTCGCCGGTTCATGAATATCTTTTTTATAGTAACAAGTTGTGAGAAAAAAACACAATGAGAATAAGGCGTAATTTCACGTGAGATGGCCTGGCAGAAGATTTTTGGGAAAGATAAAGAGGGGTAAAATAAAAAAATGGGCCGGGTTGAATGAGAAAAGGCTTAGAGGAAACCCTCTAAGCCTTTGAATTTTCTGGTGCGCCCGGCACGATTCGAACGTGCGACCTGCGGATTCGTAGTCTAACGATTAAGTGGAGTTGTTAAATTATGTAATGGATCGATTTCAAAACAAAAAGACAAAAATTTTATTTGATATCTTCATTTCACAAAAGCACTGAAATTCTCTTTTTGTTATTCCCATAAAGGAAAGATGACTTCCTCGTAAAACCAGAGAGTAGAAAGCCTTCTCACACAAGCAAAATAAAACGATAAGAGTATTCGGCTCCTGCCGAAAAGACCGGAGGAAGACCGGACTAAAATTGGGTTAATTTCCGTCTGACGCCCAGGGAATAACTTGAGCTGGGTTGCAAGTGTCCACCACGCCCGCCAAGTCCCCCTCGTGAGGATGACTCTTATCCTCTTTGACACCTACGTTTTTTGTTTAAAGAAACGGCGCGGTAATGACCATTTTTATCAACCGACCTCAATCTTCGGAAGATGTTTTTTAGCCTCTGCAACAGCCTCAGCAGGGTACTCAAAGTTGTGAAGGTCGCCGGCGAAGAACTTGTCGTAGCTGGAAAGATCAAGAAGACCGTGGCCCGAAAGATTGAACAGGATGGTCTTGGGTTCCTTCAGGTCTTTGGTGGCTTCAATGATGGCCGCCCGAATTGCATGGCAGGACTCGGGCGCCGGGATAATTCCCTCGGTCTGGGCGAAAAGCACCCCGGCCTCAAAGCATTCTACCTGATGGAGAGCCATAGCCTCCATCAGGTTTTCCCGAAGCATGGCACTGACAATGGGGGCCATGCCGTGATATCTGAGTCCACCGGCGTGGATGCCCGGCGGCATGAAATCGTGGCCTAGGGTGTACATGTACAGCAACGGGGTGCGCTCGGAAACATCGCCGAAGTCATAGGCATAGATGCCCTTCGTGAGTGAGGGACAGGAAGCTGGCTCCACTCCGATCAACCGGATATTCTTGCCGTTCAGTTTGTCGGGGAGGAAGGGCGCGGCCAGGCCGGCAAAGTTGGAGCCGCCGCCGCAGCAGCCGATCACCACATCCGGGGTCTCGCCGATCATGGCCAGTTGTTTTTTGGCCTCCAGACCTATTATGCTCTGGTGCAAGCAGACGTGATTGAGGACCGAACCTAGAGCGTACTTGGTATCCTCGCGGGACACCGCATCTTCCAGGGCCTCGCTGATGGCGATTCCAAGGGAGCCGTTGCTGTTGGGATCCTTGGCCAGGATGGCTCGGCCGGTGGGAGTATCCGGGCTGGGGCTGGGTACAATCTCCGCGCCGTAGGTGTTCATCATAGATTTGCGGTACGGCTTCTGGTCGTAGGAAATCCGCACCATGTATACCTTGCACTCAAGGCCGAACTTGTGGGTGGCAAAGGCCAGGGCGCTGCCACACTGACCGGCTCCGGTCTCGGTGGCCAACCGTTTGACGCCTTCCCGCTTGTTGTAATAGGCCTGAACTACAGCGCTGTTGGTTTTGTGGCTACCGGAAGGGGAGACCCCCTCGTATTTGAAATAGATCTTCGCCTTGGTGCCCAGTTTTTCTTCAAGAAAATTGGCGCGCACCAAGGGAGAGGGCCGCCAGATGGACCAGATATCCTGAATTTCTTCGGGAATATCGATCCAACGCTTGTCGCTCATCTCCTGTTCCAGCAACCCCATGGGGAAAATGGGGGCCATCAGATCCGGGGTCAGCGGCTCTTTGGTGGCGGGATTCAGGGGCGGAGGCATGCCGCCGGGCATGTCGGGCATAACGTTGTACCATTGGGTGACGCGATCTTCATCGGGAAGAAGGATCATTTTTTTCATGATGTTTTCCTCTTTTTGCGAATAATTTATGGGTCATGACTAGAACAGAGGATTTTCTCGGATGATTTTGAGAATCACCCGATACATATTCTGGTCACGGTAATTGAATCTAAACTCACACTCTTTGAGGTGCAAGAAAAAGGTGGCTTGGCTCACCCCTCGGAATCGTGT
>JAPLJH010000075.1 GCA_026388695.1 Deltaproteobacteria bacterium | reverse complement strand
ATCATCTTCCTCCAACCCGTCAAACTCGCAGCCAACACTGACATTGCTCACCATCGGGTGGTCCAACACCCAGCGCACCGTGAGCGGCATGGCTCTGTCGCAGAAAACCTCCTCCCCCTTGCTGAGCCGGGCAAGAACGAGCTGACTGCCAAGTTCCAAGGAATTCCACTCCTCCCGTTTCACGGTGAAATGGACTCCCCCAAGGCTCAGATCAAGAACCAAAGCGGTAAAGGAAAACCGTCCGAAATCAGGAAAAACAAAAATCCCGCAGATATTTTCTCCCGGAGCAAAATACACCCGTACCTCTTTTCTTTTCTCATGAAACCCGCCCGTCATCACCTACCCCCTTTTCGCCCAGGCAATCCAGCCACCCCTGGCCATGATTGCCGAATTATCCCCTTGCTTCCATTTTTATATCTGGGGATATTTCTTTTAGCAAGCCCTACCTCACACCCCATGGTCTTAAGAATTGACAAAGATGAAGCCCACGGCTATCTGTGAAACATAATCATTCCATGAACATCGACGAGGAACCCCATGACCATCACCGTTGAAAAGCTCTCCCCGAAAAAACGCGAGACCCTACGTCTTGACCAATGGCCGATCTGGCAGTGCGAGCCTTCGGCCTTTCCCTGGCATTACGACCAGGAAGAATCCTGCTATATCCTCGAAGGCGAGATCACCGTGACCACTGCGGAGCAGACCGTACACATCGTTGTCGGCGATTACGTGACCTTCCCCAAGGGCCTGGATTGCCAGTGGCAGGTGCATACTGCGGTGCGCAAGCACTACCTGTTCCGCTGAAGCTGCCGCCCCGGATGCCCCTGTGACCGATCCTGCTGCCATCGCCCGCCAATTCGCCTTTCTCGGCGAGATCCTCTCCGTGGATGAGTACGGCTCCGGCAATGTCAACGACACCTATCTGGTCCGGGTCGCAGGCGGCCAGGGTATTCGGGATTTCATCCTGCAACGCCTCAGCCCCACAGTATTCCCAAGGCCAGAGCAGATCATGCATAACCTGCGGGTTCTCGACAACCATGTCCGCCCCAAACTCCTGGCCAGTCCAAACCAGCGCTGGGAGCTGCCGAGCATCGTCCCCAGCCTGAGCGGTGCTGATTATTGCCGGGATGACGATGGAGCGGTATGGCGGACCCAAACCTTTATTGCCGACACCCAGACGTTCGACGCTATCACAAGTGAGGCCCAAGCCGAAGAGGCGGGCCGGGCCCTGGGATTTTTCCATGCCCTGATCCATGACCTGCCCGCCCATCTGCTGCACGACACCCTGCCCGGCTTCCATGTCACCCCCGGGTATCTTGCCCACTATGCCGCAGTTGCTCCATCGCCTCCCCGGCCCGATTCTTCGCCGGAGGCACTTTTCTGCCACCAATTCATTGATGAAAGAAAAGAGGCGGGAGAGGTACTCGAAGCCGCACGGGCTCGGGGAGAGCTGCATTCCTGCCCCATCCACGGCGATCCCAAGTTGACCAACATCCTCTTTAGCCGCGATACCGGTCAGGCGATCAGCCTCATTGATCTGGACACCGTCAAGCCCGGCCTGCTCCACTACGACATCGGCGACTGCCTCCGCTCCTGCTGCAATGCGGCAGGAGAAGACGTACCCCTGGCCGAGGTCTCGTTCAATCTTGCCTATTGCGCCGCCATCCTGCGGGGATATCTGCCCCAGGTGGCGCCGTTTTTTTCCGTTGCCGATTATCGCTACCTCTACGACGCCGTTCGGCTCATCACCTTTGAGCTGGGGTTGCGTTTCTTTTCCGACCATCTGGCCGGGGATGTCTATTTCCGCATCAGAAGGCCGGGCCAGAACCTGCACCGGGCCATGGTTCAGTTCGCCCTCTGCCAGAGCATTGAGGCGCAGGAAAGGGAGATCAAAAAGATTGTGGCGGAGTGCGGAAAGCATGCCTGAATTTGACCTGCACCCCTTCCCCGGCCAGGATTCCGGCGGTGTGAGCATCCAGGGCACCATTGCGCGCACACCTCAGGCCATCACCCTTTCCTTTTTCCTGCAAGGAAATCTAGGCGATCTCGTCCTGCCGACCGCGACTGAGCGGAACCGATGCGACAACCTCTGGCAAGCCACCTGCCTGGAGATGTTCTGGGCTGAGGAAGGAACGAAAAACTACTGGGAATTGAACCTTGCCCCGAATGGGGGTTGGAATGTCTACGCCTTTACCGACTACCGGACTGGAATGCGTCAAGAAGATCGGATTGCCGCGCCAGCGATCACCACAACCCGCACACCGGAGCGCTTCTCCCTCACCGCCGAACTGGATATTGCCCCACTCCATGCAAACAATGCCCTCCTTCGGGTCGGCATCAGCGCCGTAATCCAGTATCGGGATACCCGGCTGAGCTACTGGGCCTTTGCCCACCCGGAAGCCAAGCCCGACTTCCACGCGCCCCAAAGCTTTCTCCTCCGGCTCTAATCCCCCCGGCGTGGCGGTGCGGACATCCCCGCAAAAAACTTGCCATGCCCCCGGCCAATCTATATCCTAATCTGACAGCGACACAATTTCAGCCAGGAGCAGACAGCCCCAGTGCATACAGAGATTCCGCAAACCATCGGCCGCTACCGCATTATCCGGCAAATCGGGCTGGGCGCCATGGGCGAGGTCTACCTTGCCCAGGACGAACTCATCCACCGCAAGGTTGCCATCAAAAGCCTACGGCTCGACCGCGTCACAAACGAACACAACCGGCAAAAGGCCATCGAATCCCTTCTGCACGAAGCCCGCATTGTCGGCAACCTCAACCACAGCCACATCACCGCGATCTACGATATCGGGGAGCAGGACGGCGCAACCTATATTGTCATGGAATATATTGATGGCAAAAACATCAAGGAGCTCATCGACAGCAACACCGCCTTCTCCATCGAAGAGAAACTCAGCCTCATCGCCATGGTGGCCCGCGCCCTG
>JAPLJH010000028.1 GCA_026388695.1 Deltaproteobacteria bacterium | reverse complement strand
CAAGAGCTGCCACACTCGCAACAACGACAAAGGCGCCCCCTTTCTCTGGGTGGAATCAAAAAGCTCGGAGGGCTGGAACCGGGTTTTTGAAACCCGCTCCCCGAAATGCGCCAAGCAAGGCGCTTGGGACACCATCACCCTGGAGCAACAGCTGAAGCTCAACGATTACCTGTACCGCTGGGCGGCAAGCAGCCAACGCGTCAACGACAGCTGCTGACGCTGAAACCAACTCTCCCGGTCCGGGAGAAAAACAGCAAACGCGCCGCCGCCCCGCCCTACTTTGCCTGCCCCTTGTTGAAGAGGTCGGCAAAGGTGGCCATGGGCTTGGTCTCCTTCTTCTTTTCCGCGATGTACTGACGAAAATCGCCCTGGTTTTCACCCTCACCCGCAGCCTTGTCCTTTTTACCCCCTGGCTTACCGGTCTCCTGGCCTTCAGCCTTGGCAGGCATGGGCAAGGAGAGGGACAGCCGCTTTTTCTCTGAATCCACGCTGTCGATCTTCACCTCAAGGGCATCGCCCACCTGAACGACCTCCCGCGGATGGCTGATGCGTCGCCCCGCCCCCAGCTTGGAGATATGCACCAGGCCGTCGATGCCCGGAGCAAGTGCGACAAAGGCGCCGAACTCGGTGAGGCGAACAACCTTGCCGGTGACGACGCTGCCCTCGGTGAACATCCCGCTGATCTCATCCCAGGGGTTGGGCTGGGAATCCTTGAGGCTGAAGGAATAGCGGTCCTGGTCCCAGTCCAGCTTGAGCACGGTGACGGTCACTTCCTGGCCCACAGCCAGCCGCTCGTGGATATCCTCGATCCGGCCCCAGGCGATCTCGGAAACCGGAATCAGCCCCTCGATACCACCGATATCGACAAAAGCACCGAAATCGCGGATGGAGGTGATAACCCCGGTAACGGTCTGCCCGATGGCCAGGGATTCTTGCAGGGTCTCCTTCTGTTGAGCCCGTTCCTCCTCAAGCAGGGCCCGACGGGAAACCACGATATTCTTGCCGTGCTCGCTGAACTTGGTGATCCGGAAGGCAAATTTCTTGCCGATGTAGTCCTCGGCGTTTTCGATCCTCCGCATCTCCATCTGGGAAAAGGGGCAGAAGGCTCTTACGCTACCGGAGAAACGGACATCAAAGCCGCCCTTGACCTCGGCCGTTACCGTGCCCTCAACCGGGATGCCGTTCTGGCAGGCCTCGTCAAGATGGCCAGCCACCGCGCCGCCGCTGACCTTAGCAGTGAACAAGCGTTCATTCCTCTTTTCAGAAAGAAAATAAACCTGGACCCGGTCGCCTTCCGCCACAGTCAAATTGCCCTCAGCATCGGTGAACTCGTTTTTGGCCACCGACCCTTCGCTCTTGGCCCCCAGATCGAGAAAGATCCATTCCTTGGCAATACGCACCACGGTGGCCTCGATCTTCTGACCCGGCCGCAATTTTTCCTTGGTGGTGGTGGCGGTTTCCTGAAACATCTCGGCAAAACTTTTATCATCATCGGTCATTGTCATTACCCTCACCAACACGTTGTTTTTATGATTATCAACTACGAAACGGGAGCTTCTCTCTTGTCGTTTCAATCCTTGTCAATGGCAGAACCGATCTCCACCCTTTCCACCTCTTTTGTTTCACACTGCAAAATACAGAATCCGGGCTGCTCGTCCTTGCCCAACAGCTCGCCGGGGTTTACCAGCAGGCAATCGCCAACCTTTTCCACTTGATAACGATGGTTATGGCCGCAACACACCACGTCGAACATGCCCTGGCTGGCGATGCCTCGGGCCAGCTGCGGATAATGGGTAAAGGCGAGCTTCAGCCCCCCGGCCTCCACCGCGCCTAAAATCCCGTGATGACTGATGGTGGGAAAGCGCAACCCGCACGACTGGGAGATGACGTGCTGGTCGCCAATGTTGTTACCGTAGATCAGATGCACCGCTCCGCTGAAGCGGGCAAGTTCGTCGAGCATGAACGGGGAGATCAGATCACCGCAATGGATGATCATGCTCACGCTGTAGGCGTTGCAGTATTTCACCGCAGCCCGTAGGTTGAGGATATGATCGTGGGTATCGGAGATGATCGCGATTCTCATGGCTTCTCTCCAAGGATTCCGGCGAGGGCGGCCAGGCACCGCTCATTGCGCTCGGCCTCTTGCAGCGAGACCCGGAAATACTGGGCATCCAGGCCGGTGAAGTTGCTGCAGTCCCGAATCATGATGCGCTGGCTAAGCATACCTTCCCGCAACTGGGGAGCGGTCATCGGCCCGTCCAGCCGACAGAGGATAAAATTCGCCGAGCCAGGCACCACCTGCACCCCTGGCAGCGCAGCGAGCCGGGCGACAAAGCCTGGCCGAACCTGAACAAGATACTCACGCACCGCCTGAACATAGGTATCGCCATGCGCCAGAAGAAATTCCCCTGCCACCTGGGCCATGCGATTCACCCCCCAGGGCTTGCGCCGCGCCGCAAACCGAGCCATCTTCTCCTCGTTGGCCACGAGAAAGCCAAGGCGCAGGCCGGGGATGCCGTAAATCTTCGAGGAGGAACAGAGCAAAAATAGATTGGCTGGCAGGGGAAACCCGGCCAGGGAAGGCTCGCTGACAAAGGGCAGGTAGGATTCGTCGATGAGAAATTCCGAGGCAGGATGGACGAGGATGAAATCGAGCAGCGCGCGGCTGGCCACCACCCGGCCGGTGGGGTTGTTGGGGTTGCAGAGAAACACCAGCTCACCCCCGCTCAGACGGGCAGACAACCGGTTGAAATCAAGGGCAAAATCCTCGTCTGCCTTGAGATTGAAAAAATCGACGCTCAACCCGGCCCACTGGCTGGCCGTCTGGTAATCACCATAGGTGGGGGCAATGATCAGAGCGCGCCTGGACTGGACGCTGGCTGGCACGGCATAGATGAATTCGGTGGTGCCGTTGCCCGCCAGAACCTGCTGCGGGTTGCAGCCGTATTTCCCGGCAAAAAGGTGGACCAGGGTTTCGCTGCCGCTTTCCGGCAGAAAGCTGATCTCGCCGAGCCTTTCGCTCAAGGCTTCCCGCAGACCCGGCACCATGCCCAACGGGGTGAGGTTGCTGCTCAGATCGACGAGGTCGCCCACCTCACAGCCCAACCGCTTGGCCATGGAGAGAATATCTCCGCCGTGGGCGCCCTGGGCGCTGATCGTGCTGGGATTCATCTCAACCCTTGAGTCGCAGAGGCAGACCGGCAGCCACCAGAACCACCTGCTGGCAAGCCAGGGCCATCTGTTGATTGGTCCAGCCGGCCAGATCGCGAAAGCGTCGTCCCAGGGGTGATTCCGGCACGATGCCAAGACCAACCTCGTTGGCAACCAACACCACCGAGACAGAGAGTTTGGCTACAATCGCACATAACCGGGCAACCTCTCCCTGAATTTTCTCGTCGCTGAAATCCTGCATCATCATATTGGTAAGCCACATGGTCAGACAATCCACCAGGAAGACCTCTGACCCGGTCTCGTTTTTCTCAAGCACCCCGGCCAAATCCAGCGGCTCTTCCACGGTCAGCCAGCCGATGCCCCGGCTCTGTAAATGCAGGGCGATGCGCTGATCCATCTCCGAGTCGTTACGCGCTTCAAGGGTGGCGACAAAGACCTTGTCCGAAAATTTTTCCGTCACCCATTGCTCGGCGTAGCGGCTCTTGCCACTTCGGCAGCCGCCGAGCACCAGTTTTGTTATGGGGAGATGTCTGGCCCTTTCCGTATTCGTCATAACCCTTTTCCTGTGTGTACCGCCAGGGCAAGGTACCTTGTTCCTTGGGCAAAGAGCAACCGTTTTGCCGTAAGCTCCTCAAGAAAAGTTGCCAGCTTCGCCGCACCAAGCGTGGGAAACATCCGGGCAAGCGCATCAAGTTCCACTCCCGTTTCGCAGGCAAGATAGATGGCCCGGGAGGTGCCGCGCAACCGATGATGCAGGGTCGCCTGGTCAGGCAGTTCCTGACGGATGATAAGGAGATTACCCGCATCACGGTAGGAAAGCGGCGGGACCAGATGGGCCGGGCAACGCCTTGCCTCATGAAACCGTTGCCAATCGCGGATCTTTTTGACCACCGGCTGCCAAAGTTTGCGCTGGTGCGCCCGATCCCCGCGATAGTCGTTGATCAGCAGGGTCAGGCCCGACAGGATGTGCGGCGGGAAAAGCTTGCGATTATTGGCGTGTTGGACAATGGCGCGGATGCCGTAATCACTGGGATTATCGGCAACCGCGCAGCCATGGCCGAGGAAAAAAGTCGCGGCGGTCAGGGGGGTAAAGGGCAGAACAAAATCAAGGTTGGCCAGGGTCTCTTGCACCTCCGCCTCGGTGGATTGGGGAAAGCCGGTGATCAGGTTCCCATCCAACCGAATGCCCAGGGCAACACTCTCCTTCATCAGAACCAGATTCTCCATGACCGTGGCCCCTTTGCGCATCCGCACAAGCAGCCCCTGACTAAGGGCCTCGATCCCGGCCTGCACCGCCATCAGCCCGCCCTGCCGATAGCCTTTGAGAGTCTCACCCCGCTGGTTGACCCGGAGTTCGGCAAAGAAGCGAAAATCATTTTTACCGGCGGCCATCTTGGCAAAAAAAGGTGTGGCTTCCCTTCCGGGTAAGACGTTATCCGTAAAGCTGAAATCCAGGCAGCCATGCCGCTCGGAAAGGCTCAGCACCTCGCGCTCCATCTGCTCGGCACTCTTACCCCGGTAGCCATGCCACTGGAGATTGAGATTGCAGAAGGTGCACTTCCCCCACCAACAGCCCCGGGAAAATTCAACCGGCAGCTCCGGCACGAAGGGTTCCCCGGAAAACTCTTGGCGCAGGTCATGAAAATAATCAGCGTAATCAGGGGTAGGCAACTCGGAAAGGGTTTTGAACTGACAGCCGGTGAAGGCATCTTTGCTTGCCTGCGGGGTTCGGACCAAGACCTGGGGCGCCAAAGCGGTCTGCCGCCCGGCCAGCACCTGACAGAGGTTCGCCAGCGGCATCTCCCCCTCGCCATGCACAACATAATCGAGCCAGGGAAAGGCCATGAGCAGCGAGCTGCCCATTTCCGCCACACAGGATGAGCCGCCAAAAACGATGGGCAGTTGCGGCTGTAACGCCTTGAGCCGCTTGGCCGCAAGAAGCGAGGCCAGCAATTGATTGAAACAGACGGAAAAGCCCACCAGCGCAAACTGGCTCCAATCCTGCTGGGTAAGCCACTGTTGCAGGTGGGCATCCACCTTCTGCCAGAGGCTGTCAATATCCTGAGCGCCCGCACCCTTGCACTGTTTGAGCCTTTTGCCAAGAAACTCGCGCAGCGCCCCGCGTTGCTCCGGGAAGAGCAGTCCGGCATAGAGCCCCTCGCAGAGCCAGACATCCTGAGATATTTCCCGATAAAGATCGAGACCTAGAACCTTGGCCAACCCCAGATAGGGATGCAGGCAGCTCACCTGCACATCCGGCGCGGCCTGGGCAAGATAGCCCTTGAGCGCTCCCAACTGCACAGAGGGCCGGTTGAACATCGCCCAGGGCATGGAAATCAACCCTAGACAAAACGGGGGGCGCGGCTGGTTTGTGTTCTCAGCCATTTCTGCTGCTCTTAATTATTTGAGGCAAAAATTCGCCCCCCCAGAATAAAAACCGCTCATCAGTGCCGCAGATGCGCGAAAGAGGCCTGCGAAGTGTGCTATTGCACATGAGCAGACCGATGACAGCTAAGCGAGCGCCGCGAGACTGCGAAGCAGGTGTGGTGCTGCTGAGCGGTTTTTTATTGCTCAATAATTTCTGTGCCCAACGGCGGCGTAAAGACGAAGGTCTCCGACGACACCGGTTCGTTACGGGTGATATTGGAAAAGGCCAGGTCGGTTATGCTGCCAAAATGATCGACAATCTCTAGGCGACGGATCATGAAATTCTCGTCGATCCAGACATGGAGGTACTCCACCTGCGGATGCGCGGTCTTGGGCACGAGCTTGATCGCCTTCAGACTCGCATCCCCCTGTCTTTCCGGCGGCAGCACCTTGAAATCGCGGACGATATTACCGGTGCCAGCAAAGAAGGCATAGGTGACATCGGAATTGATGTATTGCGAAACAGGCTGCACAATCATCTGGGCGGAATTGGCAATAAACATGGAGACCTTCTTGCCGTCACTGATCAACACCTGCTTATCCGGCGCCTGGTAATCCCAACGGATACGACCGGGTTTGGATATGATCACCTTGCCCGCGCCAAGCCGCTTGCGGGTGCTCATGGGTACCGAGGTGGACTGCTTGAAATCGGCAGTCATGGTCTTTGTCTCCTCATAGCGGGCCTGGAGTTTTTGGGCCAGCTCCAAAGGGGTCAGGGCAGCACACCTGCCTGCATCGGGAAAAACCGCCAGTGACATGAGAGCAATCAACAAGGCGAACAAAGATTTAGTAGAAAAAGCAGTGTGGTTCATGACAAATGACTCCTGTTAAAAATATCCGAAGCAACCTTTTCCAAAGCAATAGGTCTCCCAAAGACCTTTCTGGCTATATCAACAGCCGCATCGGTTACATCGGAAACATAATAATGGCTTTCCCCGTTTCGTTCGAGCTGCTGCTCGATGGCCGGGTTGTTTGCTAGAAAAAGGGCCAGGCTCTCCGCCACCACCTCGGACGAATCGATGATCGCCACCCGCTTGCCGATGCGCGGCTGGATCAAATCCTTCAACAGTGGATAATGGGTGCAACCCAGAACAAAGGTGTCCACCTGCCGGAGTCGAAGCGGCTGGAGATAGCGGCGGAGGATCATCTTGGTTTCCCGCTTGTTCAGCCAGCCTTCCTCAACCAGAGGAACCAGGAGGGGGCAGGCTTGCGAATGCACCGTGTAGTTGGGCTCCTCGGCCAGGATCTTTTTTTCATACACCCCACTCTTGATGGTGGCCCGAGTGCCGATTACCCCGATGCGGCCGGAGCGGGTGGTGGCTACGGCCTTGCGCACCGCCGGGCTGATGACCTCGAAGATGGGCACGGAAAACTCCTGCTGCAAAATCTCGGAAGCCACGCTAGCTGCGGTGTTGCAGGCGACGATGATGATTTTCGCCCCCTGCTCGAGAAGAAACTCCGTATTCTGCCGGGCATAGGCAATAATGGTTTCCGGGCTCTTGGAACCATAGGGGGTTCGGGCCAGATCGCCGAAATAGGCAATGCGGTATTGCGGCAGAAGCTGTTCAACAGCCTTGGCCACTGTCATCCCGCCCACACCCGAATCAAAAATACCAATCATGGAAGTCTCACAATAAAAGTCAAAAACACAAAGGTCCGCCACCCTAAGATCAACAAGTTACAGCAACGCTGCAACAATCATGATTCACTCACAAAAAAAGGGACAAACGGATTATACACCAAGCCGGAAACGATGTAAAAAACACCCGGCACTATGCTGCGTATTCGGGAAAAAGTCAATATCCCTCCCCTGTCTGGAGGCGTCCCCCACTCCCCAGAAAAAACAATCTCGCCATAACAAAAAAGGAGGGCCTCCGACCTTCAGGTCAGAGGCCCTCCTTGAGGGACACCCGGAACACCCACCAGGGGCTATTTCTTCACGGCTGCCGCCTTCTTGGCTTGGCCGTTTTTCTTGCGCTTGGCAATGGACTTACGTAAATTATCCGGCAGACCACGTTCCTTGCCTGCTTTCTTACGGCGTTCGGAAAGGGACTTTGCGCAGAGAGGCTGCCGCAGAGGAAAGCCCCATTTCCCACGGTACTCCCTGCCAGTCAGGCCATGGGAGCGCAGATGCTTTGGCGACAGCATCTTGAATTCCTGCCCACACTCCAGACAGACTATTTTATTTTTCTGGATTGATTTTTCCGGGGTCATGCCTGGAACAACAACCACCCCGGCAGCTCCTTCTGAAAGTCCAGCCTGCTGCTTTGCTTCGCCTGCCTGCAACGCCTGCAACGCATTAAAAGTAGATTGCAATGCCAGGGTCATTTCCTCTGTATTCATAGCCTTTGAAGCACATTGCGACTGAACCAAATCTGCCGCCATTTCAACAAGCGATTTCCCCATATCTAAACCCTCCACCATTGATCGTTACAAGTAAACAACATATATTTTTACACATAGCGTAAAACAAACATCAAAGCAAGTTTTTTCAAGACTACACCAAGCAGGGACAATTACCGCCCATACTACTGCTGGTCATGACAGAGTTGTTTCTGCCCCTGGTTAACTGCACCGTCACCCAACAAGGATCAGCACAAAAAAAAGCACCTGTATCCAAATTCGGCACAGGTGCTACGCATCTCATCTGTATTACGGCTTCAGTCCGCCGTCACCTTCCTGCATACAACAAATCGACTGCTATATCTCCCGCCGATCAATCAGATAATTGCTGCCATCCAGTTTCTTCACGCAATGCTTAAGCTGGGAAGCAATAGAAGAAACCTCACCATAATGCGTGTACCTGCCGCCACCGGTTGTTACCGCCGCAATGGAAAGGCTCAAAAGCCCGAAACGCGTCTCGCGGTCCTGTCGGTCGCGGCCGACAAACTCGCCCACCGCGATGTCTTCGGCGCTCAGGAACATATTTCGCACCAGATCGAAATTAGCGAGAATCTTTTTGCACACTGCCTCCACCATCTCTTCCCGAACGATGAAAACGAAATCATCCCCGCCGATATGCCCGACGAAACTGCCTTTACGGGCAAGCTCGTCCACAACATTGACCATAACCCTGGCCACCATGAGAATCACTTCATCGCCACGAGTAAAACCATACCGGTCATTATAGGGCTTAAAATTATCGATATCCACATAGCAGACAGCATAGCCGTCCGCCTCCCCGAGTACCCGCTGGATGGCACGGATGATCGAGGTGTTACCGGGGAGCCGACTGAGGGGGTTATTATCAAAGGCCCGGATCATACGGGATTCGGCCAGGCGGATTCGGGTAAGCAGAACCTCGGGGGTGAAAGGCCGGGTGAGGATGTCATCCACCGGATAATTGTCCCAGTCCAGCTCAACCTGGAGTTGATTCTCGTCCACAACCAAGAAGATAGGGATGTTGGCCTTTTGCAGACAGGCCTTCACCGCCCGGATCAGTTCGACATCGCCATTTTTTCCGGAAAAACCCTTTTCCGTCACCAGCAGATCCGGAGGATCTTCCAGCACCTGGGCCAAGGCATCATGCAGATTGGCGCAATGCTTCATCGTGAAGCCCTTGGCATCGAGGAGCAGCCGACATTCCGGCATGATCAGCGAGTCGCTGCCAGCAATCAGGATACGGGACATTTTCGTTCCACCTCAAGCATGCGGACAACGGGGAAAATCATCATGCCGCGCCTTCCGCCCCGGGCTGAATATCGAGGCTGAAGCCCTTGACGTCCCAAAGCTTTTCCTCGATCTCTTGGAGCAACGGGTCGATATCAGCGGGGGCAAGCCCCAGCAACTTCCAGGCCTTGTTGTTCAGCGGCGGCACCCAGATATCTCCGGCATGGCCATAACCCAACCCCCGAATCATAATATTGGCAAAATGGACAATGGCGCTGGCAACCTGTTCGTCCTTGGCATGCTGCGGCTCGTGATGGCAGGCAATGGGCTCGACCAGCTTGTTGGGCAGGTTCCAGCTCTTGGCAAGCCAGCTTCCCACCTCGGCATGATCCAAGCCCAGGATCTCCCGTTCCGCCTCAAGTCTGGAGATTTTTTTCTCTTGGGACAAAGCGGTGATCATTGCGTACTCTTTGGGCAACTCCATCTTAATGGCAACCTTGCCGATATCATGGATAAGCCCGGCAGTGCTGATCTCTTCTGGATCCTTCACCCCCAGATGCCGGGCCAAAACGTTGCAGACCACGGCGCAGCCCAGGGAATGCTCCCAAAGCTCCACATCTTGGGATTCCATAACCTCAAAGATGGAGGCGCTGATAATCAGACTTTTGATAACATTAAAGCCCAGGAGAATGATAGCGCTGTTCAGAGAGCTGATCCGTTGCGGAAAGCCATAAAACGCCGAGTTGACCAGTTTGAGCAGCTTGCTGGCCAAGATGTGATCCTTACTGATCACCCGGCCCATCTGCTCCGTGGTGGTGTCGGGATTCTCCGCCATCTTGCCCAGCTTGGCGACAATACCAGGCAAGGTCGGCAGACTTTTTATCTCCCGCAGCACCTTTTTGAACTCGGCACGTTTTTGCTCATCCATCATAAACCGCCATTGAAAATGTGTGATTTCACAACATCGTGAGCGACATAAAGGGCCGCGAAGAAACTAATTGTACAAGCTATTTTTCCACGGCTCCTAAATTCCGCGAAGCCACAAGCTTTGCTTGAATCCGCTTCTTGAGATACATGAGTGGCGCGATGTCTTCAACCCGCTGGAAGCGCAAATCAATCTCCTGCAATTCCTCCTGCAAGGTCTTCTCCCCCTCGATGTTCACGGGATGCCCTTCCACCGTTACGTCAACAACGTCCATGTTGGTCAGGCGCTCGATCAGGGCCTCACTCAACGCCGTTCCGCCCCCACAGAGCACCATCCCCTCGGGGTTAAGAATCTCCTTGGCCAGAATCATTCCTGGGCCAGCCTGGGCTAACAATATTCTCTGCACACCTGTTCCTCGTTGTTTTTTCCCTAAAACAAGCCCTTCCCCGCATCCCACCGGGGAATCCGTTGCTAAACATTGACAGATGAACCAACCGACATTAAATTATAACTCATTTCCAAGAATGGACATACCGTAATATATAGCAAATTCTATAAATGTTTCGCCAGAAACAATACAACCCCATTGTTTCTGGCGCCTTTTTTAACGTATCACCGTACTGGACTCAAAACGGAGGGACCAGAAATGCCTATCTATGAATACCAGTGTGAAGCCTGCCAGGATGTGATCGAGACGCAACAGAGCCTGTCCGACAAACCGCTGACCACCTGCCCATCCTGCACCGGCAGCCTCAAGAAACTTATCTCCCGGAGTTCCTTCCAGCTGAAAGGCGGGGGCTGGTACTCCGACGGCTATAGCAGCACCAGCCCCGGCAAAGCAGCTCCGGCCTGCTCTACGGCAAGCTCCGATGCGGCCCCGGCCTGCGCGGCCAAGGAAAGCTGCCCCTGCAAATGCGGCTGAGCTGATCTCACCCTCGGGGATGCCTGGTAATCAAGGCCATGGCGTCCCCGTAGCTGTAAAACCTGTACCCCTTTTCCACCGCCTCCCTGTACGCCGCAAGAATCCGCGCCCGTCCCGCCAGAGCACTGACCAGAAACAACAGGGATGACTGGGGCAGATGGAAGTTGGTGATCAAGTTGTCCACCACCCTGAATTGATAACCCGGATAGATATACAGGTCACAAAAACCGCTTCTAGCCACGACTTGACCCGTATCCTGAGCGGCAAACTCCAAAGCCCGCACCGAAGTGGTGCCCACCGCCCAGACCCTCCCGCCTGCTGCCCGTGTTTCGTTGACCAGCGCGGCAGCCTCTTCCGAGACCTTGAGATATTCGGCATGGATCGCATGCTCCCGGATATCCTCGACCCGCACCGGCGCAAAGGTTCCATACCCCACATGCAGCGTAACCTGGGCAATACGAACCCCTTGCGCCTGAATCTTCGCCAACAGCTCGGAGGTAAAATGCAGCCCAGCAGTGGGCGCGGCCACTGCGCCGGGATTTTCGGCATAGACCGTCTGATACCGTTGCCGATCTTCCTCGGTTTGCCCCTCTTCCCTACGGATATAGGGAGGCAGAGGCATCTGCCCGTGCGCTTCGAGAAGCCGGGCCAGATCTCCCCGATATTGCAAGGCAACCCGCACCTTACCGTCGGGGAGCAGTTCCCGTACCGTACCCACCAGATTTTCTGAAAAAATCAACTTTCCTTCCGGCTGCGGCCGTTTGGCGCTTTTCACCAGGCCGATCACCTCGGCCTGCTGCCAGCCCTCGGTATCGCCGCCAACAGAATCCGCGTCCGAAACCGGGTACTCCAGAATCAACAGTTCAGCCTTGCCGCCGGTTTCCTTTCTTCCCAGCAGACGGGCCGGAAAAACCCGGGTGTTGTTGACCACCAGAAGATCCCCTGGCGCAAGATAGTCACAGATGTCGGCAAATTGGTGATCACTGGTTGCACCGTTCAGACAATCCACCACCAGTAGGCGCGAGGAATCTCGCCGGGCCAGGGGGTGCTGGGCGATATTCTCCTCGGGCAGCGCGAAGTGATAGGAGGCAAGAAAAAAATCAGCGTTGCTGGTCATGAATTCCATTTGAGTTTACAGATACGGGAAAGAGAGAAAACCTGGGGCGCCGCTCCCGTCAGGGGATGAGCCCGGTGCGCTGAGTGATATAACAAAGCAGCAAACCGACCCCAAGGGCAAACAGGCCCGTGGCCCGCAAGGCTCCGGCGGGCATCTGGCCGATTCGCGCAAGCCAGCGCTGCATGGCCTCGGGAAAGAGGACATAGGGAATCGCTTCCAAAACAAAGACGAGACCAAGCACGGTGACAAAAAGTTTCATGGCCGCACCCTACCAGCCGCCCGGCTTTTTTTCAAGGCCAGGATAAGCGCCCGCGAACTCCACGAAACGCTGCCGCTTCGACAAAAACCCAGAAGTGCCATACACCTGCAAACCGATTCGCCGGGATAACCCTTTGTTATTTTTCGTGTATTTTGTGGCGGAAAAATCCTGCGTCGCCTTGGTCCGCCCAAGAAAAGAAGGATGCAGGAAGAAAAGCAAAAGTGTATACTCTCGCACCATGATAACCCGTAAAAAAACACGCCAAATCAAGGTGGGCAACGTAGCGGTGGGTGGCGACGCCCCCATTGCCGTTCAGTCCATGACCAACACCGACACCAGGGATGTGGCTGCCACCGTGGCCCAGATCGGACGCCTCACCGAGGCGGGCTGCGAGATCATCCGGGTGGCGGTGCTGGATTTGGAAGCAGCTGCGGCCATCACCCAGATTCGGGAACAGATAAGCATCCCGCTCATCGCCGACATCCATTTTGATGCGCGGCTGGCAGTAGCCAGCATGGAACATGGAGCCCAATGCATCCGTATCAACCCTGGCAATCTGGGCGGCCCGGACAAGCTGGCCCGGGTTGTGGCCGCAGCAAAGCAGCATCAGGTGTCCATCCGGGTGGGGGTCAACTCCGGCTCGGTGGAAAAGGATATCCTGCAAAAACACGGGCACCCCACCCCGGACGCTTTAGTAGAAAGCGCCCTGCGCAATGTCCGTCTGCTGGAGGCCCTTGATTTTCACGAGATCAAGATCTCCCTCAAGTCCTCAGACGCCATGACCACGGTGGAGTCCTACCGCCGCCTTTCCAGCCAGTGCGACTACCCCCTGCACCTCGGAGTCACAGAAGCAGGCGGCCTCATCGCCGGCACGGTCAAATCCAGCGTGGCCCTGGGCATCCTGCTTTATGAAGGCATCGGCGACACCTTTCGCATCTCCCTTACCCGCGATCCGGTGGAGGAAATTCGGGTCGGCTTTGAGCTGCTCCGCAGCCTGCACATCCGCGAGCGGGGGCCGGAGCTGATCTCCTGCCCCACCTGCGGACGCTGCCAGGTGAACCTCTTCGGTCTGGCCGAACAGGTGGAACGCCATATCCAGAACATCGACACCCCCTTGAAGATCGCGGTCATGGGCTGCGTGGTCAACGGACCGGGTGAGGCCAAAGAGGCCGATATCGGGGTGGCTGGCGGCCACGGGGTCGGGATTATTTTCAAAAAAGGCCAGCTTTACAAGAAGGTGGCCGAAGACAAACTCTTGGCCGTTTTCCTGGCCGAGATCGACACCATGATCGAAGAAGTGCGCCAAACCGCGCATAAACCATAACTGCTTACCAGGTGCCCCATGCGTTTTTCCCAGCTTCTCATCCCCACCTTGAAAGAAACCCCCTCCGAGGCCGAAGTGGTCAGCCACCAGTTGCTACTCCGGGCCGGATATATCAGAAAACTTTCCTCCGGGATTTACTCCTACCTGCCCCTGGGCCTTGCCTCCATCCGCAAGGTCGAGCGCATTGTCCGCGAGGAGATGAACCGGGCCGGAGCCCAGGAATTGCTCCTGCCCATGGTCCAGCCGGGCGATCTCTGGCAGGAATCGGGGCGATGGGAAAAGTATGGCCCCGAGCTGCTGCGCTTTACCGACCGGCACGGACGGGAAAGCTGCCTTGGACCCACCCACGAAGAAGTGATCACCGACCTGATCCGGTTCAATGTCCACTCCTACAAGGAACTGCCCCTGAATCTCTACCAGATTCAAACCAAGTTCAGGGATGAAATCAGGCCCCGCTTCGGCCTGATGCGCGGAAGGGAGTTCATCATGAAAGATGGCTACAGCTTCGACGCCACCGAGGATGGGGCAGACGCAACCTACAAAAAGATGCATGAGGCCTACCACCGGATCTTTGCCCGTTGCGGTCTGGCCTTCCGGGCGGTGGAAGCCGACACCGGCACCATCGGCGGCAGCTTCTCCCACGAGTTCATGGTGCTGGCCGACACCGGCGAAGACACCATCGTGATCTGCAAGGGATGCGAATACGCGGCCAACATGGAAAAGGCCCGCTGCCAGACCCCGACAGCCCCTGCTACGCCAGCCCTGCTCGCTCTGGAAAAAATCGAAACCCCGGGCAAGAAAAAGGTGGCGGCGGTCACGGAATTCTTAAAGATTTCAGCCAAGGAGCTGGTCAAGACCCTGGTCTACATGGCCGAAGACAAGCCGGTGGCGGTCCTGCTTCGCGGCGACCACGAGGTGCAGACGGTGAAACTTGCCAACGCCCTAGGGGTGAACACCGACAACCTGCGGCTGGCCGACGACAAGGAGATATTCGACGCCACCGGCGTGCCCAGCGGATACCTCGGCCCCATCGGCCTGACCATCCCCGTGCTGGCGGATGAAGAACTCACCCGGATGCACAACTTCGCCATTGGCGCCAACGAGAAGAATTTCCATCTGCTCCATGCCAATCTCAACCGTGACTTCACGGTGCAGACCATCACCGACCTGCGCCAGGTCACCAGTGAAGACCGTTGCCCAACCTGCGGCGGCAGCCTGGAGCTGACCCGCGGCATCGAGGTGGGTCACATCTTCAAGCTGGGAACCAAATACAGCGAAGCGCTCAAGGCAACATTTTTGGACAACCAGGGCGCAGAACAGCCCTTCATCATGGGCTGCTACGGCATCGGGGTCAGCCGGACCGTGGCCGCAGCCATCGAGCAGAACCACGACAAGGACGGCATGATCTTTCCGGTGCCCATCGCGCCCTTCCAGGTCATCCTCCTGAACCTCTCGCCCAAGGATGAGGCGATCACCGCTGCGGCCAGCGAACTGTATGGCCAGATGGGCAAAGCCGGACTCGAGGTGCTCCTGGACGACCGGGATGAGCGACCGGGCAGTAAGTTCAAGGACGCGGATCTGCTCGGCATCCCCTACCGGGTCATGGTTGGCAAGAGCTTCAGCGAAAAAGGAGAGGTGGAGATCAGAGACCGAGCCACCGGCACCACCCTGAGCCTGCCCCTGGCCGAAGCCGGAGCAAAACTTATCGAAATGGTCCGCAGCGCTCTGGCCCCGCCAGAGTGACCGACCGCAAACAAAGAACAATACCGCCGCCAAACCCATGGTTACGATAGAAGCCATACTCGAACAGGCCAGGGGCTACATGCCCGAGGAGGATCTCGTCCTGCTCACCAAGGCCCATGCCTTTGCCGAGGAATTTTACTCGGGCAAGCATCGCCTTTCCGGACGACCTTACCTGTATCATGCCCTCATGGTCACGGAGATCCTGGCGACCATGCGCCTGGATGTCCCCACTCTCTGCGCCGGCCTTCTGCACGGTGTTCTCAAGAAAGCCGACGACCTCAAGGAGACGGAAAAAAGCCTCCGTGCGACCTTTGGCGATGATGTCACCAACATCGTCAAGGGCGCCACCAAGATCACCGATGTCCAGTTCAACAGCCGCCTCGCCTACCAGGCGGAGAATATCCGCAAGCTCCTCCTGGCCATGTCTTCCGATATCCGGGTTTTGCTGGTCAAGCTGGCCGACCGGCTGCACGACATGCAGTCCCTGGAGCATGTGGCCCGCGAGAAACAGCTGGAATTTGCCCAGGAAACCATGGACCTCTATGCCCCCCTGGCCAGCCGCCTGGGCATCGACTGGCTCAAGCGCGAACTGGAAGACCTCTCCTTCTCGTATCTCCACCCCGAGGAGTACCAGGATCTCGCCGCCAAGGTCCACACCTCCCTTGCGGATCGGGAAACCTATGTGGATGAGGTCAAGGCGCTGCTCAGCCAAAAACTGACCGAGCATGGCCTCAAGCGGTTCCGGGTGCTGGGACGCCCCAAACATCTTTACAGCATCTACAAAAAACTTGTGGCCCAGAATATTCCTTTCGAAAAGGTCTACGACAAGGTTGCCTTTCGGATCATCGTCTCCTCGGTCAAGGAGTGCTACGAGGCTTTAGGCATCATCCATTCGCTGTGGACACCGGTGGATGGGCGCTTCAAGGATTTCATCAGCACCCCGAAAGGCAATATGTATCAGTCGCTGCACACCTCGGTGATCGGGCTGCGCGGGGAGTTCATGGAGGTCCAGATCCGCACCGAAGAGATGGACCAGATCGCCAAGGAAGGCATTGCCGCCCACTGGGCCTACAAAGAAGGCAAGGCCATCACCACCAAGGACGCCAAGCTTTTCAAATGGCTCAAACAGCTGGTGCATACCCTTCAGGAACTGGAAGACCCCAAGGAATTTCTTGATGCGGTCAAGGGTGAACTCTATGAAGAAGAAATCTTCGTCCTGACCCCCACCGGTGAGGTCAAGGAATTCCCCAAGGGCAGCACCCCCATTGACTTTGCCTACAGCATCCACACCGAGGTGGGCAATCGCTGCACCGGCGCCAAGATCAACGGACTCATTACCCAGCTCAAAACCCCGCTCAATAATGGCGATCTGGTGGAAATCATCACCTCACCCAAGCAAAGGCCGAACCGCTCCTGGCTCGGCCTGGTAAAAACCGCCAGGGCGAAAAGCCGAATCCGTCAATGGCTCAGCCAAGAAGAACGGGAAAAAACCCTAGAAGTCGGTCGGGAAATCTGCGAGCGTGAGCTGAAACGGCACAACATCAGTCTAAAAAAACTGATCAAGACCGGACACCTCAAGGAACTCCTCAAGACCATTGCCTGCAACTCCCTTGACGACCTGATGCGCCGGGTCGGCTCGGGAAAAATGATGGTGCAAGCCATTATCAAGGAGTTGCAGCCCGAGGAAATCCGAGACACCCTGCCGGAGGATATTGTTCAGGCAGCGGCCCCGTCCAAGGGTGGGAGAAAGCCGGATAGGGACAACATTATCCTGGTAAGCGGCGCGGACAATGTTCTTACCAAGATAAGCCATTGCTGCATGCCGGTGCCGGGAGACGAGATCGTGGGCTTCATCACCTCTGGCCGGGGCATTTCCGTGCACAAGGCATCCTGCCCCAATCTTAAGGCCGCGGACCAGCAACGCCTTATCGCCGTCAGCTGGGCGGAAAACATCAAGTCCACCCACCGAGCCCAAATCCAGGTTATCGCCCGAGACCAGAAAGGGTTGCTGGCCACGCTCAGCAACGCGATCAGCCATGACGATGCCAACATCCTCAGCCTTGACGCCACAACCTCCAGCGGCGGGATCGCCAAGATCTCTATCGTTGTGGAAATAAACAGCAGGGAACATCTCTTGCGCCTACTGCAACATGTGCAGCAACTTGATGGCGTTTTGGAGGCCCGGAGAACCTAAGTCGCGCGAGGAAAACCGGAAGGGAAACCACCCGACCGAAGAGAGGGACTGCTCCTGGCGGCGCAAACAACAAAAAAAGCCCCATCTCCTCAAGAAGAAGATGGGGCTACTAGAATCGATTTTGGCTTATGTTCAGGCTGGTTTGAGCACGGATCCGGAACGGATGCACCGGGTGCACACGCGAACATGCATGCCATTACCACCGGAGGTGGCCATTCTCACACGCTGCAGATTCGGTAGCCAGCGCCTTCTGTTCTTATTGTTGGCATGACTTACATTGTTGCCGGTGGTCGGGCCTTTTCCACAAATTGCACATTTTTTTGACATGACAAAACTCCTTTAACAAACCGCGCCAGCGGGCATTTTGAAATCATTATACCGAGACAGCCTGATTTCTTCACGGCCGAGTCCCTTTTCAAAGAGGAAAATGTATACACCTTCTCCCTGTACTTGACAAGTATTTTGTTCTCTTTTTTTATCCACCCCCGGAAAAACGCGACTCGGCGAAAAAGCCTGGAACAAACCGGAGGGAGCGGTGTCTTGTTACAACAAGGCAAAGGCCACTCGCCCCGCCTCCAGCAACAGACGCGGCGAAGAACCAAGGCCCGCCTGCAAGCTGAACTACCCGCTTTATGGGGAGTTTTTTATTGACAGCCAAAGGCAAACACGGGTAGAGATTACAGACAATTACCCAACGCGGTTACATTGCAACCAAGGCAGAACCTTCTGTCTTTTTTCCATCCATCTCCTTCAAAAACCACCTCGTTCACAAGGCGCATATGAAAAAAACAGAAAACATGGTGTGGCGCTTTTTCGCATCCGTCAGGCTTGCCCTTTTTTCCCTGCTGATCCTGGCCACAACCTCCATCATCGGTACCCTGATTCCCCAAAAAAACCCGCCGGAATTTTACATCGAGGCCTTTGGCCAACGGACCGCGCAGCTTTTCCAGATGCTCGATGTGCCCAACATGTACAATTCCTGGTGGTTTATCAGCCTGCTGCTCCTGTTCAGCATCAACCTCATCGTCTGCACCATCGACCGTCTGCCC
This sequence comes from Deltaproteobacteria bacterium, assembly GCA_026388695.1. Lineage (GTDB taxonomy): Bacteria > Desulfobacterota > Desulfobulbia > Desulfobulbales > Desulfurivibrionaceae > Thiovibrio. The sequence goes on along the minus strand of JAPLJH010000028.1, from coordinate 6,623 downwards.
AACGTCTGGAAGATGGTGGTGATGAACAACCTGGATACCGATCCTGAACGACTTGAGAAAATGCCCCATCGCCAAGAATTTCATGCCCGTGGGAATGCCGCAGCCCTTGCGGAAATCGCCACCGGCTTGCTCGCAAAAAACGGCTGGAAGGCACAGGGGGAGACAAAACCGACCGGCTCCCTCCTCTTTTCCCAGAAGCTTGCCTGGAGCCGCCTCGGTGTCTATGCGGTTCACCTGAGCATCCTCGTGATTTTCGCCGGAGCCATCATCGGCTCCTTGCTCGGGTTCAAGGCAGGCGTCATGATCCCGGAAGGGAGCGCCACCGACACCGTCTACGAAACCGGCACCGAAAGGCCCATCCCCCTTGGCTTTACCGTAAAATGCGACGATTTCAACGTTTCATTCTACGCGGACGGAACAACACCCAAAGAATTCCGCTCCAATCTGTCTGTGCTGGAGAACGAGAAAATCATCATTGACAAGCGCCCCATCATTGTCAACGACCCCATGAACTATAAAGGCATCACCTTCTACCAGTCCAGCTACGAGCCCATGCAGGGCTTCAACGTGGTCATCACCAACAAAGCTACCAAGGTCAGCCAGTCCTTCCAGATCCCCTTTGGCCAGAAGATCAGCTGGCCTGAAGGAGGCATTGACTTCGGGGTTATCAACCAGGAAGTGCGGAGCCGCATGGGAGATGTCAACCGGCTGAAGGTGTGGTTTTCCGATGGCCAGGGCGACCCCAGCATCTTTTGGATGGACAACAACGCAACCCAGGCCATCTCCAGCCCGACAGCAGCCTATGAATTTGAGGCAAGCCAGGTGTACGCCACCGGCCTTCAGGTGGCAAAAGATCCCGGCGTCTGGACCGTCTATGCCGGGTGTGCCCTCATGCTGATAGGCCTCTACGTCGCTTTCTTTCTTTCGCACCGGAGGGTTTGGGTATATATTGTCCGGGAAGAAGCTGCAGACCGCTGCCGAATACTGGTTTGCGGCGCCAGCAGCAAAAACAAGATCGCCTTTGAAAAAGAATTTTCCGCCCTGGTCGAGTGTTTCACACACGACTCCACGCTTCAAAACGCTTAAGGATCTGCCATGAACAGTTCACAACTATTGGGCATAACAACGCTTGCCTATCTTTTTTCTGCGATTCTCTACATCGCAATTTTTGTCTTTCGGGCAAAAAAGCTCGGCCTCACCGCCACAGTGGTCACGGCCTGCGCATTCCTGATCAACACTGCGGGCATCGCCCTGCGCTGGCAAGAATCGTATCAGGCAGGCATCGGCTATGCGCCCCTTTCCAACATGTACGAATCCCTGGTGTTCTTCGCCTGGGCCATTGCCATCTTCTACCTCGGCCTTGAGTGGAAGTACAAGAACCGGGTTCTGGGCGCCTTTTCCATGCCCTTTGCCTGCCTGAGCATGGCCTACGCCTCTCTTTCCCCTCAGTTCGGCAAGGAAATCAAGCCGTTGATCCCGGCCCTGCAAAGCAACTGGCTCATCGCCCACGTCATCACCTGCTTTGTCGGCTATGCAGCCTTTGCGGTGGCAAGCGGCATGGGCATCATGTATCTGATCAAGGACCGGAAGACGAACGAGGGCCCAGGCTCTCTTCTCGCCTCCCTGCCCGAGCTGAAAGTGATTGACGACATCATCCACAAGACCCTGGTTTTCGGTTTTCTCTGGCTCACCGCTGGCATCATCACCGGAGCGGTCTGGGCCAACTCCGCCTGGGGTACCTACTGGAGCTGGGATCCGAAAGAAACCTGGTCGCTGATCACCTGGTTTGTCTATGCCGCAACCCTCCATGCCAGATTCACCAGGGGCTGGGGCGGGCGGCGCATCGCCTGGCTTGCGGTACTCGGCTTCCTTTCGGTGATCTTCACTTACTATGGCGTCAACTTCCTGCTTTCCGGCTTGCACAGTTACGGCGGCGGAAGCTGATCTGGGCTGTCAACCACAAGCAACGAAATCGACCGAAGCTAAATATTCTTCCTGCTTGACAAGGCTTGGCAAGTGGGTTTATAAAACAACATTTGTAAGTGAATGGGGATTCATAAACCCAATTTTATAAACCAACTGTATTAAGGGAGAAGAACAATGAAGAAAACCATTATCTGTTCCGCAGCCTTCGCACTTGCCTTCGGTTTTGCTGTTGCCAGCAATACTCTCGCCGCAGACAAGGGCCCGGCCGAGATCACCCTGAAGACCGATGCAGCAAAGAAACCCGCTGTATTCCCCCATGCCAAGCATCAGGCTAAGCAGGATTGCGATTCTTGCCACAAGAACGCCAACTTCCCGGCGGACAAGAAGTGGGATATGAAGAAAGGCCATGGTCTGTGCCAGGATTGCCACAAAGCAAAAGGCGGTCCGACCAAGTGCCCAGATTGCCACAAGTAATTCTCGCTTCATAGAACAAAAAAGCTGCTCACTTGAGTCTCGCCTGAGTCTCGTTTGAGCAGCTTTTTTTATGGCAATTATCACAAATAACATTGGCCTTGACTGGCTATAGCCACCTCACCGACTATGAAATACTTTACACTTGTACTCGCATGCCTGCTGCTTTTTCTGGACACGCCTGCCCAAGCTTCGGCACCGGAAGAGGTGACCCTAAAAACCAGCACCGCCAAGAAACCCGCCGTATTTCCCCATGCCAAGCATCAGGCCAAAAATGAATGCGATGCCTGCCACAAGGACGCAAACTTTCCGGCGGACAAGAACTGGGACATGAAAAAAGGCCATGCCCTTTGCCTGGGCTGCCACAAGGCCAAGAATCAGGGCGCAGTCAAATGTGACGGCTGCCACAAATAAACGGACTGCTTCATGTTTCATGGACATAAAAAAAGGCTGCTCGATTGAGCAACCTTTTTTTATGCCTTACGCTACCCTCTGTAACCAAGGGTCAATCACCAGTCTGTTTCCCCTCAACTGGTCGCTCACTCCTGATCACAGCATTCATGGCTGAATCCTCCCATTTTTTTCATAAGAGGGACACACTACCACAGTTGCCTCCGTGAAACTTCACCTCAGAACATCGCCTCCGGCTCAGGCCCATTGGCCTGCTTTGCCAAGGAGATCACGCTGCATATCGCGGCAATGACGGAAAACGGCCCCAACAAAAGAAAGAGAGCAAAGGTCGCAACTCCCCAAAAGGCCTCGCTGACCTGTTGAAAAGAAACCTTGGTCGTAACACTGCCCGCTACTTCGCTCACACCCACGGAACCCATATTGATTTTATCTAAAAACTGCGTGATGGTCGTCATTGTCGTTCTCCTTGTAAAAATAAGCCGTTTCTCTTGCTCAGGCGGCAACATCCCCTGATCTCTGCTCTACGCTGATCTTCCTGGGAACAAGCCCACTGGACATAAAGGCCGTACACTGCTTTCTTTTTTCAAAGGGACAATCTGCAATGTTCCAGCAAGGGGTGTACTGCAACAGTTTCTTAATGGCGGCGATGCTGATGCCATGCTCATGAATCATGTCCCGCAGGCACTGAATCCACTTGATGTCATCCATGGTGTAGTAGCGCCACTGTCCGTTCCGTAGAGGCGTGATCAGGTTTTCCTTTTCGTATATCCTCAGGGTCCGCGGATGCACTTCCAACATTTTCGCTGCGGTTCCTATGGTGAAGATTGCCTTGTTGTCAGATATCATTGTCTCTACTCCGGTGTGAGCTTCCTGCGGGCGGAGATTCCGCCCGCAGGAGGTCATTTGTCTTTACTCAGCCTCAAATGGGGCCGTGATCAATGATTACCGCTGGGCCGGAAAGCCTTACCGAAAAACCGCTCACCGAGCAGGAAACCGAGACCTACAAGACCAAAACCACCCAAAGCGATCAGGAACTCGGACACAGAGGGGATATAGGAAAAGTAAGTCGGCAGCTCATCAAACCCGTTGTAGATCGGCACTATCTGGCCAGCGACAACGATGTCGAAGCGCTGGAAGTATGCTCCAACCAAAACCATAAGGGCCGCAGCAGACAGGGCCTGCTGGCTCTTCATCCGGGACAGAGTCATGACCACGATGGGGGCAAGCATGCCGACCACGGTCTCGAACACCCAAAAATTCATGGAAAGCGGGCCCTGGATCAGGCTCAAGGCAGCAAGACGAGCCTCTTCAGTGCCACCGGCAAAAGCGGCGATAAACTTCCAGGTCGTAGCAATAACAAGCAGCACAAGGGTACTAAACATAACCTTACCAGCGCCCTGGAGACCTTCACGGGTGAGCTGGCTCATTTCCTCGCCACGCATCTTATAGGCCCAGCTGCTAAACAGGATAATTGCGGCAGAACCGGTCATTATGGCAGAAGCAAGAAAATAAACAGGCAACTGGGAACCGTACCAGAACGGACGTGCGGAAAGAGTCGCGAACACCGCACCAAGGTTGGTGTTTGCCGCAAGCTCAGCTATAGCACCAAGCACACCCAGGGTTACGGCCATGGAGTACTTCTTAGTCAGGATCAGGTAAAACTCGACAAACATGAAGCCCACCGCCATGCTGTACAGGGTTCCCATCCACCATATATTAGAGGTCAGGTTCGGGGAAAGCATGTTGTAGAGCAGCATGCGGTGGGGATTTTCAAGCTCAAGACCGATGATAAGAAATCCGCCGAAGATAACCACGATGGAAAGATATACCATGCGGTTGGCGAGCGCGGTCAGACGGTTGTGACCAAAGATGTGACTCAGAACCGCCAAAAGGCAGAGCCCTGTTGAGATGATGGCGAAATAAGCATAATTCGCGATCAGAATGCCCCAGGGCATTTCTCTGGTGTTGGCAAAGGCATGTTCATGCCCGACAACCTGCGCATAGAGGCCAGCGCCGACACCAACAAGGGCCAGGATCGCGCAGATGATAGTGGCCTTGGTCACGGTCGGGGTAGCGACCTTTTCCTCTGCCACCTCAGCGATTGAGAATGCGTTCAACATGATGTTTCCTCCCTAAGATTTTTACGTACAGATTAACAGTTAGTTTTCAACTCACTCCCGGCCAGGGAGTTATTTCTCACAAACTTCTTTTGTTTTTTTTATTTCAGCCTGTACCCAAACAGTTGCTGGTGTTTTCTGGAGCAAGGTCTACTTTCCGGGCCGCCACCCGATGATTGAGGAGTTTTTCCTCTCCAGAATATTTTCCGAACTCTCCCCGGCCACCTCCTTGTCTGTGCATACGCTTATTCGGCCATGGGCTTTTCCCGCGCAACATCCCATGTCGATCTCGGTACAGAGCAAGGGGCGTGCCACAACAGACAACCAGCGGTTTTTTTCGCTCAAGTTTCCTGTTTTTCATAGAGAAGCGGGGAGTTAGAGTTCTACAAAAATTCATTTCATATCTTTCCCGAACACATATTGATTCAAGTTATCTAACACTGAGGACTTTTTTTGATCCGGTCACCATCCGCAAGTGGACGCAAAAATATCCCACACTGAGTAAGGCGATCCAGCCACACACAAGACGGCAAAACGATGTGCCTCCAGTGAGATACATAGCAGGTGGCCCTTCATCATAGATTCCCTGTGCTTTCCTGCAGCCACAACAAACCACGAGCACGTCACGAAAAATTTTATTTTAAAATCAGATAGATACACGGAAAAACACACGAACATAGCGCAATATGCGCCACAGAGAAACTTCCCACCACCACGCGTGATTCACAAAAATCTTTCCGGAATCTCAGGGGGAAGAAAGGCGCTGGCTTTGCTCAACAAAACAAAAACAAGAACTTCGCGGGGATACGAATCAACGCGGGCCATGCTCAATGCAAACAGAGGCTCCACGGGCTACGAAGAGTTGCGGCCAAACTAAAGGCAAGAACTCACCTATTATTTGACAATAGGAATTACAGAGCTACACACGGCAACGACCAACAGGTTCTGCACATTAAGGCCTGTTGTGCGGGCAGGCATCGGCATGAAAAGAGGACAAAGGGGGATATAAACAACAGGGAGAATAATCACAAAAAAAGCGGAAAGCCCTTTTACCGCAAAGGCTTTCCGCTTCAAAAAAATCGGACTGTGGCTTATGCCAGTCCGCCAGTTAACTATCGAGTCGGCGGAGGAGTTCAGCCACAGGAAAAAATCAATGCTTGCCCGCAGGTTTACCCTGAGGTGCCGCTCCGGTCAACTTGTTATACCCCTTCACCCCGACGTGGCAAGTTGCACAACGGGTGTTGGAGGCAAAAGCCATCTGCCCGTCATGGCATGTGCCACAGTATTTCCCCTTATACAGGGAAGCCATGGTGAAATCGGCCTTCTGCTCGGCAGTGCCAGCAGCCATTTCAAAAATCTTATCATGACAGTTGTCACAAGAAAGCCCGGCATCCATAGTGTGGGTTTTATGAAAAAACGCCACGCCTTTCACAGGTTTGGTCCAAAGGATAGGTGCCTTCGGCCCATAGGTGCCCTCATCGTAGGCTTCCTCGCCAAAAGACAGGCTGGAAAAAACAAGGAGACCAAAAACAGCCGCCAAGCCCACTATAGTCATTGCGCTCTTATTATTGCGTTTCATTACGGCCCTCTCCGCTGTTTGGTTAATCATTCATGTAAAACACGTTGGGCATGGCGCCGGTTTCAGGCCGAAGAACCCAAACAACCTTTTCAGGCTTGTGGATCAATTTATAGGCTTCA
>JAPLJH010000108.1 GCA_026388695.1 Deltaproteobacteria bacterium | reverse complement strand
CTTGATGGTCCGCAGGACCACGCCCCGGTTGGCGTTGCCCACAACGCGTTGGCTTTCTCCTGGGCCATTGCGCAGGATGGTTTTTTTATCTTCAACAATCATGTAGGGCGTCTTGCCAACCTGTTTTGCGTTGACCCATCCTCCGTCCTCTTCGAAATCGGTCACCTTGAGCCAGCTGCCCTGGCGGCTGACCACCTTCAGGGGGTAGCCCACGCCCAATTCGAATTTGGTCGGGAATTTTTCGCCGGGGCCGGTATACATCTTTGCCTTGGCGCGGCTGATGCTCACCATTTCCGCGTGGGCCGCCGAGGCGAAAACTAACAGGAAAACGAGTCCGAAGCAGAGTCGGCGGATCATGGAAAAACCTCCAGGTGCTGGGTGATGGGTCATGGCTTACTGGCTGGGGATAGGCCCCGGTCCGGGACGGCTAACGGAATGCCGCCTATTTCCAGGGAGATGGCGTCGAACTTGCAGGCCTTGTTCATGCAGGCCAGGCAGGTGATGCACTCCGGGTCATCCGGGGATTCGTTGAACTTGACCCCCATGGGGCAGACATGGTGGCAGGCCTTGCAATTGGTGCATTTGGCTTCATCAAGGTGCAGCTTGATCAGTCGGACCTTGCTGAATAATGCGTAAAAAGCGCCCAAGGGGCAGGCGGTTCGGCAGAAGGGCCTGCTGGAAAAGACCGCCCAGGTCAGAAAGAGGATCAGGATCACGAATTTGTTCAGGAACAGCATGCCGATGGTGTTGCGGAGGTTGGGCTGGAGAAAGAGCATGGGGATTCCTGCTTCCAGGGTTCCGGCCGGGCAGACGAACTTGCAGAACCAGGGGTGGCCGGTGCCGAACTCATCAACCAGCACCAGAGGCAGCACAACGACAAAGAGGAGCAGGAGCAGGTATTTGCCGTAGGAGAGCATGCGCGGAATCCCGAATTTCCGGGTGGGAATCTTGTGCAGGATTTCTTGGATAAAGCCGAATGGGCAGGCCCAGCCGCAGATCAGCCTGCCGAACAGGCCGCCGAGTACGCCGATGCTGCCGAGCACCGAAAGACCGAAATAATGCTGGCCGTTTTCCAGGGCGAAGCGCAGACCGCCCAGCAGTTGCTGGATCGAACCCAAGGGGCAGTAGGTGGTGGAGGCCGGGCAGGAATAGCAGTTCAGGCCGGGGGCGCAGATGACCTTGAGCGGCCCCTGATAGATGGTCTTGGTAAAGGGGAAGGCCCAGGAGCTGTTGGTGAGAAAGCCGATGATCACCTGGACCCATTTGCGAACGAATTCCATTTCAGCCTATCCCTATGCAGCTCAGGCAGACCTGTACTGCCTGTTCGAGAACCCGGGCCGGTTCGCCGGTGGCAACACCGATCAGCCAGAGGAGGAGAAAGGCGGGGATCACCACAAAGGGGGCCTTGCGGATGGGTCTTTTTTTGCGGGGCTCGCGGGTGGTCTGGCTCATGGTTGTGTTTGTCCGGGATTATTTTCAGGCGATGTGGGCCTGGACCGCAGCGGTTTTGTCGCCCAACTTCACCTCTTTGTCGCGCCGCTCGTCGAGCACCAA
>JAPLJH010000024.1 GCA_026388695.1 Deltaproteobacteria bacterium | reverse complement strand
TATGGCTGACAAGATTTTGGTGCTTGGCGTGGGGAACGTGTTGCTTTCCGACGAGGGGGCGGGAGTACGAGCAGTAGAGCAACTCCAGCGCCGGTATGCCTTTCCTCCCCAGGTGGAGCTCATCGATGGCGGCACCATGGGCCTTGATCTCCTGGGATATCTCGATGACACAAGCCATCTGTTTATTCTCGATGCAATTCTTTCGAGCAAACCTCCGGGTTCGGTGCACATCGAAAAATTGCTAGATCCTCCCGCCTATTTCCGACAGAAAATTTCTCCGCACCAAATCGGACTTTCCGAGCTTCTGGCCGTTGCCTCCATGCAGGATTGCCTCCCCCCCTCCATCACCCTCTTTGGCATTGTTCCCCTTGATCTGTCCACCGGCATGGAGATGTCTCCGGTGGTCACCACTGCGGTAGAGCAAGTGGTTCTGGCCGTGGTGAAAGAGCTTGGCCTGATGGGGATCGAGGTGGGCTTGACACGCAGTTGATCTGCTCTCTATGGTTGCCTGGTTGATCTCTGTCGCGCACTGTCTTTAGAAAAAAACTTGATCCTGACTGGTAAATAGTATTGTATGAAAACTCTGACGGTGTCCTGGTGGGGCACGGGCAGGGCAGGCAATGCGGTGTCGTTGCCCCGAGGTATGGGGCACGCCTGGTTTTTTTCAAGGAGAAAGGATGGCGAAGATCGGTGTTTTTGTGGCGGATGACCATTCCGTCGTCAGGGAGGGGCTGCGGCAGATGCTTGCCAAAAGCAAGGCCCTTGCGTTGGTTGGCGAGGCGGCGGACGGCGAGGCGGCGGTCAAGGAGATACGGAGGTTGCAGCCGGACGTGGCGATCCTTGATGTCGCTATGCCTCTGGTTAGCGGTCTCGAATGCATCCCACTGGTCAAAAACGATTCCCCTGGCACGGCGATCGTGATTCTGTCGATGTTCGCCCGCGAGATGTATGTGCATCAAGCTCTGGCCGCCGGAGCCCTTGGCTATGTTTTAAAAACTGCCCCCTGGCCCGAGGTTCTTGAGGCGGTGCAGATGGTGGCCCAGGGTAAGTATTTTTTGAGCAGGGAGATAAATTCTGAGCTCATCCGCGGCTACCTCAACAATGAGGAGCAAAAATCCGCCGAGTCGAGCCGGTACGATATGTTGTCCGCACGGGAACAGCAGATATTCAGGTTGGTCATTGAGGGAAATCCCACCAAAAACATAGCCGAACTCCTGTGTCTCAGCCCAAAAACCGTGGAAAAACACCGTTCCAACATCAGCAAAAAGCTTGGGATGAGCGATCCTCTGGCCATGCTGAAATTTGCCATGAAGATAGGCGTTGCTGATCCCGACCTCTGGCCGGATTCATAAAAACAAAGTTTGTCCCTCTTGTCTGGAAGAAGATCCGGGCATCGTGTATCATCAACATATGCATGAAATGTCGCTGGCTATAAGCATTGTTGAACTTGTTTCCGAAAAGGCCCAAGCCGCCGGAGCGCAGAAGGTCACGGCCATCGAGCTTGAGGTCGGCAGATTTTCCGGTCTGATGGCAGAGGCGCTTGTCTTCTGTTTTGAGGCAGCTGCCCGCAACACCCCGGCGGAAGGGGCCGAGCTTGTGATTTACGAAATCGATGGCCTTGGAAACTGCCTGGGATGTGGCCATTCCTTTGCCGTGGATTCCCTGCTCAGCCAATGTCCGAAATGCGGGGGCTATGCGGTGGAGACCGTGCAGGGGAAGGAATTGAAGCTTGTCTCTCTTACCGTTGACGAATAAGAGGAAAAATAGGTGAACCATGTGTGATTCCTGCGGCTGTAGCCAGCCGGAGAACAGCGTAACTATCACAAGACCTGGGCAGGCCATGTCCGGCCAAGGCTCGGCAGGGCACCACCATTTGCATCAATCGCATCGGGCCCAGGGCCGCGTTGTGGAGGTGCAGGAGGCGGTGCTCGGGAAAAACGACGGGATTGCCGCGCATAACCGGAAGTTTTTCAAGGAAAGGCGGATCGTGGCCCTCAATCTGGTCAGTTCTCCCGGATCGGGCAAGACCACGATCTTGGAGCGGACCATCCGGGAGTTGCGGGAAGAGATTCCCATTACGGTTATCGAAGGAGATCAGCAGACCATGCTCGATGCCGAACGGATCGATGCCACCGGGGTGCCCGTGGTGCAGGTGAACACCGGGGCGGGTTGCCATCTTGACGCGGACATGGTGCATCAGGCCCTGCACCAGATGGAGCCGGCCGAAAATTCCCTCCTTTTTATTGAGAATGTCGGCAATCTGGTCTGCCCGGCCATGTTTGATCTGGGGGAGGCGGCCAAGGTTGTGATCATCAGTGTCACCGAGGGGGAGGACAAGCCCCTCAAATATCCGGCCATGTTCGACGCGGCCAGCCTGTGCCTGATCAACAAGACCGACCTGCTTCCCCATGTGGATTTTGATGTGGCCCGCTGCCGGGAATATGCCCTGCGGGTGAATCACCATCTGGAATTTTTTGAGATCTCCGCCAAGACCGGCGAGGGCATGCCTGCCTGGCTGGACTGGCTGCGTAGTCAAATCTGAAGGACTTAATGCCAAGCGAGCGCTGGAAGATATCGGTCAGCGGCATTGTTCAGGGCGTCGGTTTCCGGCCCTTTGTTTACCGGTTGGCCTTGGCGCGGGGCCTGAAGGGTTTTGTGGCCAATACCCCGGACGGGGTTGCCCTCGAGGTCCAAGGGCAGACCGCGCAGCTTGAGGATTTTTTGGTTGCCCTGCGGGAAGAAGCACCGCCCTTGGCCCAGGTCGGCGAGATTAGTTCTGCCCCCATTCCCCTATGCCATGATGGTGAATTTACCCTTCGGCATTCCACGGCCTCCGGCCCGGTTTCCACCCTGATCTCCCCCGATGTTGCCGTGTGCGAGGATTGCCTGGCTGAGTTTTTTTCTCCCGCCGATCGCCGCTTTCGCTATCCCTTCATCAACTGCACCAACTGCGGCCCGCGCTATACCATTGTTGAACGCATCCCCTACGACCGTCCCCATACGACCATGCGCGGTTTTGCCATGTGTGGCCCCTGCCAGCGGGAATACGATGATCCTGCCAATCGGCGTTTTCACGCCCAGCCCAACTGCTGCCCAGATTGTGGACCCCAGCTCAGCCTGGTTGAGGCGGATGGGCAACAGGTGGCTGTGCGGGAGGAGGTACTTGGCGAGGTGCTTCGTCGGCTGGAGGCAGGCGAAATCGTGGCGGTGAAGGGGGTGGGGGGATTTCATCTGGCGGTGGATGCGGCCAACAGTCAGGCTGTACAGCGCCTGCGGCAAAGGAAGGGTCGGGAGGCCAAGCCTCTGGCAGTCATGGTTCCTGATTTGGCTATGGCCCGGAAAGTGTGTCGGTTGGAGGCCTTAGAAGAACAGGCTCTTGTGAGTCAGGAGCGGCCCATTGTTCTGGCCGCAAAAAATGTGGGACATGGCCTGGCGGACGAGATTGCGCCGGGATACGATCAGTTCGGCCTCATGCTGCCCTATGCGCCGCTCCATCAGCTCCTCTTGCAGGGATCGGCGCGGGTCTTGGTCATGACCAGCGCCAATCGCAGTGAGGAGCCGATCTGCATTGAAAATGACGAGGCTGTGCAACGGTTAAACGGGATCGCCGACTGTTTTCTTCTGCATGACCGGGGCATTCATCTGCCCTGCGATGACTCGGTGGTCGCTCTCCAGGCAGGCATGATCCGCCAGGTCCGGCGCAGTCGTGGTTTTGCCCCGAAGCCCATCGGGCTTGCGGAGGCCGGGGCCATGGTTCTCGGGGTGGGGGCGGAGCTCAAGAATACGGTCTGTCTGCTGAAAGAGAAACAGGCCTTTTGCAGCCAGCACATCGGCGATCTGAAAAATCTGGAGGCCTACCGGGTTTTTCAGCAAAGCCTCAGCCAGTTGGCCGCTCTTTTTGAAATAACTCCGACTCTGATCGTCCACGACCTGCACCCTCAATATCTTTCAAGCCGCTGGGCCCAAGAGCAGACTGTGCCCACCCTGGCGGTGCAGCACCACCATGCCCATCTGGCCGCCTGTCTGGCCGAGAACCGGCAGGACGGCCCGGCCATCGGTATTATTCTCGATGGGACGGGGTATGGGCCGGACCAGACCATCTGGGGCGGCGAAGTTCTGCTGGGGGATGCTTGCGGCTATCAACGATTTTCCTCCCTGGAAGCCTTGCCCCTGCCCGGCGGTGATGCCGCGGTGCAGGCTCCCTGGCGGACAGCCTTGAGCTATCTCCATGCTGCCTACGGCGACAATCTGCCCGACCTGCCCTTTCTGATGGGCCATGAGTGCGGGCCGATCCTTGCCATGGTGGAAAAAGGGGTGAATTCCCCTCTGACCAGCAGCTGCGGCAGGCTCTTTGATGCGGTGGCCGCCATGAGCGGGGGCAGGCAGATCATCCAGTACGAGGCCCAGGCCGCCATCGAGCTGATGCAGATGGCCGGCGGTAGGCTTGGTAAGGAGGGTTTTCCCTGCGAAGTCTACGAAGAAAATGCTATGCTAAAAATCTCGGTGCGGTCATTGATTCGGGCGGTGGCCAACGCCGTGCAGTCCGGTATGGCGCAAAGCGAAATCAGCCGTAAGTTCCACGCCGGGTTGGTTGCGGTCTTTACTCGGGTGGCCGAGGAGGCGCGACGCCGGGAAAATATCAATACGGTGGCCTTGAGTGGCGGTGTTTTTCAGAACCGGTTGCTTCTGGAGGGGATGGCTGCTTCTTTGGGGAGCTCCGGATTTCAGGTTTTGTTCCATAAAGAGCTGCCCTGTAATGATGCCTGCATTTCCTTGGGGCAGGCGGTGATCGGCCGCGAGGCGTTTAAAAAAAGGTGACGGTATGTGTCTGGCGATTCCCGGCAGGGTGGTGGAGATATTTAAGGAAAACGATCTGCTCATGGGGCATGTGGATTACAGCGGCACGGTCAACAAAATCTGTCTTGAGTATGTGCCGGAGATCAAGGTTGGCCAGTACACCGTGGTGCATGCCGGCTTCGCCCTCTCGGTGCTGGACGAGGAAGAGGCGCAACAGAGTTTTGCGGCCTGGCAGGAACTGGTTCAGGCCGTGGCGGCCCAGGGTACAGATATCTTTGGCAATCCGTTGGAGAAATAAAGAGGCTCTTATATCCCCATGAAATTTATCGATGAATACCGCGATCCGGCCCTGGCCGGACGTCTTCTTGAGGAGATCCGGCACACCGTAACCCGGCCCTGGGTGGTCATGGAGATCTGCGGCGGTCATACCCATGCCATCATGAAAAACGGGCTTGATCAGTTGTTGCCCGCCCAGGTGGAGCTGGTGCATGGGCCGGGTTGTCCGGTCTGCGTGACCCCGGTGGAAACCATTGACCGGGCGGTGGCTATCGCCGCCAGGCCCGAGGTGATCTTTACCAGCTTCGGCGACATGCTCCGGGTGCCGGGGAGCGCTTCCAGCCTGTTCATGGCGAAATCCGCCGGGGCTGATGTGCGCATGGTGTATTCGCCGTTGGAAGCCGTGGCTTTGGCCCGCCAGAACCCGGAGCGGGAGGTGATTTTTCTGGCCGTTGGTTTTGAAACCACCGCGCCGGGCAATGCCATGGCCCTGCTGCAAGCCAGGCGCGAGGGGTTGACGAACTTCAGCCTGCTGGCCAGTCATGTTCTGGTGCCGCCCGCCATCCGGGCCTTGCTCTCCTCGCCGGGCAATCGGGTGCAGAGCTATCTGGCTCCGGGGCACGTCTGCACGGTCATGGGTTGGGAGGAATACGAGCCGCTTGCCAAGGAATTTCGGGTGCCCATCGTGGTTACCGGCTTCGAGCCTGTGGATATCCTTGCCGGGCTGCTCATGGTTCTCCGTCAGCTTGAGGCTGGGGGCCATGTGGTGGAAAACCAGTACGGCCGGTCGGTGAGTCGGGAAGGCAACAAGGCGGCGCAGCGGATCATGGCCGAGGTGTTTGCGGTGAGTGATCGGGCCTGGCGGGGGATCGGGGTCTTGCCTGCCAGTGGTCTGGTGATCAGGGATCATCTCGCTGCCTATGACGCGGAGCGGAAGTTTGCCGTGGAGACCATCACCGTACGGGAATCGGAGCTGTGCAAGAGCGGCAGCGTGTTGCAGGGCCTGCTCAAACCCGATGGCTGTCCGGCCTTTGCTCGGGAATGCACCCCGGAGCATCCCCTGGGAGCGACCATGGTCTCGGGTGAGGGAGCGTGCGCTGCTTACTACAAATACCACAGGACATTCCATGCCTAATCTGAATCCGGAAGATTTCACTTGCCCCCTGCCCATCATGGACTACGAGACCATCCAATTGGCGCATGGCAGCGGCGGGCGTTTGTCCGCTGAGCTTGTTAGCCGATTTTTTTTGCCGCGCTTTGGCAATGAAACCCTGAACCGGCTCGAGGATCAGGCTGTGGTTGATTTTCCCCAAGGTCGTCTGGCCCTGACCACCGACTCCTTTGTGGTTGATCCGCTCTTCTTCCCAGGCGGTGATATCGGTGATCTGGCGATCAACGGGACCGTGAACGATGTCTGCATGAGCGGGGCCACGCCGCTCTATCTGGCCGCAGCCTTTATCCTCGAAGAGGGGCTTCCCATGGCCACCCTGCACCGGGTTTTGCTCTCCATGGAAAAGGCGGCGAAAACAGCCGGGGTGCAGATCGTGACCGGGGACACCAAGGTGGTCAACCGAGGCTGCTGCGACAAGCTCTTCATCACCACCACCGGGCTGGGCCGGGTGCCGGAGGGGGTGAACATTTCTGCGGCCAATCTAAAGATCGGGGACAAGATTATCCTCTCCGGCACCATTGCCGACCATGGCATGGCGATTTTGACCAGTCGAGAGGGGCTTTCCTTTGCCTCCCGGGTGCAGAGCGACACCGCGGCCTTGAATGGTTTGGTGGCGCAGATGCTGCAAGTCTCCTCGGCCATCCATGCCATGCGCGATCCCACCCGTGGTGGGCTTGCCACCACGCTCAACGAGTTTGCCGCAGCCTCCCAAGTGGGCATCATGCTGGATGAGACAACCATTCCGGTGCGGTCTGAGGTGCGTGGCGCCTGCGAGGTGCTGGGCATCGACCCGATGTATGTCGCCAACGAGGGCAAGCTGGTGGCCGTTGTTCCGGCGGAGGCTGCTGACAGGGTGCTGGCCGCCATGCGCAGCCATCCTCTGGGCCGGGAGGCCGTGATCATCGGTGAGGTTGTCGCGGACAACCCAGGGCTGGTGGCCATGCGTACCGCCTTAGGGGCGCACCGGATTGTCGACATGCCGGTGGGTGAACAGCTACCCAGAATCTGCTGATCTGGCAGCAAAAAGCGTCGGCCCTAGAGCAATAAAGGATTGGCGGCAGGTCGACAATAAAAAAAAGCAGATGAGGGGTTGACTTTTTTTAAAGTAACCATGTATAAACTCTCAAGAAACAGGATTTCTGTTATCAATTTTTAAAAGGGAGGTGGGTTGGTGCAGAAGCGAATCGTAACAATGTTGACAGCAATGTCGCTGATGCTTCCGGCTGTCGCTTTGGCGGCCAGCGGGGATGCGCTCTTTTTACAGAGCT
>JAPLJH010000018.1 GCA_026388695.1 Deltaproteobacteria bacterium | reverse complement strand
TATCCCGGTGCACATGATCGACACCATCAACCGTCTCCTCAAGGGCGCCAAGGATTTCTTGCGGGAAACCGGCCGGGAACCCACCCCCGAGGAAATGGCCGAACGGCTCGATGTCGACCTGAGCAAGGTCAAGAATATCCTGAAAATCGCCAAGGAGCCTTTGTCCTTGGATACCCCCATCGGCAGCAGCGAAGACAGCTATCTTTCCGATTTCATAGAAGATGTGAACTCCCTGTCGCCGGACGAGGCCACCGCCATGGAAAGCCTGCGGGAGAATCTCCGCAGTGTCTTGCGCACCCTCTCCCCCCGGGAGGAGCTGGTCTTGCGCATGCGCTTCGGCATCGATACCTCGATTGACCTAACCCTGGAGGAGGTTGGCGACAACTTCGCCGTTACCAGGGAGCGGATCCGCCAGATCGAAGCCAAGGCGCTGAAAAAACTCAAGCACCCCACCCGGCGCAATCTGCTCTTTGCCTTTTATAACGATTGATCGGCCTACCAGCCGAAGAATAGGGCCTCCATTTGAGGTTCTGTTCTTCGGCGCCTGTGCCTGACGGTAGCTTTACCCGGAAAACCAGCTATCCATGCCCTTCACCCCTTCCCTTCCTTGCGGCCTCGCTGATATGGACATCAGACACCAGTGGCTTTCCCTTGCCTTTACCCCAGGGCTTGGCCCCGCCACCCTCAAAAAACTTGTCGAGCGGTTCGGCTCCGCCCGCCAAATTCTCGCGGCGAACCGCAAGGCCCTTGAGGAATGTCCATTTTTACGCAAAGACAGCCTCGCCTCCCTGTGCGATCAGCGACCGATTGCCGAGGCTGCGGCAGACCAGGAGCTTCGCCGGGCGGAAAACGCCGGCATCACCCTGCTTTGCTGGGACGATCCGCTCTTTCCCCCCCTGCTCAAGGAGATAAGCGACCCGCCGGTGATTCTCTATGTCTTGGGCTCCCCGCAACTCCTCAGTGCTCCGGGCATCGCCATGGTCGGGGCACGAGCGGCCTCCTCGTACGGGTTGCAAGTGGCGGAAAGGCTGGCCACGGAACTATCCCGCCACGATTTGGTCATCACCAGCGGCCTTGCCCTGGGGATAGATACCGCCGCCCACCGGGGGGCGCTGGCGGCAGGCGGCAAAACCATCGCAGTCATGGGCTGCGGCCTGGATATTATCTATCCCAGCCAAAACAAAAAGACCCATGAGCAAATAATCGCCCACGGCGCGATCATCAGCGAAAGCCCATTGGGGACCCAGCCGGAAGCTTTTCGTTTTCCTGCCCGAAATCGGATTATCAGCGGCCTGTCTTTGGGCGTCG
This sequence comes from Deltaproteobacteria bacterium, assembly GCA_026388695.1. Classification (GTDB taxonomy): domain Bacteria; phylum Desulfobacterota; class Desulfobulbia; order Desulfobulbales; family Desulfurivibrionaceae; genus Thiovibrio. The sequence goes on along the minus strand of JAPLJH010000018.1, from coordinate 25,836 downwards.
TGGTTGTCGAAGCCGCCCACCGTTCCGGCACCCTAATCACCGCGCACCAGGCACTGGAACAGGGCCGGGATGTTTTTGCCATCCCCGGCAGGATCGATTCCCCGAAAAGTGAAGGCTGCCACCGCCTGATCCAGGAAGGCGCAAAGCTCGTGCACAGCGCCGCCGATATCCTTGAGGAGCTGGCCCTGACCACCCTTGCTTCCCCTCAAGCAACAAGGCCGCAGGCACCTTCGCTGCCCCCGGAAGAGGAGAAGGTCTTCTCCCTGTTGGAGGTCTACCCAAGAAATATCGAGGAGATTATCCTGGCGGCACAACTGCCGGCCCACAGGATAAGTGAGATCCTCCTTCACCTGGAACTGCGGGGCCTGGTGGCCTCTTTACCGGGCAATCAGTACCAAAGGCTTGCAGAACCACATTCGTCCAGTGTATAAGGCCCCTAGAGTTAAAGAGTCGTAGCTGCGCCAGCTTAACAAAAACAGATCGCCAGGACACCATGTCACAATCGCTCATCATTGTTGAGTCTCCGGCCAAAGCCCGGACCTTGCAGAAATATCTCGGCAAAAACTTTACCGTCAAGGCTTCGGTTGGTCATATCATCGATCTGCCGGTGAAAACCCTGGGCGTTGATATTGCCAATGATTTTGCCCCCCAATACGTCACCATCCGGGGCAAGGGCAAAATCATCAGCGACCTGAAAAGCGCCGCCGAGAAAGCGGACAAGATCTACCTGGCCCCAGATCCTGACCGCGAGGGGGAGGCCATTGCCCACCATATCGCCGAATTTTTACAATCCACCCGCAAGCCCATCCAGCGGGTTCTCTTCCATGAGCTCACCAAAAAGGCCATCCTCGCGGCCATCGAGCAGGCAAGCGAGGTCAACCAGCAGCGTTTCGAAGCCCAGCAGACCCGCCGCATCCTGGACCGGCTGGTGGGCTATCAGATCTCTCCCCTGCTCTGGGACAAGGTCCGCCGCGGCTTAAGCGCAGGGCGGGTGCAATCCGTGGCGGTTCGCATGGTTTGCGAGCGTGAGCAGGCCATCGAGGCCTTTGTTTCAGAAGAGTACTGGTCCATCCACACCACCCTGGAAGGAAAAACTCCGCCGCCCTTTGTCGCCCAGCTCGATCAGGCATACGGCAAAAAAATCGACCTCAAGAAAAACAAGATCGGCACCGATGCCGAGGCCCAAGCCATTGTCGCTGCGGTGCGGAACGCTTCTTTTCTGGTGGAGAGCCTGGAAAAGAAAAAGAAGAAGCGCAACCCCAGCCCGCCGTTTATCACCAGCACCATGCAAATGGACGCCAACCGCAAGCTCCGCTTTTCCGCGAAAAAAACCATGACCCTGGCCCAGAAGCTTTATGAGGGTATTGAATTGGGCGCCGATGGTCCCACAGGCCTGATCACCTATATGCGAACCGACTCCACCCGGATCAGCAATGAGGCCGTAGAAGAGGCCCGTGGATATATCACCGAGGCCTTCGGGGAACAATTCCTCCCGGCAAAGCCGAATATCTTCAAAACCAGCAAATCCGCCCAGGACGCCCACGAAGCCATCCGCCCCACCGATGTGCGCAACACCCCGGAAAGGCTCGCACCCTTTCTGGAAAAAGACATGCTGGCCCTCTATTCTCTAATTTGGAAACGCTTTCTCGCCTGCCAGATGGCCCCGGCCGAGTATGATCAGACCACGATCACCCTGGTGGCGGCCAAAGACTTTTTCTTCAAGACCGTAGGCTCCATCATGCGTTTTCAGGGCTTCATGGCCCTGTACGAGGAAGCGGTGGATGAAGGTGCCTCGGATGGCGCGGAAGGCGACAATGCCACCCTGCCGGACCTGAAAAAAGGCGACACCATTTCCCTCCTGAGCATCGAGCCAAAACAGCATTTCACCCAGCCACCGCCCCGGTACACTGAGGCGACTCTAGTAAAGGCCCTGGAAGAAAACGGGGTGGGCCGCCCCTCCACCTATGCCGCCATCCTTTCCACCATCCAGGAAAAGGAATACGCGCTCCTGGCCCAGCGCAAATTCATGCCCACCGACCTGGGCAAGCTGGTCAACGAACTGCTTGTCGCCCATTTCCCGGATATTTTAGACATAGAATTCACCGCCTCCATGGAGGAAAAACTTGACGAGGTCGAGGCTGGCAACACCCAGTGGCTGAAGGTTCTCCGAGATTTTTACGGTCCGTTCAGCAAGACCCTAGACGCGGCCAAGGAGGAGATGAAGTCGGTCAAGAAAATGGCCATCCCCACCGAACTTCCCTGCCCGCTTTGCGCAGGAACAATGGTGATCAAATGGGGGAAAAACGGCGACTTTTTGGCCTGCGAAAAGTATCCGGAGTGCAAACACACCCAGGATTTCACCAGAAACGATGAGGGCAAGATCGTGCCCGTTGAGAGGGAACAGCCCGCCGAATCAGGCGAACTGTGTGAAAAATGCGGCAAGCCCATGGTTTTTAAAAATGGGCGCTATGGCAAATTTTTGGCTTGCTCCGGCTATCCGGCCTGTAAAAACATCCGCGCCACCACCACCGGGGTTCCCTGCCCGGAAGAGGGATGCACCGGAGAACTCATCCAGAAGATATCCAAGCGTGGCAAGGTCTTTTACAGCTGCAACCGCTACCCCAAGTGCACCTTTGCCCTGTGGGACAAGCCGGTCAGTGAGCCGTGTCCACAATGCGGATCGACCTATCTTCTTGAGCGGGAGACGAAAAAAAGCGGACTACAGTTGCATTGTCCGAACAAGGAATGCGGGTATACAAAAAAGATCAGCGAGGAAGAATAAGGGGAAGGTTACAACGTGCCCTGAATCCAATAGGCGGTGTAGCCGACAATCTCATAAAGCATCCCGTAGGTCTCCTCCAGGCCATCTCCAGAAGGGATAAAACTTTCCCTGGTTATGGGTGTATTGTCCCTGGAAACAGACAACAGGTCCGGATTCAGATCCTGCTTCCGGAAGAGCGCAGCCGCCCTCCGCATATGGTTTGCCGAGGTAATAAGCAAAATCCGCTTGATTCCCTTGCTCTCGCAGTATGCCTTAACGCTTTTTGCCTCGGCCAGGGTATTGCGTACCTTGCCGTGGACCGCTATTTTGCCGCTATCAATTCCCTGTCTTTCCAGGAGGCCCAGGAGGATTTTGGTCTCGTTCACGCCCCGAATACTCACATCGCTGAGAAGCAAGGTATCGGCCAGCCCGCTTTTTATTGCCGCAGCCCCCATAAGAATCCGCGCAGAACTCTGTCCCAGCTGCTGGTAATCGGAGACATATTTGAAGATCTCTTCTTCATTCTCCGCCGCATGACGCACATACCATTTATAATCAACCATCCCGCCCAGCACTACGGCAGCGTCATACCTGCTATGCCGGTCTACCGTATCCGCCACCGCCCATCTGGCCATGACAATCTGCGAAGTATAAGGAATGCTGACCGCATAGAGATACGCGAGAAGAAACAACAGGCCGAGGCGGGTCCGTTGCTTCTTAAGCAACAGAACTAGCCCGATAAAAAAAACCGGAAAAAGCGGATTAAGAAAAAATCGAGCCACATCCTGGGCGGTATAAAAAGGCATAACAACCCTCGTCGTACAGAAAGCCGTTGTAACGAAACCTAGACCTTCTAATTGGAAACGGCAGCAACAAAGCGGTGCAAGGAGCGCAGCTGCCGCATTCCTGTTAGATATACCTGCAAACCTGCCCCATTGCCACCCACAAAAATAAAGCTGCTTGCCAAAAAAACCGATAAGTACATATAATGCAGAATACGTTATGTAAAGACTTCAGGAGGTAAGTCCATGATTTCCGGCATCCATTCCGCACTTTCCGGTCTGACCGCCATCCAGAAAAAGATTGAATCAAACGCCAACAATGTGGCCAACATCAATACGGATGGCTACAAAAAAACGCGGGTTACCCTGCACGAACAGGACCCACTCGGCATTGAGGCGGTGGTGCAGCAGATTCAGACGCCCGGGCCGATGGTGTATGAACAAACATCCGCGGGAGACGCCCTGGTTGAAAAATCAAACGTGGAGCTGAGCGAAGAGCTGCCCAGCATGATGTTAAGCCGCCGCTTTTTTCAGGCAAACCTGAAAACCGTACAGGTTCAGGATGAAATGCTTGGAAGCCTGCTGGACATCAAGAGCTGAAGGTATCCTGACCCCAAGTTATCCTGCCGGCCAGGATGGTCAACACGGCCTTGCCCTGCAATTCCCAACCAAGAAACGGAGAATTCTTGCTCTTGGACTGAATGCTCTCCTCGGTAAAAACAAACTTCTTCTCCGGATCAATCACCGTGATATCCGCCGGGGCGCCCACAGAAAGCGTCCCACCGGGCACCCCGAGAATCCTTGCCGGATTCACCGAAAGCAGCTCCACCATCCGCCGGGCATCAAGCTGATTTTCCCGCACTAGCCGCAAGGTTAACGGCACCGCGGTTTCCAGGCCGATGATGCCGTTGGCTGCCAGATCAAACTCCATATCCTTATCAAGCTCGCCATGCGGCGCATGATCCGTGGCAATGGCGTCAAGGGTTCCGTCCCGCAGGGCTTCCCGGATCGCAGCCACATCCGCCTCGGTCCGCAGGGGGGGATTCATTTTCGCCAGGGTATTGTAGCCATCCACCGCTTTCTCGGTGAGGGTGAAATAATGCGGCGCTGTTTCCGCGGTAACGGCCACACCTTTTTCCTTGGCCCGCCGGAGCAAAGACAACGATTCCCGCGTGCTGACATGAGCAATATGGATGGGCCGACCGGTAAATTCAGCCAGGGCCAGATCGCGATACACCATGATCTCTTCGGCCACATGGGGAATGCCCCGCAGACCGAGGCGGGTGGCCAGCGCGCCATCATTCATCGCGCCGCCGTGACTGAGCGTCATCTCCTCGGCATGGGAAATAACCAGCAAATCGTGGTTACCCGCATACTCGAGGGCCCGCCGCATGAGCTGACTGTTGCCCACCGGCAGACCATCGTCGGTTACGGCAACCGCCCCGGCCTGACGCAGTTCGCCAAACTCGGCAAGTTGCTCCCCATTGCTCCCGCTACTGATGGCGCCCACCGGGTAGACCCTGGCGAAACCGGCTTCCGCCGCCTTTGCCAGAATAAATACTGTCACGGTTTGATTATCATTGATCGGTTTGGTGTTCGGCATGGAGGCGACGGCGGTGAAGCCACCAGCCGCAGCGGCCCGGGTCCCGGTGGCGATGGTTTCCTTATATTCCTGGCCTGGTTCACGCAGATGCACATGCATGTCGATCAGCCCCGGCACCACCCATTTCCCCGCCAGATCATAAACAAGACCTACCTGCTCGGGGAGAGTCCCTGGTTGGACCACCGCGCTTATTTTGCCATCGACAATCAACACATCTTGGATCTGATCAATCCCGTTCACCGGATCAATCACACGCCCATTCTTTAACAAAATAAGTCCGGGCATGCTAATCGCCTCCCATTATCAGATACAGCAAAGCCATCCGCACCGCCACCCCGTTGGTGACCTGCTCCAGAATCACCGACCGGCTGCCATCGGCAAGCTTGGGATCAAGCTCAACCCCCCGATTTATCGGACCGGGGTGCATGATGACCGCCTCGGGCGAAGCTGCATCCGCCACATTTTGGGAGACGCCAAAAAATTTCGCATATTCCCGCAGAGACGGAAACAAAGGGTCCTGCTGCCGTTCTTTCTGAATCCGTAGGGCCATGATCACATCGGCCCCGTCAACCGCCTCCATCACGCTCCGGCTAACCCTGGCACCCAACTCCTCGATGCCGGGAGGGATCAGGGTCGCCGGGCCGCTTACGGTGACAAACGCCCCCATCTTGGAAAACCCGATAATATTGGAGTGCGCCACCCGGCTGTGGGCGATATCGCCAATAATGGCGATCTTGAGCCCCGCGATCCCGCCCTTGGCCTCCCGGACCGTCATCAGGTCGAGAAGACCCTGGCTGGGATGCTCGTGAGTTCCGTCCCCGGCATTGATCACGGAGGCGTCGATGTGTTCGGCCAGCAAACGGGCCGAGCCTGAACGAGGATGCCGGAGGATGATGCAGTCCGGATTCATGGCGGCGAGATTGCGTGCCGTGTCGATGAGGGTTTCCCCTTTTACCGTACTGCTGCCAGAGTTGGAGATGTTGAAGGTGTCCGCGCTCATGCGCTTTGCGGCAACCTCAAAGGAAAGACGGGTCCGGGTGCTTGGCTCAAAGAAAAAATTGATAATGGTTTTGCCGCGGAGGGTGGGGACTTTTTTTATGGAACGGGAAGAAATTTCCTTAAACGATTCTGCGGTCTGCAAAACGGCCTGAATATCTTCCACGGAGAAATCGGCAAGCCCAAGGACATGTTTATGGGTGAATCGGTACTCGGAAGTCATACGATTCTTTCCGTGAAAATTATGAAAATTGCCGCCGCATCAACTCAGAATAGAAAAAACGGTCGCCTTTGGTCCAGAACTTTTTTAGGAGCCGTTACGAAATAACTATTCGTTTCTGACCATTTCGTTACGGCTCCTTATGCCGCTCACGGCATTTCAATGATACGGTTATTTTCGAACAACGGCTTAAGGAATTATTTTTCCAAGCCGGCTCCAGCGTACCGTAAAATCTGCACTGTCCCATGACCAGTACAACATAAAGGCCTTGCCTCGGATGGCTTTGAGATCAACAAAGCCCCAAAATCGGCTGTCATGGCTGTTGTCTCGGTTATCTCCCATGACAAAGACGGACCCGGGCGGTACGGTTACCGGCGCCATATTGTCTCTGGGAGAAGGAAGAACGTCTGCGTCCAGATTCACGGCGTTGGGTTCAACAAAAGGTTCGCCATTGACAAACACCTTTTTGCGCACGACTTCAACCCGATCCCCGGCAACCCCCACAACCCGCTTGATAAAATCCTGGGAAGGGTTTTGCGGGTACTTGAAAACAATGACATCATGCCGCTGCGGATCTCCCACGGCGATCCAGGTCGCCCCGCTCAACGGGTTTTTCACACCATAGCCAAATTTATTGACCAGGATATGGTCGCCAACCAGCAAGGTGGGGATCATGGACCCGGAGGGGATTTTAAAAGCCTGCACCACAAAGGTTCTGATGAAAAAGGCAAGCAGCAAGGCAATAACAATTGCCTCGGTATATTCGCGCACAACAGATTTTTCCATGCCAGAAGTTTTCTTCAACACGCTTAATCCTCGTCTCACAATCTGTTCATCCAGGGAAACAAGAGCCGCCCAACGACAGGCCCATCACCCAGAAAGGTTGCCACAAAATAAGCGAAGACCGAAATAAATACAAGGGGCTGAATGCGGCTGGTCAGAAATTCTCTGAATCGCATCCCATAATAATCTTGAATTATTTCCAGAAGTACGATCGACATGTAGTCGCAACCATTTATAAAAAACACAACATATTGGTATTTTTAAGTTTTTTATGGCACCCATTACCCTGCCCATCACCTCAATTACCTAATTTTTATGAGAAAAATCCACAATCTATCGCTTACTTTATTCTTGACACCATGTTTCTTTTGTGTCTCTAATGCAATTAAATAGCTGAAATTATAATCACCAAGCGCAGTTAGAAAGTATTCCGCGCGGTAGCCGATAGTCGGCCTACGGATGCATACCGCCAGAAAATATTGGTCACGGGGAGCTCATGGGCAAATCCGCTTTCAAAAAATTACAATTGCCATCCTTGCATCTCCCTTTTCTCAAAAGGCAAACCCTTTCCATCGGCCTTGATATTGGCTCCCATGCCGTGAAGATCTGTGAGATGGCGGAAAAGGGCAACGGCTATGAGCTTGTGGCCCTAGGTAGCGCTCTGCTCCCCCCAGATTCTCTTGAGGACGGCGCCTTGCAGGACCCTGCGGCCGTGGGCAAGGTCATCACCTCTCTGGTCAACAATCTGAAAATCAAGAACAAAAAGGTCGCCATCTCCATTTCGGGATACTCCGTCATCGTCAAAAAAATAAATCTGGCCGTAATGACCGAAGAGGAGCTGGAAAAGCACATCGAATCAGAGGCGGAGCAGTATATCCCCTTCGATATTGAAGACGTTTATCTGGATTTCCAGGATCTGAAAACCAATACCACCACCGAAGACCGCACGGATGTCATGCTGGTTGCCGCCAAACGAGATGTCGTGGACGGATATCTCAACATGTTGCGGGCGGCAGGCCTCCAGCCGGTTGTTGTTGACGTGGATGCCTTTGCCCTAGAAAACGCCTTTGAGGCAAATTTTAGCATGGCAGACAATGTCGCCCTGGTGGATATTGGTGCCTCAAAAATGAACATTAATATCATCTCCCATGGTTCTTCTATTCTGGCCAGAGACGTTGTCCTTGGTAGCCGACAGTTGACCGAGCAGATAGAACATCTTTTTGGGGTCAGCTTTGAAGAGGCGGAGGCCCTGAAAACGGGAGACATTGTTTCCAAAGAAAAGCGGGAGGAGCTTGAAGGCCTTTTTGCGAATACCTGTAGCCAGTGGGTAACAGAGGTAAAACGGGCCATTGATTTTTATTATTCCAATCACCCGGACGAAACGATTTCAAAGATCATCCTGAGCGGTGGCGGCGCAAAAATACAGGGGCTTACCGAATTCTTTGAGAAAGAGACCGATATCCCTGTGGAAATCTTCAACCCCTTCAAGCAAGCATCGGTGGATAGCAGAACCATTGATCCCTCCTATCTGAAAAGCATTGCTCCTGAAATGACCCTTGCTGCTGGCCTGGCAACAAGGCCGGTGGAGGTCTAACCGCCATGATCCGCATCAACCTCCTGCCGATCAGGCAGCTGAAAAAAAGCGCGCGCCTGAAAACCGAACTTTTGGGGTTTTCCGCCGCCTTTGTTCTGGTGTTGCTCGTCCTTGTTGTGGGCTGGTTTGCCTTGGCAGGAAAGATTACCCGCCTCCAAGATGAGCTTGTTGCACTTGAGCAAAAAAAGCAGTCGTACCAACCCATCCTGAAACAGATTGATACGCTAAAAAAAGAGAAGGAGATGGTGGAGAAAAAGCTGGACTCCATAAAAAAACTCCAGGCCAGCGCCCAGGTTACGGTGCGCGTCCTCGATGAGGTGGCGTCACGCACCCCGACCAGCCGTATGTGGCTCACTTCCCTGCAACAGTCCGCCGGGCGCCTACAGCTACAGGGCACAGCCCTGGATAACGAAACCATTGCCCAATACATGCAACAGCTAGAAGCCTCTGAGTATTTTGAAAAAACGGAATTGACCAGTTCTGCACAGACGGATGTTGCCAAGCAGAAGCTGAAATCTTTTTCTCTTACAATAAATGTTGTCGTACCGAATAGTTAACATCTTTGGCGGGAGAAGCAATGGCGCTTGACATACAAAAAATCCAGGCGGGCCTTGAGAAGTTTCTCGACAGCAAGGTAAGCCGGCTCGACGCGAAGCAAAAAATGCTGATCGCGGTCGCGGCCTGCATCCTGCCGTGCGTAGCCTTCTTTTTTCTTGCCTACTCCCCAAAAACCAGCGAAATAAAAAACCTTGAAACACAAAAAGCCGGAATCGAGGCGGAAATCAGAAAAGTAGAGAAAATCGCCGCCGACCTTGAAAAACACAAGGCGGAAATGGCGGAAGTACAACGACAGTTTGCCGAGGCCTCCCTGTTGCTACCCGATGAAAAAGAAATCCCCTCACTCCTATCCACCATTTCCGGACAGGCAACCGCTTCGGGTCTGGATGTTCTTTCCTTTAAACCGCTTGCCGAAAAACCGCAGCAATTTTATGCGGAAATTCCAGTTGATATCGGAGTGCAGGGCTCATACCATAATGTGGGCCTCTTTCTTGACAAGATCAGCAAGCTTCCCCGGGTTGTCTCCGTGAACAACATCAAGATGGACTCCCCCAAGCAGATAGGAGGAGAAATGATCCTGAATTCAACATTTCAACTTGTCACCTATCGTTTTCTCGACCCCGCTGAAATTGCGACCAACGCAAAAAAGGGGAAGAAGTAACAGGTGAGCACCACGAAATTAAAGGTTCCAAAGTATTAACTGTTGCCTCGGGCGAGAACCACTCATCATGATAAACAGCGTGTACGCAAAAAATATTTCCCTCACGATCGCCATTGTAGCCAGCTTTTGCTGTTTGGGCGCATTAGACACTGCTTCTGCCCAGCCCGAGACTATTTCCAACACCGCCAATCCGGCCCAGGCGTTGGAAGCAGTCCTTGCAAGCGGGCAACCACCGCCTTTTGTCTATAACCGCGAAAGACCAGACCCATTTTTTCCTTTTCTCACCCAGGAAATCATGAAAGCCGAAGCTAAGGCCAAGGCCGAATTGACGGGAACACAAAAATTTGAACCAGCCCAGTTGACCTTGGTCGCCATCGTTTCCGGCAAGCGCGGATTACTGGCCATGGTGCAAGATTCCTCCGGCGTTGGTTATGTGCTCCGCAAGGGCACAAAAGTTGGGGAAAAAGGTGAAGTTATACAAATAGCCCAAGACAAGGTAATCATCGAGCAATCACTTAAAAGTGTGACCGGTGAACGCACATCCCGCAAAATTGAGATGATCTTAAGCAAAGAGGGAGAAAAATAATGACACCCCTTATTACCCGCCTGAAATGTATCTCTGCCGGGCTGATGATATTCTGTTTTCTTTTAACCGGGACAGTTTTTGCCCAAAAGGCAACCACCCAGGCAAAAACGGCCTACACAATATCAGGCATTACCCTTGACCAAACAGCCGATGGCTTGCAGCTGGTTGTCCAGGGACGCACACCACCCACCTACACGATGTACGAGCTTTTCGATCCCCTGCGGATCGTGCTGGACATCGCCGATGCCAGACTCCTTGACTCCACGGTGATACCCCTCAATCTGCCACAGGGGCCAGTGCAAGACATTAAAAATATCGCCCTGACCGATCAGGAGCCGGCCATCGCCCGGCTGGAGATCTACCTTTCCGGCGATCCGGCCTATACCATCGAAAGAAAAGGGGGCAATATTGTCGTCAGCTTTGCAAAGACCATGCCCCTCCCCCTCGCGCAGACGATTACCGATGGGGAACAACAACCCGCAACCATTGCCAGCCCGTCTACTCATCCGGCTTCACTGCTCCAGGACATTGAGATTGACACGACCAACCCTGCCGAAACCCATATTTTTATCAAAACGGACGGACCTATCACGGCTTTCCACAAGGCCCATCTCGTTAAAAGCGATGGCCGCCCGGCAAGAATGTATATTGACATTGAAAATGTTGCGCTTCCAGGCAAGATGCTGCAGCATACAGTCGGGACTGCCTTAGGTAAAATTCGAGCGGCTCAACGCAACTCAGCGGTACGCATCGTTTTTGATTCTGGCCTTAATGAGCTGTTCACCTATGAAGTTGAAAACATGCCCGATGGCTTGCTGGTAAAAATTGCGGAGCCTGCGGCATCTCTTTCCACACCCATCGTGGCAAGTCGCCCCAAGCAGAGTCTCACAAAAAAAACAACCTCCCAACAAAACAAAACAAAAGCTCTTTCTCCCCAGACTGCTTCCGGTGTATTTTCCGATGTCGCGGCAACCCCTCCGGTTTTTGTCACACCGGTAGCATCTATGCCAGCGATAACGACTCCCGAATTAATCGTGCCCATTCTTTCAACAACAAAATATGAATCGAAAACCGTGCCCACTCAGCTAGTCCGCGGAGCAACCCAAACACCAACAACCGCCACCACTTCTGCCAAAAAAACTCTAGGAACTACAAACACAAAAGCCGAATCCTTTAATTTATCTGGGTATGAAAAACAAAAAATCACCGTAGATTTTTTTAAAATTGATCTCCATAATGTGTTCAGGCTTTTCGGTGAAATAAGCGGTCAAAATATTGTTGTGGACGAAACGGTTAATGGGACACTCACCCTTGCCCTCAATGATATTCCCTGGGATTTCGCTCTGGATATTATTCTCAACCTCAAAGGCCTACAAAAGGAAGGACGCTTTAACACCATTGTAATTTTCCCCAAGGACAAAAATTTCCAATTCCCCAAAGTAGCCCTTGATCATACTGATACCACGAAAAATAAAGACCAACCAGACCTCGCTGCGGCAACCATACAGTTAAAAGAACATAAAGAAATTCTTGAGGCAAAAAAGCTCATCCAACAAGGAGAGCTTGCCGAAAAATCAGGTCACCACGCCCAGGCCCTCTCCTTATATGAAGCCGCTTTCAACTCTTGGCCAGACAATATCCAATTAGCTAACCACATCTCCTCCTTGTGTCTTGTCCAACTTGGCATGAATGCCAAGGCCGTGCATTATGCCAAGGCTGCATTGACCCTTGAGCCTGCCAATACTGGGGCTGCACTACAAGCTGCCATCGGTTCCGCCAACATGAAAAAAACTGAAGCGGCCAAAACATATTTTGACCTGGCCATTCGTGCTCCACGACCAGCCAGCGAAGCGCTGACCAGCTACGCGGCTTTTGCCGAAGAACAACGAAGCTACAGAGGGGCACTGACTCTCCTTGATAAACACAACGAGCTGTACGGTGATACGTTAGACACTTTGGTATCAAGAGCGCGCATCCTCGATTCACTCGGGGAAACAACACAAGCCCTTGCAACATACAATGCGGTGCTACTCTCTGGATACACGGTCCCAGAAGAATTACAACGCTTTATACAGGGCCGGCTGGCCGCGGCTAATTAGGCGATTACCGGGCCATACCCGGTTCTCACTGAACACTCTCAGATTAAGGACACAACAGTAGCCATGAAAACAAAAAGAAAAAGCATCCTACATGTGCTTACACTTTCTGCGATCTGCCTCCTTGCGTCGGGATGCGCGCCTGTAGCGACTCCACAGCAAGATCCCCAGACGAAACTAAATCCTGTTGCACCTGCGACCTCACAGGAAAAAGATACCTTTGTTAAACCAAATCAGCTACCGGTCCGCTTCCAAAAGCCAGCCTACATGCTCAAGGATACTGACAACAAGCATTTACTCGTCGATGCGGGCACGATGCCTTCTGTTCCGGTAGGCAGAGACTTTTCTACTGCATCTGGCCCCGTGCTTTTGCGGGATATCATGAAAACGCTAGTGGCATTGAAAGGCATGAATGTGAGTTGGGCAAATGATGTAAACCAGTTTATTTCTGTGGATGTTGATATCCGCGCAGGGGATGATTTTTTTAAATCCATCGACAATATTCTTCAGCAAGCAAGCTATTTTTATGAGACTCAGGGAAACACCATTGCGATCAAAAATAGGGAGACCAAAACCTTCTACCTACCTTTACCAAATGTAAGCTCTAACTATGCCACCAGTGTCGGCGGTGATTTGTTGGGCTCGTCTTCCATCGGGACGAACAACGGTGGCATGTCAGGGAAACTGCAAATAACCAGCGACAAAAATGATTTCAACTTTTGGAAGAACATCGAAGAGAATCTCGACCGAATTCTTGAAATTACCAAAGAGCAAAAAATAGAAAAGAAAGAAGAAAAAAGCGACCTACAAAAACAATCAGAGTGGTCTACGAAACAAGCTGGGGAGTTAAAACGGAAACATGATGATAACGATAGAACCGTGGAATTAAATGAACAGACATCAACAAGCAGCATCCGCGATTTCAAGACCGGCCTCGGGTACTACACCATCGATAAGCACCTTGGCTTAATTTCGGTCTCTGCTTCACGGCCAATGCTGGACAAGATCGGCCGATACATTGATATCCTAAAGAAAGAACTCTACCGCCAGGTCGCCATTGAAGCCAAGATCGTCGAGGTAGTCATCAATGACTCCGAAAGAAAGGGTATTGACTGGTCCGCACTCCTTAGCACCTCTGTCAATCTGGAAATGTTCGGACCAAACGGTATAATTTACGCACAGAAAGCATTGCCACAAACCATAATCAGTTCAACCGGGTCTGATTTAAAAAACACATTAACCAATGGTGTCTTGGCATCAACCCTCACGAATACTAAAACCGATACAATTACGAGTAGCACGAATAGTAAGCCAGGTCGGGTTGTCAGCAATCTTGCCTTGACAGGCAGCCCTTTTGCCGTTCTTATCAGCGCTCTTGAGACACAAGGGAAAACCAACATCCTCTCCAACCCGAAGATCAGTGTGCTCAATGGTCAGCCAGCGCTTATCTCTGTTGGCGACACTCAAAAATATATTGATACCATTGAATCGAGAGTGGATGCTCAGACCGGTGCCGTCACCTACAGTGTTAAGACCGCGACCCTGATGTCTGGAATTGGAATGTCTGTAATCGCAAGCATCATGGAAAACGACGAGATCGTTCTTTCCTTAACCCCAATCACCTCAAAGCTTGCTGGAGATACAATCCCTTATGAGACGATTGGTCTTGGTAAGGTTGGTGTACCAAAAATTCAGCTCAGGGAAATGAACACCGTTGTCCGTGTCAAGAGTGGCGAACTATTGATGATCGGAGGCCTAATAGACGATGTCGAAACTGATGATGTCAACAAGGTTCCCCTACTGGGGGACATTCCTGGACTTAGCCGACTTTTTTCTCATTCGACAAAATTAAAACAAAAAAGGGAGCTTGTTATACTTCTGCAACCTAAACTCATCTAGAGCCTTGGCTTTGATAATAAAGGGTCATGACTAGAACAGAGGATTTTTTATGTATCGGATGATTTTGAGGATCACCCGATACTAATTCTAGCCACGGTAATTGAATCTAATTACGCGCCGAGGACCGAAAAAAGATTCGTCAACCTCGATCTCCCCGGCTAAAGGGGATTGCTGCTCGCAGAACGTAGCCAATCGTTCTCGAATAGCGCGGAGAAAACGATTAACGGTATTGCGATTGAGGCCGGTCAATTCGACGATCTGGGTGGCTTCAAGATTGAGTGCAAAAAGCCTTACAAGTTGCCTAAATTTAGGCTCTGAAATTTTTGAATTGCGTACCTGTTTTTCATTGTCATGACTAGATGTTAGCACATTTTTAAAAGTGCTGTTCTAGTCATGACCCTAAAACAAAAAAACCCGGCAGCTTGCCGGGTTTTTTTGTGACATTCTGTTGCTACATTTTCTTACTGCGCTTGCTCCTCCCCCATCTTCTGCTTCTTTGAATTCTCATACAGGGCATGAAAATTGATGGGCTCCATGAGAAAGGGAATAAACCCGCCATCCACCGAAACCTGACTGATTATCTGCCGGGTAAAGGGAAAAAGCAGAGCCGCGCATTCCACCGACAATACCGGGGCCATGTGCTCTTCCGGGATATTTTTCAGCAAAAACACCCCGGCGTGCTCGACCTCAATGATAAAAAGCGTTTTCTCGCTTTGGCTGTTGGTCACTTTGGCGGTAATGGCCAGGGTGACTTCATAATGGTCTTCCGTCTCCAGCTTGCGGTGCTTCAAGCCCAGGTTCACATCAACCTTGGGTTCGCCTTTCGCCAGAAAAACATCCGGGGCCTCGGGATTTTCAAAAGATAAATCCTTGAGATACATCTTCTGCAACCGAAAAATAGGGGGTTGCGGTGCCTGAGCGTCCTCTTTTTTTTCTTCCGCCATGATTCGCAATTCCTTGTCTAAGTCTGAGTTTCTGTATGGCACACGCCACGTTTCCGCCTGCTGTAAGAACCGCACTCCATTCTTTATAATGAAATATCCCGAAACTTCAACGGGTCTTTTACAATTTAGGCGCCATCACAAGATAACTTGCCAATTTTGGTTGTTTCTTTACGACTCCTTGTGTCGTTTTGAGCGGACAAAATGACCACCACTCCTAACAACGGCTTTCGCCGAATCACCCGGGACTACATCCGGCAGCCGCGATTCTGGTAGCTCACGCCGTAGCCTAACCCTGCCCTTCCAGCATCTTCTTGAGAAATTGCCCGGTGTACGACTCCTCCACACGGGCCACCTCCTCCGGGGTCCCCCGGGCGACAATAGCACCACCCTGATCCCCACCCTCCGGGCCTAGGTCGATGAGATGATCGGCGGTTTTTATCACATCGAGATTGTGTTCAATAATGACCACGGTGTTACCGCTTTCCACCAGTCGATTCAGCACATGGAGGAGATGCTGGATGTCCGCCGGATGCAGGCCAGTTGTCGGCTCATCCATGATGTACAGAGTTTTGCCGGTGCTTCTCTTGCTCAGCTCCTTGGCCAACTTTATCCGTTGGGCCTCGCCGCCAGACAAGGTCACCGAGGATTGGCCCAGGGCAAGATACGACAACCCCACCTCCAGCAAGGTTTGCAGCTTACCCTTGATCTGCGGGACCTTGCCGAAAAAGTCCAGGGCCTGCTCCACGTTCATGGCCAGGATCTCGGCTATATTCTTGCCCCGATAAGCAATGTCCAGGGTATCTTGATTGTAGCGCTTGCCGCCGCAAGCCTCGCAGGTAACATAGATATCGGGCAAAAAATGCATGGCGATCTTGATCACCCCCTCGCCCTCGCAAGCCTCGCACCGTCCCCCTTTCAGGTTAAAGCTGAAGCGGCCCGGCTGATAGCCCCTGGCCCGCGCCTCGGGCAACCGGGCCAGAAGTTCGCGCACCGGGGTGAGCACTCCGGTATAGGTGGCGGGATTGGAGCGGGGCGTGCGACCGATGGGGCTTTGATCGATATCGATCACCTTGTCGATCTGCTCCAACCCTTCAAGGATGCAGCCTTTGCCGGATTGTCCCGGTCCGTGCGCCAGATGGTGGATCGCCCCCTTGAACAGGGTCTCGATCACCAACGAACTTTTGCCCGAACCGGAAACCCCGGTGACACAGGTCATCAGGCCAATGGGGATTCGGACGTCGATTTTTTGCAGGTTGTTGGCCGTCGCCTGCCGGATGGTGAGCCAGGCCTTTTTCGAGCCGGGTTTCCGACGCTTTTTGGGAATCGGAATGGACAACCGGCCGGAGAGATAACCGCCGGTGATGGAGGCTTTGTGGCGCAACAGTCCTGCTACCTCGCCGTTGTAGACCACTTCTCCGCCATGCACCCCCGCGCCAGGCCCCATGTCCAACACATGATCCGCCGCCCGGATGGTGTCCTCGTCATGCTCCACCACCAGCACCGTATTGCCCAGGTCCCGCAGCCGGATCAGGGTGTTGATCAGCCGGGCATTATCCCGTTGATGCAGGCCGATGCTCGGCTCATCAAGGATGTACAAAACTCCGGCCAGCCGCGAGCCGATCTGTGAGGCCAACCGAATCCGCTGGGCCTCGCCGCCGGAGAGGGTTGCCGCCTTGCGGGCCAGCGAGATGTAGCCCAGGCCCACATCGTGCAAAAAGGTGAGCCGGTCGATAATTTCTTTGAGTATCCGCTCGGCGATGAACAGCTCCTGATCCGTCCAGGCGAGGGCTGGCAGGATTTCCAGGAGCCCTCCGATGCTCTGGCTGGTCAGGGCATGGATATTCCACTCCCCGATCCGCACAGCCAGGGCCTCGGGCCTAAGACGTGCCCCATGACAGGCCGGGCAGTCCTGTTCATTCATGTACTGCTCCAACTCTTCCCGTACCGAGCCGGAGCCGGTTTCCAGATACCGCCGACCCAACTGCGGGAGAATCCCTCCAAAGGGCTTACGGTGGGTATGGAGCCTGCGGAAACGCACGTAGTCGAAAACAACATCCTCATGCCCACTCCCGTGCAGAATAACCTCCTGGGCCCGTTCGGGCAGCTCGGCAAACGGGGTATCCAGCGAAAACCGGTATTGCCTGGCAAGTGCGGCCATGAGTTCCGGGGTGTAGGTGGAGGGCGAGTTGGACTGCCAGGGGAGGATGGCACCCTGGTTGAGGCTGAGGCGCGGGTTGGGCACCACCAGCTCGGGATCGAAAAACTGTTTCACCCCCAAGCCCCCACATTCCACGCAAGCGCCCTTAGGGTTGTTGAAGGAAAACAACTGGGTGCTCAATTCCGGCAGGCTCTTGCCGCAACGGACGCAGGCAGCATGCTCGCTGTAGAGAATCTCCTTGCCGGACTCCGGCAGTTGCACCAGCAAAAAGCCCAATCCCAACTGCACGGTGGTGGCCACGGAATCGGACAACCGCCTGGCAACCGAAGGCTTGATCACCAATCGGTCCACCACCGCCTGGATGGTGTGGCGTTTGTTCTTTTCTAGAACGATCTCTTCGGCCAGATCACGAATCTCGCCATCGATCCGGGCCCGGACATACCCCTCCCGCCGAAGTTTCTGCAACACCGCCTGGTGCTCGCCTTTTTTCCCGTCCAGCAGCGGGGCCAGCAGGACAATCTTGGTCCCTTCCTCAAGGGCCATCAGGCTTGCCACCATGTCCTGCACGGACTGGGGCCGAATCTCCTCGCCGCACTCCGGGCAATATGGCCTGCCCGCTCGGGCAAAGAGCAAGCGCAGGTGATCGTAGATCTCGGTGATGGTTCCTACGGTGGATCGGGGATTGCGGCTGGTGGTCCGCTGTTCGATGGACACCGCCGGGCTCAACCCCTCCAGCGAATCCACCTCGGGCTTTTCCATCTGTCCCAGAAACTGCCGGGCATAGGTGGAGAGCGATTCCACATAACGCCGCTGCCCCTCAGCATAGAGGGTGTCAAAGGCCAGCGATGATTTACCCGAGCCGCTCAAACCGGTAAAAACCACAAGCCGGTTGCGGGGCAGATCCACGCTGATGTTTTTCAAATTGTGCATCCGGGCGCCCCGGATGCTGATGTATTTTGGTTCCATGAGATACCAATAAGCAGTGCACAACGGATGTGCTACTTTTTCACCATGCGGGCCGCAAAAAAACCATCCAACCCCTGCTCGGGCGTGGTTTTAAAAAACCCCTGCTGATCACACAGCCCTCGGGCCGCTTCTGGCAGATACTCCTGCGCCAGGGTGATGAAAAATTCAGGATGCGCAGTTAAAAATGCGGCAATCACCTCGTCATTTTCAAGGAGATCAATGCTACAGGTCGCATAGACGAGCACACCCCTTTGTTCCACAAGCCCTGCCGCAGCGCCCAACAACGCCAGTTGCTTCTCCTGATAGCCTTGCAATGCCGCGAGTGATCGCTGCCAACGGATATCGGGCTGCCGCCGGATAACGCCCAGACCGGAGCAGGGCGCATCAACGAGAACGCCCGCAAAGGCCTCCTGACGCTGTGCGGCAAAATCCTGAAGTGTGGTGCTGTGGATTTCTATCTCCGGCCCGCCAAGGCGGCGCAGGTTGTCTTTAAGCAGGGCTTGACGTTTCAGGCTCGGCTCCACCGCCACCACCCTCCCGCTTTCCGGCAACAACTGGGCCAAATGCAGGGCCTTACCGCCAAGCCCGGCGCAGGCGTCCAGATATCTGGCACTGGCAAACGGAGCCAGTAATTGCGTGACCATCTGGGCCGCCTCATCCTGCACCACAAAAAAGCCTTGCTCATAACCGGGCAGGGCGGTAACAGAGCCCTGGAAATTATCAATCCGTACCGCCTCCTGGGCAAACAAGCCGCGCTCACACGCAATCTTATTTTCCCGCAATAGGGCGAGCCAGTCATCCACGGAGATACGGCGGCTGTTCACCCGCACCACCAAGGGCGGCATGGTATTATTTATCCCACAGATCAGCCTGGTGCGCGCCGAGCCAAACAGCTCTTCCCAGCGCGCCACCAACCAAGCCGGATGGCTCAACACCGCCGCCGCTTCATCGGGCGCGGGCAGGGCTGCTCTCTGCCGGACCATGGCACGGAGCACCCCATTGACAAAACCGGTAAGCCATTTCGGTTGTCGGGCCGATTTCAAACCCTGCACCGTTTCATTGATGGCGGCCGATTCCGGTATCCGATCCAGGAAAACAAGCTGGTACAGGCCGACCCGCAGAGCCGCGAGGGTGAGAGGCTTCATTTGGTGCAGGGGATGGCTGGCAAATTTCTGGATGATTGCATCCAGATAGCCCTGCCAGCGGACCACCCCATAGACCAGGGCCATGACCAGTTGCCTGTCGCGCGGATCGTCCACGGCAGACCCGGACAGCATACCTTCCAGCACCTGATCCAGCGGTTCCTGCGATTTCTCCCAAGAAAGAAGCGTATCCATGGCTATGGCGCGGGAATTTATCATGAGCCGTCAGTTGGCAGCTTTGAATTGATAATTTTCAGCTTCTTCATAGTATGCATTCTCCACCTTCTTTTATCTGACAGCTGAGTTCTGAAAGCTATTCGCTGATAGCATGCCTATCACCGAAGCAAAACGGCCGGTAATCTTGTCACGGCGGTAGGAAAAATAATCCCCATCACAGACTGTACAACACCCAGCGATCTCGATCTGTTCGCTACGCACCCCACAGTCACAGAGTTGATCCCGGCTGATGGCCCAAAAGTCAAAATGATCGGGCCGAACCTGATAGGCGTGAAACGCGAGAGGAAGCTCTGTTTGATACTGGGTGAATTCTCCGCAGCACGGGCCTAGGGACGGGCTTATCGCGGCAAAAAGCGCCGAAGGGTTTGTCCCGTAGGCAGCACGCATGGCGGTCACGGTTTTGCCGATGATGTTCTGCACACTGCCCCGCCAACCGGAATGAATATTGGCCACAGCCCCGTGTTCCGGGTCATAGAGCATGATCGCCTGGCAGTCGGCCTGCTGGATCATCAGACCGACCTGGGGGATGTTTGTCATCAGGGCGTCATGACCCGCATGCTCCACATCCGCATCCGGCAGCCAGTCCACATTGAGAATACTGTCCCCATGCACCTGCTTGGCCGAAACCAACCGCGCCAACCCAAGCTCTTCCTTGATCAACGCCCGGTTGCGCAGAACCCGCGCCTCGTCATCGCCAACATGCAGGCCGACATTGCGCGAATGATACGGGGCCTCGCTCGCGCCGCCATGGCGTGAAAAGGTGCCGCTGAAAACCGCCGGGAGATGGGAGAAAAAGATCACGGTGAGGGGGGATAAATGGCAGGGGAAATTCTATTGCTTGTTTTCGATACGTTGAACAGGGGCTTGCCGTGGCGCAAGGGCGATTTCCAGGGCGGTTTCCAGGCGGATCACCCGTTCGGTCAAGCCTTCTATTTTACTCTGTTGCGCCACGACAGTTCCAGCCAACCGCTCCACCTTGTCGTTCATCTTGATGACCGTGGTCAGCGCATCCCACATTTTGTCCGTAACGCCCATGGCTACTATCCTCGCCTGTTCGATTCCATGGCGGCAATCCGCTGATTAGATGCCTCAACCAACGCCAAGGCATTATCGATGGCATGCTCTGCCTGTTCGGTGGTTTTGAGCATTTGTGCGATCATCCCATCCAGCACCGCATCATCGCCGGTCGTTCGGTATGCGGCGGCAGCCCTGCGCAGATATTCACCCATCGAAACACGAGACTGCTTGGCTTTCTGGGCAAGGTTGATTTTTTCTTCCCTCGATACCAAAACGGATATGCGTTCGGTTGCGGTTGCCATTGTGTCTCCTTATCATATGACCATGTGCTGCACATGATCACTATAAGCTTAGGCCAAGATTTTGGCAATCACAAAAACCATGGCGGCATACAACATGAAAAACACGGGATGTCTCTCTTTTTGAAACCCTAGCCTCCAACTATTTCATTCAAACCCTCAACGATCTGACCAAGGGTTTCAGGTGCCAGCCTGCATATCCGCGCCCCGATGCGCTCCACGGCAAGGGTACGAATCTGGCTGATTTTAACCCATGATTTCTTTGGGAGATCAGGATGCTCAAGCTCGAAGGTAAAAGGTAAGGGGAAAACCGGCTCGCTGGGGTTGACTGGTGAGAGCCAGGGCAATGACGACACCTGCGTGTGCATTGAAGATATCATTACTGATGACGAGGACTGGCCGGGTTCCGGCCTGCTCTGAACCACGCACCGGATTCAGGTCAGCCCAACGGATTTCGCCTCTCAATATGTGGGCATGCATCATGCTCCAGCCACATTCCTTCTTCCGCGAAAGAGCGTTCTTCCGCCATGTCCAAATTGGCCAGTTCTGCGGCAAGACGTTTTTTGGCAAGACGTTGCAGTTTTTCAGCGACAGCAATCTGTATCGCCTTACTGCGATTGGGAAACAAATGCCTTTTGACCAAATTGTCAAGCTCTGCCAAGAGCATGTCGTCCATGGTTATTGCTACCTTTGCCTGTCCCATAATGGCACCTGCGGTATGATATATATCATACCGCAGGCGTCCCGCAAAGCGTGAAATGCAAACCTGTGATGCACGAGGCCGTCCCAAACAAAAAGAGGGAAGGGCTTACGCCCTTCCCTCTTTACTTTTCCTCGGTACAGCCCTTTCTAAGAAACTTCGCTTAGAAATTCGCCTCAAAGGTCAGGTATACCTGATCCATTGAATCGATAACGGGATAGAACTGGGCCATGAGCGGGTCGTTCTTGATATCTTCGACCTTGTTCGGGGTTCCGAGCCACATACCGCTGTAGGTGTAGTTGTAGTCATAATGCTGGTAGCCCAAGCGGATAAAGGCCTTGCCGTACTTGGAGATGGCCTCGCCGGCAGGGATGTCGTAGATGCCGTAGACTTCATAGACATTACCACGGGTCGCCACCTTGGAGGAATACATATCATCGTGTCCTGGGGCAAAGGCCAACCAGTTCTTGGAGCCGTGGTTGTACTCTGCGCCGATCTTGAGGCTGGTATTGGGGATATCATACCGGCCGCCAACAAGGATGCTGTACCCGTCTTTGGATTTGAGTTCACCCCAGAAATCGTTCATCAGAGAGATACCCATCTCGTCCGTGGCCTTGGGAACCGTGTGACTCCAGCCAACGGTACCAAAGTAGTTCATGTCCTTGTACTTATCCATGTACACGGCTGCGGTCTGGAAGATATTACCCATGTTCATCCGGTCGAGATAGGTGTTGGTCAAGACCGTAGAACCATCGGTGGTGCTCAGATAATGACCCGTTGTGGGGTCGTATGCAAGAGAGCCGTCAGTAAGACCCTGGACTGCTCGAGCTTTCTCCAACGGGTTGGGGAAGTAGGTGTCGCCCGGCACGTTGAAGATATTGAAGGCGCCAAAGGACTGGATGTTGAAGAAACGGCTGCCCTTGCTGTAGACATCCCAGCTCACCCCGGCAAAGTCCACATCGCTGATCCCGGTATTCTTTTCCTGGGGGCCATTCTCAAAGCCACGGCCATAGCAGAAACGAATCCGTCCGGGGGCGTCGGTCAGACTGCCCAAGTTGTTGTAGGCATAACCAATGGAAATTCCGTCAAACGGATAATCCATGTAGGCAACCGGAGTGGCCATCCGCTCATCCTGACCCATGCGCAGATGGGCAGGAGGACCATCGGTGGTGGGCCGAAGACCAACGGAGAACCATACCGGCGAACCGCCGATGTTGTTCCAGTTCATGAAGGCCCGGTCAAGGACCAGCTTGTTGTCGCCGGGCGCACGACCTGCGGTGCCGTCAAAGGAACGGGAGTTCAGGAAGTAGGGGTTGTTGGTATCATGGATGCCGTTCTGGTCGGTTTCCGGGGTGGGAGAGTCCTGCATACCCCAAGCCTTGTAGCCCACGATCCTGGCCTTGACCTCGATATCCTCGGTGGCCTTGGCCCGCAGGTTCAAGCGCATCCGGGTGGTGTACAAGGTGTCGTTTTCATAGGTGGTGGCAGGGGTCGGGAGATAACCAGCGCCGCTCGCCCCATACATGTTACTGAAAATGCTGGCACGGTCGGCAGCAGACAAATTCTTCATTATACCGGCAAGACTTTGCGGGGTGCTCATTGCCCCCAGCAGTTGGTTAACTGTAAACCCGGCTGCAGCAAATTGCTGAACCAAGGCTCCAGCATTGGGGTTGGAGAACAAAGCAAAGGTATCGGTCGCCTGTTTGGTGGTGAGACCGGCACCCGTTGCAGCTCCGACGAAGGCCGCTTTACCACCAGCCAAAGCAGGACCAAGATTCTGCAACAGTTGGGCAACAGTCGAGTTGACGGTTAAGCCAAAGTTGGCCAGAGGTACTGAGCCGCCAGGACCGTTATGGCTAAGAAAACCATTAGTTCCAGCTATATTAACAAAATCATAGATGCCTGTAGCTACATTGTTGGCGCTATAAAAATCTACAGTGTCTGCGGTGTGAAAATCCACCCTGTTCCGCATATCGCCGGACCACTGAAAACGTGAGGCCAGGTCCCACTTTTCAGATTTTGCGTCAATATCCTCGAACTTCGCGTCCTGCGAGGTCTTGATCTCGGCCATCTGGGCCTTAAGGTTATTAAGCTGCTTGGTCAGAGCATCCATCTGGGCCTGCATGTCCGAGGTGGCGGCTGCGCCGCCCGCACCTGCGGAAGCCATGGCAGGCAGAGCCAGAAGACCGGCCAGTGCCAATGTCGAAATTTTTTTCACCATCCCATTTTCTCCTTAAGAAATTTGGTAATTCGGGGTGACAACTCCATCCCCTCCCTCTCGGTGGCATGCGACGTCCACATGCCCCCTAGTTACATGCTCCCCCCTCGAAGGGGAGCAAGATCAAATCTTGTTATGAGCTGATAGCTATCAGCCTTCTTTCTTTTCCGCCGGAGTCAGGGCTTCCGTGGCAACTCCCCAATAAATACAAAGAATTGTACTTTGTTACCGCAGTATGACGCTATTGTCAAAATAAAAATGTATAAAATGTGAATACCCCTTCAGAAAAAAACTGAGATTTATCAGCCCGCCGCAGTCTGCTTGTTCAATTTCCCCTGGCAAAAATGCTTCTTTCCGACAACCGCCGGGCGCACCCCCTTCTGCCGTGCTATCTTCCCAGTTGTTCGTAAAAAAATCTTGCCAGCCCGGCGTGCTATGTATTAAAGGATGATGGCCTAAGATTCTTGTCTTCGTCTCGCGTTAAAAATACCCGGTGCTGTTTGGTTGGAGATAGGCTGAGTTTCCCCCCCACCCACCGGCCCCTCCCGCAAAGGGTGGGGAGAGTAAAAAACACAAGGAAACCACATGTATTTTCAAGATATCATTCTCGAACTCAGCAGATTTTGGGCCGAACAGGGTTGCGCGCTGCAACAGCCGTATGACATGGAAGTGGGGGCTGGCACCTTCCATCCAGCCACCCTGTTGCGGGCCTTGGGTCCGGAGCCGTGGAAGGTCGCCTATGTCCAGCCCTCGCGACGACCCACCGATGGCCGTTATGGGGAAAATCCCAACCGGCTCCAACATTACTACCAATTTCAGGTGATGATCAAGCCCTCTCCCCCCAACATCCAAGATCTCTATATCGAGAGCCTCACCCGCTTCGGCCTGGACCCGTTGGCGCACGACATCCGCTTTGTTGAGGATGACTGGGAATCCCCGACCCTGGGCGCCTCGGGCCTGGGCTGGGAGGTGTGGCTGGACGGGATGGAGATCACCCAGTTCACCTACTTCCAGCAGGCGGGCAGCCTGGAGCTTTCCCCGATCACGGTGGAAGTGACCTACGGGTTGGAACGCATCGCCATGTATCTGCAAAAAGTGGACAGCGTCTACGATATCGCCTGGAACTCCGAGGTCTCCTACGGCAACATCTTTCATCAGGCCGAAGTGGAGTTTTCCACCTTCAACTTCGAGCAGGCCAATGTGACGGCCCTGCTCTCGTTTTTCGACACCTTTGAATCCGAGGCCCACCGGTTGCTGGACGTAGAGCTGATCCTGCCTGCCTACGATTACTGCCTCAAGTGTTCGCACACCTTCAACCTGCTGGACGCACGAAAGGCAATCAGCGTGGCGGAGCGGACACGGTATATCGGCAGAATCAGGAATATTGCGAGAAAGGTTGCGGAAAAGTTCGTGGCCCAGCGGGAGAAAATGGGATATCCGTTGCTGAAGACAAAAGGATAAAATCAAAGGGGAAATGGCGGAAGTGCATGGGAATCGAACCCACCCACCAGGCTGTTAACCCGGTGCACCGGATTTGAAGTCCGGGAGAGCCACCAGAGCCCTTTCCACTTCCATCCGCTGGGGCCAAGATATAATGTTGGCCCCAGGGAAACAAC
>JAPLJH010000082.1 GCA_026388695.1 Deltaproteobacteria bacterium | reverse complement strand
TCGTAGACCTCAAGGTAGTACACAAGGTGTCTGCGCTTCAGGGACCGGGTTTCATCCTTCATGCTCTCCTCCTGTTGGCTGTACGACCTACCGGGCTGATTTGGCAATGCTGGCCAGCATGTAATCAATGACCGCTTCGGGGCCCATGCTGGAAGAATCGACAAGAATGGCGTCAGGCGCGGGCTTGAGCGGGGCAAGCGCACGTCTGGAATCATCATAGTCGCGTTTGCTGATCTGGTCCAGAATTTCCTGATAGTCCACGATCTGCCCTTTTTCCGCCAACTGGGCCTGACGGCGGCGGGCACGCTCTTCGGCCGAGGCGTTGAGGAAAAACTTGCAGGCCGCCTTGGGGAAAACCACCGTGCCCATGTCGCGGCCCTCGGCGACAATGCCGCCTGTTTCCCCCAGCTGTCGTTGCAGGGCGGTGAGCTTTTCCCGCACCAGCGGGTTGGCGGAAACCCGCGAGGCCACCAGGGCCATTTCCGGGGTGCGGATGGCCTGGGAAATATCCTCGCCACCCAGCAGTACCCGCACATCGTCATCGCCGTTGGGCACTAAGGTCAGCTCGATTTTGGCGAGGCATTGTGCAAGCGCGGGCGTGTCGGCCAGGTCAATCCCCTGCCGTTCCAGGGCCAGGCCAACGGCCCGGTACATGGCGCCGGTGTCCAGATAGGTGAAGTGGAGCCTTGCGGCCAAGCCCCGGCTGATCGTACTTTTCCCGGCGCCCGAGGGGCCGTCGATGGTGATAATGGCCTTGGGGTCAAGCACGATCCATCTCCGTGAGCGCTGCGGTGAGCGCCTTGACGAAGCGTTGGTTTTCTGCGGGCAGGCCCACGGTGATGCGGATGTAGGTCGGGTAACCGTAAGCGTTCATGGGCCGGACGATGACCCCCTGGTGGAGCAGGGCCTCGTACAGCTTCTTGCCGTCGCATTTTACGTCGATGAGAAAAAAGTTGGTCTGGCTGGGGAAGGCCCGGCAGCCGAGCTTTTCCACCTCGCTGCTCAGCCAGGCGATGCCCTCCCGGCTGAAGGCGATGGTCTTCTCGTAATGCTCGTCATCACTCAGGGCCGCTAGGGCCCCTGCCTGGGCAGGCAGATTGACGTTGAAGGGCTGCCGTACCCGGTGCAGATAGTCGGCGATGTCGGCATGCATCAGGCCGTAACCTACCCTTAAGCCCGCCAGGCCGTAGGCCTTGGAAAAGGTGCGCAGGGCCACTACCGGCACTCGGTGCTTGAGATAGTCCCGGGCGTCGAGGCGCAGGCCAGGCTCGACAAAATCCACATAGGCCTCGTCGAGAGCGACGATCACCCCATCCGGCACCCGGTCGAGAAAGGCGCTAAAGGCCTCGTTACTGAACACCGTGCCACAGGGATTGTTGGGGTTGTCGAGAAAGATCAGCCTTGTTTTTTCCGTGATCTGCCGGATTATGGCGTCGAGATCATGCTGCATGTCGACCAGCGGCACCACCCGGTTGACGCCGCCCTGGGCCTGGACCGCCTTCTGATAGACGAGAAAGGTGGGCTGGCTGGTGATTACCTCTTCCCCAGGAGCGAGAAAGGCCGCGATGAGCAGTTGGATGACCTCGTTGGAGCCGTTGCCAAAGACCAGTTGGTTCGGGGCAACGCCGATCTTTTCAGCCAATGCCTGGGCCAGGTAGTAGCAGCTGCCGTCCGGGTAGCGGTGCAGATTTTTCAGGCTGTCGGTCACGGCGGCCACGGCTTTTGGGGACGGGCCCAGGGAGTTTTCGTTGGAGGCCAGCTTGATGGAGCCGGTGATGCCGTACTCGCGCTCCAGTTCTTCCAGGGGTTTGCCCGGCGGATAGGGGATCAGGCTTGCGATATTGTCGCGGACAGGGAGTTTCATGGGCGTAAATCCTTAAATACGGCATCCCGTCATTCCGGCGAAAGCCGGAATCCAGTATCTGCGGACAGGCTGGACACCGGTTTTCACCGGTGTGACGACCAGTTATGAACACATCTTCTACAGTTTCGGCTTGTTGCCTGCCAGATCGAGCCGTTGTTCCAGGGCATAGGCGGCCCGGAAGATTTTTTCCTCGGCAAAATGGCTGGCCTGGAGCTGAAGGCCGATGGGCAACCCGCTGCTGCTTATCCCGCAGGGCACCGACATGCCGGGCAACCCGGCCAGGTTGGTGCAGATGGTAAGGATATCGGAGAGATACACGCTCAGCGGATCGTCGATTTTTGCCCCGATCTTCCAGGCTGGCGCCGGGGTGACTGGGGAGACCAGCAAGTCGCACTGGGCAAAGGCCTTGGCGTAATCTTGGATGATCAGGGTGCGGACTTGGGAGGCCTTTTTGTAGTAGGCGTCGTAGTAGCCGGAGGACAGGGCGTAGGTGCCGATGATGATCCGCCGTTTCACCTCCTCGCCAAAGCCCTTGGAGCGGCTGTGGCGGTACATCTCCAGCAACTCGTGCTGGTCATGGTCGCGGTAGCCGTACTTGACCCCGTCGTAGCGGGCTAGGTTGGAGCTGGCTTCGGCCGGGGCGATGATGTAGTAGGATGCCACCCCGTACTCGGTGTGGGGCAATGAGATCTCCACGGTCTTGGCTCCGGCTTCGGTGAGCAGGGCAATGCCCTTGCGCACCGCCTGTTCTACCTCCGGGTCGAGCCCTGCGCCGAAGTATTCCTTGGGGATGCCGATGGTGAGGCCCTTGCAATCCTGGGCCAGGGCAGCGGTGTAATCCGGTACCGGCTGGTTGACCGAGGTGGAATCCCGCGGGTCGTAGCCGCTGATGGCATTGAGCATGATGGCGGCGTCGCGCACATCCTTGGTGAGCGGCCCGACCTGATCCAGGGATGAGGCATAGGCCAGCAGGCCGAAGCGGGAGACCCGGCCATAGGTGGGCTTGATCCCGACGATCCCGCAGTGGGAGGCGGGTTGGCGGATGGAGCCGCCGGTGTCTGAGCCCAGGGAGGCGATGCATTCGTCTGCCGCCACCGAGGCTGCCGAGCCGCCGCTGGAGCCACCGCAGACGTGGGCGAGGTTCCAGGGATTTTTCGGCACCCCGTAGGCGCAGTTTTCGTTGGCTGAGCCCATGGCGAATTCGTCCATGCTCACCTTGCCGAGGATCACCGCGCCTTCGGCCCGCAGTTTTTCCACCACCGTGGCGTCGTAGGGCGGGATAAAGGGCTCAAGAATCTTGGACCCGGCCGTGGTGCGTAACCCCTTGGTGCAGAGAACATCCTTGATGGAGAGCGGTATGCCGCAGAGGCTGCCGCCCTCGCCTCTTTTTCGCTGGGCATCCGCCGCCTCGGCCTGGGTCAGGGCGCCGTTGCGGTCCAGGGTGATATAGGCGTTGACCTCTGCCTCCACGGCATCGATCCGATCTAGCACCGAACGGGTCAGCTCAAGGGAGGAGATTTCTCCCTGGGCGAGGAGATCCTGCAAGGCATGAATGGTGAAGGCGTGGAGTTCCATAATGTACAGTACCGCTCTGATTTTCTAGGATGTCTGCCGCTGGCGCGGAGAGCGTCAATTACAGATGCGCTCGTAAAACGGGACAGAAGATACAGGTCCGTGGCATAGATTCGATGGTTACCCTATGATAACCGTTGTAATCGTGGCTTTTCGAAGTCTGCGCTTATCTACGATTTCAACAACAAAAACGGACCTCGGAAAGGAGGTCCGTAACGGGCAGGCTGCATGGCCTTTGGCCAAAGCCCGAAGTCATCAAATAACTCTGGGCACCACAAAGGCCTCGCCGTTCTGTGCCGGGCCGTTGGCCAAGGCCTCCTGCTGGGACAGGGATGTGCGGGCCTCATCTTCGCGGAAGGCATTATGGATGGCCAGGGCATGGGTCGTGGGTAAAACACCGGAGGTGTCCAGCTCGCCCAATTTTTCCACATAGCTCAGGATGCCATCCAGCTGCAGGGTGGTTTTTTCCACCTCTGCTTCTGACAGCGAAAGCCTCGCCAGTTTGGCGACATATCGTACTTCTTCCGGGGTGATTTTCATGCCTTGTTTTGTAACGCATTCAGCCGGGCAAGTCAATCGTAACCGTCCAGCAGCACCGCATCTGCTTTGTCATCGGCCTGGTCCACATACTATGTGTATAGCGGACAGGCCTCTTTCGCGCATCTGCGGCACTGCTGGACGGTTACAGCCCGCCCTGATGGTCTCGTAAAGAGCACAAGGAGTTAGCTTGCGCTGATTTTCGCCTGGTTTTCGAGAACCTCGACAAAGACCCGCACCACCTCGGGGTCAAACTGGCTCCCGGCGCAACGGTTCAGCTCGGTGATGGCATCCTTGAGTTCCAGGTTTTGCTTGTAGCTCCGCTTGGAGGTCATGGCGTCATAGCTGTCCGCCACGGTGATGATCTTGGTCAACAGGTTCAGGTCGTTGCCGCCCAGACCGTCGGGATAGCCCTTGCCGTCCATGCGTTCATGGTGGTGGCGGACAATGAAGATTTCCTGCTGCATAAAGGCCAGGGGCGTGATGATGTTGGCCCCTATCTCTGGATGTTTTTTCATCAGGAGCCATTCTTCATCGGTGAGCGGCCCTGGTTTTCGGATATAGCTGACATCCACCACCAGCTTGCCGATGTCGTGGACCTTGCAGGCCCGCTCCAGCACGGTCATCTCATCTTGGCCCAGGCGCAAAGCCTGGCCGATGCTCACGGCGTATAGGGTGACTCGGGTGGTATGGCCTGCGGTGTACATGTCCTTTTCTTCCAGGGCAGTTTGCAGGGTGAGCATGGTGTTTAAGGTGGAGACTTCCAGATCTTCGTTGTATTCTTCCAGCAGGCGGTTTTTTTCCGCCAGTTCGCGGGTTTTGTTGCGCACCTCTGTTTCGAGGTTTTCCTTGTAGGCCTTCTCCTGAACGACGTACATCCGTTTTTCGATGGCCCGCTTGACCTTGATGTTGAAGATGTCCAGATCTTCGATGGGCTTGGGGATGAAGTCGTAGGCCCCCAGGTTGATGGCCTTGACCGCATACTCCATGGAGCCCGCGCCGGTGAGGAAGATCACCGGAATCCCGTAATTGCGGTCGTTGATGAGCTTGAGGGTTTCAAAGCCGTCCAGGCCGGGCATGTTGATGTCGAGGATGATAAGGTCGAAATCCCCGTTTAGTGCGGCCAGGGCCTCTTCTCCGCTGGCGCAGGGTACGACCGTATGGCCGAACATGGAAAGTATTTTGTAGACGGCCTCCCGAACCAGGGTGTCGTCGTCTGCGATGAGGATCTTTGCCTGTGCCATGGTGAATAGGTCCTTAGGGGGTGCGTGTACGGTCGTGGCCCGAAAAAGGCCGCAACCACACTCTTTTTTTATAACACAGAGTTTCCCTTAAAAAGTCCAGTATTTTTTTGCCGCAGTGAGTGCCGCATCCAGGGCGGGCAGGGGCCTTTTTGCCTGGGCTAGATCGGTGAACGCGGCGGTTGGCAACCCTCCCTCCCCGGTCATCTCATGGAGGCTGGCCAGTACGCCATCGGCAAGGCCTTGTAGGTTGTAACCCCCTTCCAGCGCCAGCACCAGCCGCCCACCGCAGAGTTCCGCCGCCAGATCGACCATGACCTTGCTCATATAGGAAAACCCTGTGGTGGTGACGGCCATGCCGCCAAGGGGGTCCAAGACATGGGTGTCGTAGCCAGCAGAGACCATGATGCAATCCGGTTTGTACTGGCGGGCAACCGGGGCAACCAACTCGTCCATGATCCGGGCAAAATCCTGATCGCCCTGGCCGCCTGGCAGCGGCACGTTGAGGGTGTAGCCCTCGCCCTTGCCCTCGCCGCTTTCCTTAAGGGAGCCGGTCCCCGGATACAATGGGTACTGGTGGGTGGAGCAGTAGAGCACCTGGTCGGTGTCGTAAAAGGAGTGCTGGGTGCCGTTGCCGTGGTGCAGATCCCAGTCGAGAATGAAGATTCGCTCCATGCCCAGATGTTTCAGGCCATAGCGGGCACCGACGGCGATGTTGTTGAACAGACAGAAGCCCTTTGCCCGGTCCGCCTCGGCGTGGTGTCCTGGCGGGCGCACCAGGGCAAAGGCATTGTCGGCCTGACCTGCGGCAACCAGCTTGAGTCCGGTGATCACCGCGCCTGCCGCCAGCACCGCTGCCTCGTAAGATTGGGGTGAGGTGTGGGTGTCTGGGTCGAGCACGTCGAACTGCTTGCCCGCGGTTTCTGCTACCCGGTCGATGTGCTCGGCAGTGTGGTTTGCGACCAGATCGGCGTAGCTGGCAGGCTCGCATTCGGGAAAGAAAAAGGCCTCGGCATCTTCTTTGGCAAGGGCCTGGTAGATGGCGGTGAGGCGTTCCGGACTCTCCACATGGTCGTAGCCTGGGTCGTGTTCAAGAAAGAGCGGGTCTTTCAGGACCGCTGTTTTTTGGCGCATGGTGTTTTTCTCTCCACATGGATAGTGCGGGTTTCGGTGATAAGATAATCGAGCTGCTGATCGTGGCTTTCCAGAGGCACGGCTGCAACAACCTGGAGATCAAAGGCCAGGCCGATCCGTAGGGCCTGGGGCGCAGCAGTCTGCAAAAAGCGGTCATAAAAGCCGCCCCCGTAACCCAGCCGTCCACCCCTGGCGTCAAAGACGCTGCCCGGCACCACCACCACCTCGATGGAGCCAGGGTCCACCAGGGGCAGGGCCTCCGCCGGTTCCAGGATGCCGTAATAGCCAGGGGCAAGATCCCGACGCGGATCGGTGATGGCATAGGCCAACAGTCGGTGTTCCGCAGGCAGGGTGAGAGGCACACTTATGGTCATGCCCCGGCTCAGGCAATGGGTGATGAGGGGCAGTGTTTCCACCTCGCTGCGGAAGCTGACATAGGAAAACACGCGGAGGCTGGCGCTAAACTCAGGCAGGGCAAGGAGGCGTTCGGTAATGGCCTGGCTTTTTCGCTGCCGCTCCTCCGGCGGCAGGCCATCGCGGGCAGCCAGGATCTTTGTGCGCAGGGTGGTTCGTTCTTCGGCCATTGTTTCTCCTCTGGTGTTCAATGCCTATAGTTATAACGCAACGACGCGCAGACGCATAAGATTTTTGTTTTGCCCTTTGCGCCCATTGTGCTTGTGTTGTATATTGAAGGAAATCATTAAATTCAAGACGGAAATTCAGGAGATAGTGCATGTTGGAAGAATGGCAACGCTTGGAGCAGGACGGAACCCCGGTGTATGTGCAGCCGGAAAGGCCGGACTGGTTCGTGCCGGATCAGGAGGCTGATTGCCTGTTGCAGGCGCTGCAACAGGGGAAAGGTCTTGCCGACAGCGTGTTTTTTGAAAAAAACCATGGCGGGCGGATGCTGGCGGCCCAGCGGCTTGTCTCCCAGCTTGCTGCCGAGCCAGCCTCCCCGTACCCAGGCCGATACCCACTGCTCGCCCTGACCAGTCTGAAGGAATGCTGGTTCCATCTCACTGACCGCTGCAATCTGGCCTGTCGGCACTGTCTCTTTGCCTCCTCCCCGGCCCAGGCTGCGACCCTGTCTCCGGAAGCTCTGGCCCAAGGGATCGCCGAGGCTAAGGCGCTGGGCTGCACCCTCTTCTATTTCACCGGGGGCGAGCCCTTTGTTTATCCGGGCTTTGTCGCTATGGCGGCCCAACTGCTTACCGATCCACAGATCCATGTGGTGGTGCTCAGTAATGGCTTGTTGATCCGGGAGCATCTTGTCGAGCTGGCAACCCTGCCCAGGGAAAGGTTTCATCTTCAGCTCAGTTTGGATGGCCTGGCCATGCAGCATGAGGCTTTGCGGGGGAAAGGCTCCTTTGCCGGGTTGCTGGAAAGCCTGGGCCTGCTCAAGGAAATGGGCTTCCCCCTCACCTTGTCTGTGGCGGTGAATCGGGACAATGTTGGCGAATTGGCTGAGATTGTCACCTTTGCCGCCGAGCAGGGGGTCGGCAACATCCACCTGCTCTGGCATTTTGTCCGGGGCAAGGGCAGCCCGGAACAGTTTGTTGCCCCGGCCCTGGTCCTTCCTCAACTGATCCGGGCCCAGGAGATGGCGGAGAGCTGTGGGGTGCGCATCGATAATGTGGAGGCCCTGCGCAGTCAGGTGTTCAGCACCCCCGGCACCCGGCATGACCTGTCCAACACGGCTTGGGAGTCCTTGGCTGTGGGACCGGACGGGGTGATCTACCCCTCCCCCGCTCTGGTGGGTATCGCGGATCTGGCCTGCGGCCCTTTGGCCGATGGCCTGGAGGCGGTCTGGCGCCAGAGTCCGGTGCTGAAAAAGATCCGCAAGGCTTCCTTGGTGGCAAACGAGTCCTCCCGGGCCAATCCCCTCCGTTTTGTGGTGGGCGGCGGCGATATTGACCACAGCTATCTGGCCGGTGGTGATTTGGTCGGGCACGACCCTTATGTTGAGCTGTACAACGGTCTGGCCCTCTGGCTGATCAGCCGTCAGGCTCGCCAATACCCTGCCCGGGCGCAAGGAGAAATCCTGCTGCGGATGGGTGAGGTGCGGCACGACTGCCCGGACGGCGGCGAGGTGGCCTTGACCCACTGCAACTGTGTGATCTCCCTGGCCGATGACCAGGGGCACGCTACGGTGCGGGAGTTTTATGGCCGGGCCGCCATCACCGCCAACGAGGAGATCGTCAATCCCTTTGCCCCGGACCAGGCTCTGGCCAATTTCATTCCGGCGGAAAGCCGGAAGAAATCCTACGGCTGCGGCAGCCCGGTCAAGGATGCCGAGCCGCAGCCCGGTGAGGTGCTGGTGGATTTGGGCAGCGGCAGCGGGGTAGAGTGCTTTATGGCCGCAGCCCAAGTGGGGTCAACCGGTCGGGTGATCGGCATCGACATGACCGATGAGATGCTTCATCTGGCCGAGATAGCCAAGGCAACGGTGGCCAGCCGCTTGGGCTATGCCAATGTGGAGTTCAAAAAAGGCTTTCTTGAAGACATCCCCCTGGAGGATGCCACGGCCCATGTGGTGATCTCCAACTGCGTGATAAACCTGAGCCCGGACAAGAGGCAAACCTTGCATGAAATCTTCCGGATACTCAAGCCCGGTGGCAGGCTGGTGGTGTCCGACATTGTCACCGACGACACCATTCCAGTGGCTATCAAGAACAACGAGCAGTTTCGGGGCGAATGCTTGGGCGGGGCGATGCGGCAGGAGGATCTGTTGGCCATGCTCCGGGGTGCCGGTTTTGGTGGGGCCAGTCTGGTCAAGCGCTTTCCCTACCGGATCGAAGGCGACACCCGCTTCTATTCCCTTACCTTCCGGGCCTACAAGCCGGAAGCGGCGCGGCAGGTGGAGGTCATCTACCGGGGGCCGTTTGCCGCCGTATGGACGGAGGGCGGGGTCATGCTCCTTAAGGGCCAGCGCGCGACGGTGGAGGTAAGCGAGGCGGAAAGCCTGGCTGATTCCCTGTTTGTTCTCGATGGGCAGGGAGCGGTGGTCAATCTGCGTTTGGAGAATAGCTGCTGTGCGCCGCAAACCGGGCCGGAGGCTCCCCTGCTCCAGTCCAGCGGTTGTTGCGGCGGCGGACAGGATGAACCTGCGGCGGGCAAGATTGTTGCTCTGCCCGGCTTGCTCAAGCCGCCCATGCCGATAGGCGCCCGGCATCCTTCGGGCTGCATGGCCTGCGGCAAGGAGATCGGCTATCTCGCCCATGACCGGGAGGTGGCCTGCCACTATTGTGGCGGGGTTAAGAAAACCAACGCGGTCTGTGTGGAGGGTCATTATATCTGCGATGCCTGCCACCAGCAGGACGGCCTCTCCGCCATCCGCCTGCTCTGCGCCGAAACAAAAGAGCAGGACATGCTCGTCCTTCTGGATACCATCCGCCGCCATCCGGCCATCCCCCTGCACGGGCCGGAGCATCATGCCATGGTGCCGGGCATTATCCTGGCTACCTACCGTAACCTGGGCGGTGCGATCAGCCGGGAGGCTATCCTCGCCGGCATCGAGCGGGGCAGCAAGGTGCCAGGTGGGGTCTGCGGCTTCTGGGGCAATTGTGGGGCTGCGGCCGGAGTGGGCATCGCCTTCAGCGTCCTGCTTGCGGCCACACCCCTCACCCCCAAGGCCCGGCAGCAGGTGCAGGAGATCACCTCCCGGGTGCTGGGCGAGATCGCGTTGACCCAGGGGGCACGCTGCTGCCAGCGGGAAACGGTTACGGCTCTGCGGGAAGCGGCCCTGCTCTCCCAACGGCTTTTGCCGGTGTCGCTCCTGGCCGAGGCTGATTTTGTCTGCCAGCAGTTTGCCTCCAACCGGGAATGTATTGGTGGGCAGTGTCCATTGTGGCGCAAGGCGGCATCACGGCTGGGAGGTACACCATGAAACCAGGCGAGACCTCCCGAAAAGGCATTGGCAAGGCCATGGCCTTTGTCCTGTTTCTTGCGGCAATGATCGGTCTGTTTCGCTTTACCCCGGTGCGGGCATACATCTCGCCCGACTATCTGCAATCCCTGGTGCATTCTTTTGGCCCGTGGGGACCGCTGGTCTTCGTGCTCCTGTATGCTGGGGGTATTTGTCTTTTCCTGCCCGCCACCCTGTTCACCGGCCTTGGCGCCCTGCTGTTCGGCACTCTGTATGGTTTTCTCTACAATGAGTTGGGCGCCCTGCTCGGCGCTTCCCTGGCTTTTTTCATCGGTCGCTACCTGGGCCGGGATTTTGCCGCAGGCCTGATTGGCGAGCGGCTGAAAAAATACGACGACCGGATCGCGGCCAACGGTTTTGCCACGGTGCTCTATCTGCGGCTGGTATTTTTCCCCTTCACCCCCCTCAATTTCGGCATGGGCCTGACCAGGGTGACATTCAAAGAGTATTTCTTCGGCACCCTGTTTGGCATCATCGCCGGAGGCTTTGTTCTCACCTTTTTCTTCGCCACCCTGGCGGAGGTCTGGCGATCCGGCGACTGGCGGCAACTGCTGAGCTGGAAGACCGCCTTCTCCCTGGCGCTCTTTGTCGGCTCCTTCTCCATTCCCAGGCTGATCCGCAAGATCAAGCCTGAGGCTGTCGGTTGAAAAAGGAGCCTCCCCATGCCTGAACTGCCGGAAGTGGAAGTGGTCTGCCAGGGGCTTGCCCCCTTGGTGTGCAAGCGGAAAATCCTCTCGGTTTCCTTCAGCAACAAGCGCCTCCGTAAGCCTTTTCCCAGGGCCAAGATGTATCGTCTCGTCGAGGGCGCCTTCATCCTTGGGGTGGAGCGTCGGGCCAAATACATCCTCCTGCGTCTAACCGGCAAGGGCATCATGCTGTTTCACCTCGGCATGACCGGCAAGATCGGCCTCTATGACTGCGATACCCCACGCCGCAAGCATGACCATCTCCGTTTTCTATTGGATAACGGCAAGGAGATGCGCTTCAACGATGTGCGGAGGTTCGGTTGTGTTGAGGTATATTCGGAAAAAGAGCTGCGGGAGAACGATCCCTTTGTCGGTTTGGGGCCGGAGCCTTTTTCCGAGGATTTTTCCGCCGAGTATCTGTTGGCAAAGGCACGGGGCAAGAGGCAGCCGGTGAAGAGTTTTCTCATGGACAACCGGGTGGTGGTGGGGTTAGGCAATATCTACGCCAACGAGACTCTCTTTGCCGCCTGCACCCATCCGCAGGCCCCGGTCAACCGGCTGTCGAAGGTGGACTGGCAGCTCATTGTCAAGAAGAGCCGGCTCATTTTGAAAAAAGCCATTGCTATGGGCGGCTCCACCATCTCCGATTACGAGAACGTCAGCGGTGAGGCCGGGTATTTTCAGTTGGAACTTGCGGTGTACGGGCGGCAGGGCCAGCCCTGCCTGCGCTGCGGCCAACCGATAGTGCGCACCGTTTTGGGCGGGCGGGCCACTTTCTGTTGCCCTTTTTGTCAAAAATGAGAGGGAAAGGGCTTTTTTTCTTTGGGAGCGTATATTTTTCCTTTACTCAGGCGAGGAGCGGATGTATAAAAGTCATATTTGTCACCCCCTGACCGAGGGAAGAGTTGGCTGGGTGATCCAGGTGCGATCACTACCAAGTATAATGCGCAATGTCGCAATTATTAAACACAAAGAGAGGAAGAGAACATGAAATCAGTTAAAATGACCGTTGCTTTTGCCCTGATGCTGCTCCTTGCTACCGGCCTGGTTGCCTGTAAGAAAGCTGAAGAAGCCGTAGTCGCTCCCCCGGTAGAGCAGGCTGCTCCCGCTGCTCCCGTTGCTGTTGAGCCCGCTGCTCCTGCTGCTGCTCCTGAGGCTGCTGCTCCTGCCGCTGCCCCTGCTGAGGCTCCTGCTGCACCTGCTGCAAAGTAAGTTGCTGTTTCCTTGCCGGGCTGGGGTTCTCCCAGCCCGGCAATTTTTTTCTGCGCTTTTCCTTCCCTGTTCCCCAGAAATAAAAATAACGCGCCTATGCCATGATCTCCAGCAGCGCCTTGGCTGCTTGGGTGAGATTCGCTGTGCTGTGATGGCGGGTAATGGTAAACCTAAGCCGCGCTGTGCCTTCCGGCACGGTGGGTGGCCGGACGGCCGTGGCGAAGATTCCCTGCTTTTGGAGTAAACCGGCTTTGTTGAGCGCCGCCCTGCTCTCCCCGACCAGAATGGGGATGATCTGCGAGGGGCCAAGGTCCGCGATGTATCCTCCGGTGCGCAGCAGCCCCTTGAAATAATCGATTTTTCCATGCAGCTCGTGGCGCAGATGTGGCTCCTGCCGGACGAGCTGCACCGCAGCAAGAGAGGCTGCGGCAACGGAAGGCGGCAAGGCGGTGGAAAAGATAAAGCTCCTGGCCCGGTTCACTAGATACTCGATCATCTCCCTGTTGCCCGCCACATACGCGCCATAGCTGCCAAGGGCTTTGCCGAAAGTGCCCATGGCCAGGTCCACCCCATTGCCAGCTCCGTCCTCTTCGATAATCCCACCGCCGTTTGCGCCGAATACTCCGGTGGCATGGGCCTCGTCCACCATGAGTAGGCAGCCGAACCGCTCCTTAAGTTGCACCAGTTCGCGTAGCGGACAGCGGTCGCCGTCCATGCTGTAAATGGATTCCACCACGATCAGGGCCGTGCTTGCCCCCCGCTTTTCCTTGAGCAGCTCTTCGAGATGATTGAGGTCGTTGTGCCGGAAGCGCATGAGACGGGCGCCGGAAAGACGGCAGCCGTCGTGGATGCTGGCATGGTTCAGCCGATCGCTGAAGATGAGGTCGTGGCGGGCCGCCAGGGCGGGGATGATGCCGGTGTTGGCCATGTAGCCGGAGCCGAAGGTGAGGGCCGCCTCCTTGCCCTTGAGCAGGGCCACGGCTTCTTCCAATTCATGGTGCACGGTGAGATCGCCGCTCATCAAGCGGGAGGCGCCGGATCCTGCACCAAACCGGCTCAGGGCCTGCTGGGCCGCTGCGATAAGGGCTGGGTGTTCGGCCAGGGCCAGGTAATCATTGGAGGAAAAATCGAGCAGCTCTTGGGTATTGTCTCCGGCCAGGACGAGCCGCCCTTTTCCGCGACGGATCACCGGACGCAGGCTGCGGAGCCCTCCCTTTTCCCGTTGCTGGTTGAGCCAGTCCTTCAGATCGACCATAGTTGTTGGATGTCTTCGGCAAATTGCCGGTCTGCCTCCGGGGAGCGGCCCCGTTGGGTGAGATAGCCGCCGATCATCATGCCGTCGGCCCCGGCCATGAAGGTGGAGCTTAAAAAATCGGCAAGGGCGGATTCGCGGCCCGCAGCCAACCGGATCGCCGCTTGGGGCAAAATCAAACGGTAAAGGGCAATGGAGCGCAGTATTTCCGGGATGGCCAGGGGGGCAAGTCCGGCGCAGGGCGTACCTGCCAGGGGAATGAGGATATTGATGGGCACCGAGTCAATGCCGTACTCGACAAGGCTCATGGCCATGGACAGGCGGTCGGCCTCGGATTCTCCCAGGCCGAAGATGCCGCCGCTGCACACCGAGAGGCCCACGGCCTGGGCGGCCTTGATGGTGGCGACCCGGTCGGCAAAACTGTGGCTGGTGCAAACCTGGGGGAAGAACTCCCGGGAGGATTCCAGATTATGGTGGTAGCGGGAAACGCCAGCCTCCTTGAGCTGCGCAAGTTCCGTTTCACCCAAGATTCCGAGGGAGGCGCAGACCTTGATCCCCACCTCTGCACGGATGGCGCGGATGGTCTCCAGCACCTGGGGCAGATCAACGCTAGCCAACCCCCGGCCGCTGGTCACCAGGGAAAAACGGCTGGCCCCGATTTTTTTGGCTTCATGGGCGGCGGCAAGGATTTGGGCTTTGTCCAGCAGGGGATAGACCGGTGCCTCGGTCTGGTAATGGGCCGATTGCGCGCAAAAATGGCAATCCTCGCTGCATCTGCCGGATTTGGCATTGATGATGCTGCACAGGGAAAAGGAGGTCCCCCGGCGGGCAAGTTTGGTCGCCAAGGCCTGTCGCATGAGCTCGGCCAGAGGCAGGGCTTGGAGTTCGGTGATGTCGGGCGGCTGGTTCACAGTAAGGCCTTGTTTTTAAAAGCAAGCACTGGCGGCAGTGTCTGGCCTACTTGAGGCCAAAGATCCCGCCTTTTTTGCCGGAAAACGCAGGGGTGCGGCTTTCTGATCGGGGCGGCCGGGGTTTGCCGGTCCTGGGCTTGTTGCTTCTGGGGGCGCGGGGGGAAGAAGCAGAAGACTCGGGCTGCGGCGCCAGATCGGCGGGTGAGCCGCCAAGGGCCTCCTGGTAAAGCTGAAACAGCAGCAGGCCATCGGGGAAATAACTTTTGCGTTTCAACCAGGCGGGCCAGGTCTGCTCTGCGCCGTGTCGGACAAAGGTCGGGAGATTAACCAAGAGCGAGGTGATCTCCTCCCTGGAGGCTCGCTTGACATTGAGGTGTTCCAGGTGGGCATCAACCTCGGCGCGGAGGGTGCGGGAAAAGGTAAAGGCCTCGCGTCCTTCGGCAGCCTGGTTCACCAAGTCGAAGCGCGCCTGGGCCCAGGGCAGCAAGAGGACTGCGAGC
>JAPLJH010000080.1 GCA_026388695.1 Deltaproteobacteria bacterium | reverse complement strand
CCGATCGCCAGATGGAAAATAAAGGTCAAGATCAGCAGCGAGGCTGGGGACTATATTCTCAGTCTGCATGAGGCATACGGGGTCACGGATGACGGTTTTTTGCGCAACGAAAAGGAGGTGCATACCGCTGTCAACCTGTTTAACAATGCCTCGTTTCAGATCCGTGAAGTGGCGGGTTCTCCCCTTGTCGTTGCTCCACCAGAGCCGTATCGTTTCATGGAATTGCTGCGGGACGCGGTTGCGCAGGGGGGCCTTTCGCCGCTGGCGGCAATGACCGCGATCCGCAATTTGTATTACGGCGTGCAGGTGGATGGCCGATGGTTGGGGCTGGTCACCGCATTTCTCCCCCCGGTCATGGAGCAGGATGCCTCGGTCGCCTTGTTTGCCAAGATCAGGGAACAGGTCGGCAAAAGGCTGGGTGCGGCCTGTCTGGGGCCGGAAAGCAGTCCGGAAAATACCAGGGGCCTGATCCTGCCCACCGAGCCTGCGCTTGGCCCGGAGGAGCTTTCTGGGAAACTGGGGCCTGCCGAAGACAAGATCTACCGACTGGTCTGGGCCAGGGCTCTGGCAAGCCAGATGAAAGAGGCGCAAGGGGAGCTGCTCGCGGTGACGGTGGAAGCAGGAGAAGACTGCATCTTTCAGGGCAGCACCAAGGTGTTGTCGGATAAGGGGTTTCTTGCCATCTATCCTGGCTGTCAGGAGCATGAACTTCTGGCGCCTCCCTCCCCGTTGGCCGGGGTGAAACCTGGGCAGCCGCTACGCTGTGTGCAGATCATCCCGGAAAAAAATACCGGTCTTCCTCCCGAATATTATAGCTTTGAGGGCTTGGCCATCGATCTTGCCGATTTCGCCCTGGAGATCGACCCTATGACCGTGGTCATGCTCCAGCAGATGCTCGATAACAATTATCTTCGGATGATGCCGGACGGCTCTTTTCGCTGCGCCGAGAACACCATCAAGCTTGTCAGCGTTATGAACCGCGCTTTTCCGACCATGAAGGGGATTCAGCTTTCCGCCTATCTGGCCCAGACCATCGAGGAGGCGGTGAGCGGCAGAAAACTTTTGACCTTCGCCCTGCAGCAATTTGATCAGACCATGATGATGCGGGGTGAGGTGCTGGTGAAAATGGCGGTGCCGATCGCCGCCCAGAAACGGGGCCTCAGTTCGCGCAGCGTTATTAGGCTGCCGGAAGAAGGGGCGCCCGCAGCGGTCCAGGCCGATAAGGGGGCGCGGGATGTTCCCGTTTCGGAGCCGCCTGTGGTGGCAGGGGAGGCAGCGCCGCCGCCGGAATCGGGCATGGAGGAGGTAGTTGCCCCGGCTCCAGCAGTCGAGCCCGCAGTGGAGGAGGCAGCGCAGGCCGTATCGGCGCAAGAGGATGATTCCGCAAGCGGCGTCGCGGAACCGGGTGAGATCAAGAGTGAAGAGGTCGATTCCGGTGCGGAGGAGGAACCCATTGTCCTGGATGAAGCTGCGGCAGCGGAACAGATTGCCTCTCCGGAGCTTGCTGCAGCCACAGAAAAGATGTTTGCCGAGGCCGCGACCACCATGGAAGAGCCAGAACTTCCAGCGGCAAAGGAGCTTTCTCCTGCGGTGGAATCAGGACCAGCTGCGGCGGAGCCGGTTAAGGCCTGTCCCGACTGCGGCAGGGTATTGTTGTTGAAGGAAGATCGTTTTGGCAAGTACTGGTACTGCTCGGGGCATCCCGAGTGCCGATATTCTGCATCCTATGAAAAAGACGGCGGGGAGGGGTTGCTCTGTCCGGTCTGCCAGATTGGCACTGTGGTGACCAAGCACACGCCAACCGGGAAACTTTTTTATGTCTGTCCCGAGCAGGATTGTGAATTCATGGCCTGGTCCAAGCCCCATGCCATGGCTTGTCAGGTATGCGATTCTCCGTTTCTGGTGGAAAAAAAGAATCTTGATGGCCGACTCTCCCTGCGCTGCCCTAGGGCAGGCTGCACCTACACCCGCAATTTGTCCGGGCCAGGCGGTGCGGAGCAGGGGCCTGCTGCCGGCGCGCCGCTGAAAAAGAAGGTGCTGGTGCGTCGCGTTGCTCCAGGAAGCGGGGGTGCTGGTGGGGCAACGAAAAAGGTCCGTATTGTCAGGAGGAAGACGTGAGAAGTGGCAGCTATCAGCTTAAAGCTGCCAGCCTACAGCGGGGCTTACTTGAGGATGGTCTCCATGTAGGTCAGGATCTCTTCGGCCAGGGCTGGGTTGTCAAGCAACAGGGAAAGTTCATGGTTGTACTTGAGGGCCGACTGGGTCAGGTTGTGGCTACCCACCAGACAGTAGCGGCGATCAATGACTGCCAGCTTGGCGTGGGTGGTCCGATCCGGCGAGTCGAAAAAGACCGCGACCCCGCCTTTTCTTAAGGCTTGCGCCGTTTCCTGGTTCGCCTGGTTGAGGGCCGGGTCATGGTCGGAATATTCCAGGATAACCCGCACTGCCACTCCCCGTTGCCTGGCCGCCACCAGGTCTTTCACAAGCCCTGCCGGTTGGTTGTCTTTGGCCGAGCTTGTTTTAAAAAGAAACATGGCGAGATCAATGCGCTGGGTCGCGCCGTTGATCAGCGTGGCCAAAGTGTCGCCGTAGGCCGCATCGGCGAGAGCCCGGACCGTGCCGGGTTGGGCCGTGACTTTTACCGCAGGCACGGCGGTGGTCGCCAGAACCGGGCTTGCGGCAAGCAGGCAAAACAGGAGGATGGCCGCCAAGGGCATTGGGCGGGCGATCCTCCTTGAAGGAAAGGCTGGAGAAATCAGCTGGGCCACCAGGCCATGCCCATCCTGCGGATGAGGTTGAAGCCGCCGCCGAGAACCAGGTTGTTGGCAAGCCCCAGATGGTCCAGGACTATTTGAATCTCGGAAGAGCGGGTGCCTGCGTCGCAGATGATGAGCATGGTTTTGTTCTTGGGGAGTTCCTGATGGCGGTCCCGGATCTCGATGTAGGGGAGGGAGAGCCATTTCTCCTTGCCGTATTTCTCGACAAAACTCCCGGCCTCGTTGGGGTGGCGCAGATCAAGGGCCACCCAGTTGGGCTGCGAGGCAAAATCGTCCATCCAGTTGAGAAACTCCCTGGTGCTCACATAGCGCAACCTTCCGGCACACAGGTTGTCGGCCACGTTGGCCGTGGCGTTCAAGGCGTCCAGCGCCGTGGCAAAGGGCGGGGCATAGGCCATTTCCAGCTGGCTGATGTCATCGATGGTGCCACCCTGGCTGATGATGCCTGCGGCCGCGTCGATCCGGGCCAGCACCGCGTCGCTCATGGGGCCAAAGCCCTGGCAGCCGAGAACCTTGCGGGTCTTGGTGTCAAAGATGAGGCGGAGCGGGATCACCGCCTGGCTGGGAAAAAAGTGAGCCCGGTCCGATTGGGCGGTGGTTACGGCTGCTGCGGCAAAGCCCTCGGCCAGGGCGGCATCGAGCGAAAGGCCGGTGGCGGCGATGCTCCGCTCAAAGGCCTTCATGACGAAACTGCCGATCCAGCCCTTGTATTTGGTGGGGATGCCAGCGATGTTGTCTCCCACGATCCGGCCTTCGCGATTGGCCAGCGAGCCCATGGGGGCGATACCGCCCTTGCCGGTGATGATGTTTTTCACCTCGATGCAATCCCCGGCCGCATAGATGTTCGGGTCCGAGGTTTGCATCCGCTCGTTGACCACGATGTTGCCCATGG
Organism: Deltaproteobacteria bacterium; assembly: GCA_026388695.1. Taxonomy (GTDB): domain Bacteria; phylum Desulfobacterota; class Desulfobulbia; order Desulfobulbales; family Desulfurivibrionaceae; genus Thiovibrio. Next base: position 12,754 of record JAPLJH010000080.1, on the reverse strand, counting down.
CTGAGACGAGCAGTCCGGCCGCTTGGGCCAGCTCGCTTCTCGCCCTAACCCCCACGGCCATCACCACCAGATCCGCTTCCAAGGTCCGTTTTGGGGTGACCACCCGGCAGACCTTGCCGTCTTTCCCCTCAATGGCCGAGGCCCCTTCGCCGGTGAACACCGCCACCCCACTTTCCCGAAGATGCGTCTCCAGCATGCGGGCAAAATCCCAGTCAACCAACCGGGGCATGATCTGGGGCATGAACTCGAGGATGGTGGTTTCAAGGCCCCACAGCTCGGTGAAGGCCTCGGCCATCTCGATGCCGATGGCTCCGCCGCCGATGACCACCACCCGGCTTACCTCGCCCCTGGCGACTCGTTCCTTGATGGCAATGGCCTTGTGCAGGTCGCTGATGGTGAAGACCCCGTCGAGATCCGCGCCGGGTATGGGCAGGACGTTGGGCCGGGCGCCGGTGGCAAGGACCAGATTATCGTAGGGGATGGATTCCTGCGTGCCGGAGGTGAGATCCTCAACGAGTACGAGTTTCTCTTTGCGGTCGATGGCCAGGACTAGGGTGTTGGTTTTGGCCGTGACTCCCTTGGCCTTGAGAAAGAAAGCCTCGTCCCTAGTCATGTGGAAGCTGGTGTTGCGCAGCTCCTTTTCATCGGAGACATCGCCGGAGACAAAGTAGGGGATGCCGCAGCCTCCGTAGGAGATCAGGTTGTCCTGGTCGATGATGGTCACCTCGGCATCAGGCAGGAGGCGCTTTACCCGGCAGGCGGATTTAGGTCCGGCGGCAACTCCGCCGATGATCACGATTTTTTTCCCCATGGCAACAGTCCTTATTATGAAAAGTGAGTATCAATAATATGTCGGCTGAATGCGCGATAGCCTATCGCGATTGAGGCCTTCTGTCAAACCTTTAGGTCGGCTGTTTAAATGTTTTCTTTTTTACTTAATTTCCAGCTTGACACCTGGCGCATCTCTTGTTTATTGTGGGCATATGCACAGAATAGGCATGCGGGTGCATGCCCGCCATTTCAGGAAAAACAGGAAAGTGAAAGGAGTGAGTCATGCAGCAGGAAGATCTGTACGTTGCGGAAACCAGCAAGTCCCCGGCCGATTTCGCCCGGGATTTTGACCGGGTCGCCGGGAAATACGGCTTTATCATTAATAACGCCGAGACCATGGATATGGGCAAAACCTTTCGGGAGCACGGGGCTGAGGCTGGAGCGGATTTTGATCTGCATATGATTCAGATCTGCAAGCCGGAAAAGGCGGCACAAAGTCTGGCTTCCAATCCGGAACGCGCTGTCCTGATGCCCAAGTTTGTCATGGCTTTTTCCAAGGACGGCAAAACTCAACTGCGATTTTTAAGTTACAATGGCGGGGATATCAGAGCGGTGGTTGCCGACGAGGTCTTCCCTGGTTCGCTGGCGCAATCCTTCCAGAAGATTCGTGAGATGATCGACGAGGCACGATAATCGGGATGGGTTAAAGTTTTTTTCTGTAAATTCACGATTGCGAGGCGCATCCATGTGGAATTTTTTGATTAAAATCAACAAGCGGCTGGTGGTGGTAATTCCGGCCATGATGGCGGTGGGCTACCTGTTCGGACTCAGCGCTGCCCCCGGAAACTTAGGCATTCTCAAGGCACTGATTCTGCCCTTCACCTTTCTCATGGTCTACCCCATGATGGTGACCTTGAACATTAAAGCCTTGCAGGACGGGATCAAGAATGTCCGCTTGCAGCTTTCCGCTCAGTGCATCAACTTTCTCGTGGTTCCCTTTGTTGCCTATGGCCTGGGGCTGGTTTTCTTCCGGGACCAGCCGTATATGGCTCTGGGGCTGCTCCTTGCCTCTCTGCTGCCCACCAGCGGCATGACCATTTCCTGGACCGGTTTTGCCAAGGGCAATCTCGCCGCCGCCGTCAACATGACCGTCATTGGCCTTACCCTGGGCTCGCTGGCCACTCCTTTTTATGTGCAGGCGCTTATGGGCGCCAAGGTGGATGTTGACCTGATGCTGGTGGTCAAGCAGATCGTGATCATTGTCTTTCTGCCCATGCTGCTTGGCTATCTTACCCGGCAGGCGTTTTTAAAAAAATATGGGCCGCAGGAATTCAAGAAGACCTGGGCGCCCCGATTCCCTTCTCTGTCCACGGTGGGGGTGCTGGGCATCGTTTTTGTGGCCATTGCCCTGAAAGCCCGGGGGATCTCCGAGAACCCGGCTATCTTGGGCGGTATCTTGGTGCCGCTGCTCATCATGTATGGGTTGAATTTCGGCCTGAGCACCGTGGTCGGCCGGATGTTTTTTAAGCGCGGCGACGCCATCGCCCTGGTGTACGGCACGGTGATGCGCAATCTTTCCATCGCCCTGGCCATCGCCATCAATGCCTTCGGAAGCAAGGGTGCAGATGCCGCCCTGGTTATCGCGGTATCCTATATTATCCAGGTCCAGTCCGCGGCCTGGTATGTGAAGTTCAGCGACAGAATTTTCGGACCCGCGCCTTCTGCGGAATAAAAGAACGCACAAAAAAAGCAAACCCGTTGTAAGACGGAAAGGAGAAATAGCATGGGCACAAAACGGATAGCGGTTCCCTCAAACAACCCTGGTGGATTAGAGGGTGGACGTTCCGAGCACTTCGGGCATTGTGACCTGTTCACCCTGGTCGATTTGGAAAACGGCAAGGTTGTTGGGGTGAATACGGTTCCCAGCGTCGCGCATGGTGCAGGCGGATGCATGGAACCGGTGGGAGTGCTGAAGGACCATGGCGTGCATGCCATTCTTGTGGCGGGGATGGGGGCGAGACCGCTCCAGGGCTTCGCCCAGGTCGGGATAGAGGTCTACTTTGCCGCCCGGCATGCCTTTGAAACGGTTGCCGAGGTTGTGTCCGGCATGGTCGAAAATAAGCTGATCCTGATGGATCCCACCCAGGCTTGCAAGGGGGGCGGCAAGTGTCACGGTGAGGGGCACTGATTTATCCCTTGATTTCTTCCTGGGGTGCGGGGCTGTCTTCGATGATGAGGGCAGCGCCCTCCACCAGCGCCTGGGCCACCTTGCGTCGGGCCGTGGTCAGAATTCGCTGTACTGTTCCCCGTGATATTCCCATGCTGCCTCCGGCCTGTTCCTGGGTCAAGCCCTGCAAATCGCAGAGCCGCAAGGCTTCCAGCTCATCCTGGAGAAGAGGGATATGTTGCAATTCCGCCAGGGGGATGCGGGTTGGCTTGAAGGCCTTGCCGCATCTGGAGCCTTCGCAATGGCGTATTTTCTTTGGTCTCGGCACAGGATTCCTTGCGGGTAAGCCATTGAAACAACATAACCGTGGCGTTGTCTGTATAACAAGAGCGACTTGGTTTTAAGCAGTGGCCTCACTGTACAGGAAAAAAAAGAGGAGATAAACACCTTCGTGCGCTTGTCGGTTCAGGAGAAAAAAATCGCAGCAAAAGAGGATGGCGTCAGCGCTGGATTGCCTTTGAAAATCAGGCCGGGAATGCCCGTGTGGTAAGGGAAAAGAACAAAAAAACACAGAGGGAAAAACAGGGGTTAAAAGCATGTCATTTTTTATTGACAAAGAGTGCGGCACTGGCTATGGTCCTCTGACTGAATCACTGTTCACATTTTGCATGTAGTTACAATCGCCCTGCCTCGAAAGCCCCCTCCTGTGCTGCGAGTGGGAAATACCGGTGCGGGGCGAACTGTTTATTTATTGGAAACCTATTCATATTACCTTAGTAAGGGAGGAATCGACAATGCCGAAGCATGATACGCCTTTGTTGGACGAGCTCGAAAAAGGCCCGTGGCCGAGTTTCGTCACTGACCTGAAGCGTCAGGCAGAGAAAAAACCCGAGTGTTTTGACATTCTGGGTCAGCTTGAGCTGTCTTTCAGAGACAAGATCACCCATTGGAAACACGGCGGTATCGTTGGTGTTTTCGGTTACGGCGGCGGTATCGTTGGCCGTTACTCTGACGTGCCTGACCGGTTCCCCGGCGTGGCCCATTTCCACACCGTACGTTTGAACCAGCCTTCCAGTAAGTTTTACAGCGCCGCGAAACTTCGCGACATCTGTGACCTGTGGGAGAAATACGGTTCCGGTATGACCAACATGCACGGCTCCACCGGCGACTTGGTTCTGCTCGGCACCACCACTCCGAACCTGGAGCCCCTGTTCTACGATCTGACCCACAACCTGAACCAGGATCTCGGCGGTTCCGGCTCCAACCTGCGTACTCCTGAGTGCTGCCTCGGCCGGGCTCGTTGTGAGTGGGGTTGCTACGACACCCAGAATCTCTGCCACAGCCTGACCATGCATTACCAGGACGAGATTCATCGTCCGGCTTTCCCCTACAAGTTCAAATTCAAATTCTCCGGTTGTCCCAACGACTGTGTTGCCGCCATCGCCCGTTCCGACTTTGCTGTTATCGGCACCTGGCGGGACGACATTCGCATTGATCAGGCTGCGGTTAAGGGCTACATCAAGGGCGAATTCATCCCGAACGCTGGCGCTCATTCCGGTAAGGACTGGGGCAAGTTCGACATCAAGGCCGAGGTTCTTGACCTCTGCCCCACCGGTTGTATGTGGATGGAAGGCGACAGCCTCAAGATTGACAACTCCGAGTGCACCCGTTGCATGCATTGCCTCAACGTAATGCCCCGCGCACTGCGTCCCGGCCTCAAGCAGGGTGCAACCATCTGTGTCGGCGCCAAGGCCCCGATTCTCGATGGCGCCCAGTTCGCCACCATGACGGTTCCCTTTATCGAGATTAACCCGGATACCGAATTCGCCGAGGTTATCGAGGTTATCGAGAAGATCTGGGATTGGTGGATGGAAGTCGGCAAAAACCGCGAGCGCGTTGGTGAGACCATCATGCGTATCGGGCTGCCCACCTTCTTGAAGGTTATGGAGATCACCCCTGTGCCGCAGCATGTGAAAGAGCCCCGCTCCAACCCCTATGTGTTCTGGCAGGAAGACGAGGTTGAAGGCGGCTTTGAGCGTGATGTTGTTGAATTCCGTAAGCGTAACGCCCAGTAATGTGCGTGACTGTTGTTGATACTACATTGAACTTATTTGACTTTATAATATAAGGAGGAGTTATCATGGGTTACGATCCAGCGAATCCGATGGCCGACAGAATCACAGACATCGGTCCGCCACATTACGAGCAGTTTTTCCCGCCGGTAGTTAAAAAGAACTACGGCAAATGGCTGTACCACGAGATCATTCAGCCCGGCGTTTTGATGCACAAGGGTGAGAGCGGCGATGAGTGCTACACCGTCCGTGTTGGCGCAGCTCGTCTCATCAGTATTGAATTGATCCGCGAGATCTGTGACGTTGCCGATGCACATTGCGATGGTTTCGTCCGTTGGACCACCCGGAACAACGTTGAGTTCATGGTTGACTCCAAGGCCAAGGTTCAGCCCCTGCTGGACGACCTGAAGGGCCGTGGCAACCGTTTCCCTGTTGGCGGTACCGGCGCATCTGTCAGCAACTGCGTTCATACCCAGGGCTGGATTCATTGCCACACTCCTGCAACCGACGCTTCCGGCGTGGTTAAGGCGGTTATGGATGAGCTGTTTGACTACTTCGTCAGCCACAAGCTGCCGGCTCAGGTTCGTGTTGCTCTTGCCTGCTGCCTGAACATGTGTGGCGCGGTTCATGCTTCCGACATCGCCATCCTCGGCGTGCATCGTAAACCGCCGATGATCGACCACGATGCGATCAGCGGCCTTTGCGAGCTGCCCCTGGCTATCTCCGCATGTCCTCTGGGCGCGGTAAAGCCTGCCACTGCGAAGAACAGCAAGGGTGAGGAAATCAAGTCCGTTAAGGTAAACGCCGAGCGCTGCATGTTCTGCGGTAACTGCTACACCATGTGTCCGGCCATGCCTTTGGCTGATCCGGATGGTGACGGTATCGCCATCCTGGTCGGCGGTAAGGTTTCCAACTCCAGATCCATGCCGATGTTTTCCAAGCTGGTTATTCCCTTCCTGCCCAACACTCCGCCCCGGTGGCCTGAGACCGTTGCCGCAGTAAAGAATATCCTTGAGACCTACGCCAAGGACGCCCGCAAGTACGAGCGTGTTGGTGAGTGGGCCGCTCGGATCGGTTGGGAGAAATTCTTCGAAAAGACTGGTATTCCTTTCACCATCAAGTCCGTTGACGATTATCGTCTGGCCTATGATACCTGGAGAACTACCACTCAGTTCAAGTTCACCAGCCATATCAAGTAAGGTGAACGGTCTTCACTAGAATCAGGGTCAGTGGTTCCTTTGTCTTGTGAACTGCTGGCCTTGTTCTTTTGATTGTTTTGATGTGCTTGCGTAAAACCCTTATTCAAAGGAGTACGTACCATGGCATTAAGTAAAGACGAGTTGAAAGCCAAAATTCTTGAAAAAGCATTGACCGGCCCCAAGGCCCAGCTCTATGTTAAGGATTTTTATGCCTGTGATCCCGAAGCCGGTCCCCGTGACGTGAAAAATGCGGCCAACGATCTGGTAAAAGAAGGCAAGATGACCTTCTGGTCCAGTGGCAGCACCACCATGTACGCTGCACAAGGCCGGGCCAAGGACGAAGAAAATCGTTAGTTTTTTTGTTTTCTAAGTTGGTATATGAAAAATGCAGAGGGTTTCCTCTGCATTTTTTTTTGTGATTTTCCTGCGAGCTTTATTGGGAGGGGAGGCTGGTGATGCTCAATGATTTGGATACGCTCTTTGTCGCCATTGATCAAGCCTTCGAGGCCGTGCGTCAGGCGCATCCCGAGGCGATCACCTGCGGGAAGGGGTGCGCGGACTGCTGTCAGGCGGTGTTTGATGTGTCACTTGTTGAGGCGGTCAATCTTCAGGCCCATGTGCAGCGGCTGGACCCGGCAGTGCGGGAAGAGATAGGTGTTGCGGCGCAGAAGGCCCGGCAAGCCTGGGAGCGGATCATGGATGCGGGTCTCGATCCGGCCGTGGCCAGGATCAGGTGCCCGCTTCTTGATGGGCAAGGCCTTTGTCTCTGCTATGAGGCACGCCCGGTAAACTGCCGGACGTATGGAATCCCCACGGTGATTGGCGGCAAGGGGCATGTCTGCGGCTTTTCCGGATTCGAGCCGGGAAAAACCTATCCCACGGTCAATCTTGCCTCCCTGCAGCAGAGACTCCACAACCTTTCCATCCAGTTGGCAGGAGAAGAAAAGGGGGCAAACCGTTGGCCCATCGCCTCGGTTATTCTTGAGCCGTCCGTATTCAGCGCCTTTGCTGCTGGCCCCATTACCACAGGGAAAAAATAGAATTGTATGCGCGGGGAAATCTCCCCGCGCTTGTTAGCCCTTCTCGGTTTCCTCTGCTTTTTGCAGAAATTTTTCCGCATGGCGGCTGTGTTTGAAGCTTGTGTGGATCGCGGCTATCGTCCGGTATGCATCCGCAGCCTTACTCTTTTCCCCCTTGGTCAGATAAATTTCCGCAAGAGTCTCCAGCGTATCCACCGAGCCTTGGGGATCGCGTAGGGCGCCGTATTCATCAAGGACCTCGTTATACAAGCGGATAGCCTGGTCGTAGTCCTTGGCGTCGTACATGAGCTTGGCCTTTTTCTTTTCGATGGAAAAAAGGCTGAAACGATCCGTGTGCTTCTGACAGATGGCATAGACCCGGTCGTAATGGTTCATGGCCGTTGCCACATCGCCGCGTTTCGCGCAGATATCGCCCAATTTGTCCGCCGCATTGGCAACGCCGTTTTCATTGCCCTCGAGCTCAAAGGCGATGAGTGCATTGTGAAAGGCATTGGCTGCCTGGGCGGGTTCGAGGTTCTTGAGAAATTCCTGGCCGGCCTCGTAGTCGAGTTGGGCCTGGCTTTTTTCTTCCTTCACTTCCTGTTCCTGCTTTTTCTGTTCAGTCATTTTTGGGCTCTTTTGCTTTGTGCAGCCGGGCGAGTGCTTCCTTGGCAAGTTCTGCCACGGTGGTGTGCACGGGTTGCCCCTGCTCATAAATGGTTAATCCGGCGTCATCGCCGGTCAATTTTTCAATCTCGCTTTCCACCTCGGTGGCGGTAATCCTGCCAAAAAGCCGGACCGCGTGCCCTCTGGTAATTGCTTCGGGATGGGTGACAAAGGGAAAGAGGCTGTAAAACGGCGTGGCGCGAACAAGGTCCGGCCGTTTTTCAGCTAAAGCGCCCAAGGCCCACAACACTTGAACCCTAGTGGAGGCAACTCCCCGGTGCATGAGCAGGTGTCGGGCAAAGGCGCCGAAGATGTCGGGACGCGCCGCGATGATGGAGCCGATGGACTCCAGCAGCCCCCAGTGGGCGGCGGCTGAGTCGGAACAGGCCTCGTACAATCGGTGCAACAGGTCGCTCACCGCTCCGGGTTTCCGGGTGGAGAGCCGCCGACAAACTTGACCCAGAACATGGGCGCATTGCCAGCGCTTGCCCTCGTCTGGGTCATAGAGAAGCCGCTGCATGAAACGCAGGGTCTTGAGATCGTCGAAGGCCAGATCAACCAGGCCGTCGATGTCCTGCTCTGCCGTCATCCGGGTGACTGTAACCTTGTCAGCCCGCTTCTTTTTGCGTTTGGGATCGCGGGCCGGTTCCATAGGGGGGAGGTCGCTTGCCGGATCTGCCTGGCAAAGGGCGCTGTCCTTGGCATTCTTGTCCGTGTGTAGCCGGTTGGCAAGGGTGGCCAGCTCCCGGTTGAGGCGGACAAAATAGAGAACCCCCGACACCTTGCGGCCATCGACATTCTTGGTTTCGAAGACCTGATGGGTCTGCTCGTCGTAATTGTCGATGCGACCGGTGAGATAATCCTCGTCGGGCAGCAGTTCCCAGGCCAGATCCCAGTTGTCGTCGCAGGCATGGACTATGGCCTCGACCATGGCCGCCCCAACATTAAAGCCGGTGGGGTCGCAGGTGTATGTCGCGCCGCACTGGCATTCGCCCACGGTGAATTCGTCCAGCTTGCGCTGTACCGGTTCCTGGGGCCGGCCCACATCCTGGCCGCAGAAGGGGCACCATGGCCGGAGCTTTATCTGTGCGTCTTTTGCCATGATTACAGCTCGTTCTCTATGGCCTCAACCAGGCGTGGGTCAACCGCATAGCCGAGCTCCTTCGCCTTGGCCAGCGACTTTTTGGCCGCCTGGAAATCATTGTTGTAATAGAGGGCCACCGCGAGATTGTTGTGGGCCATGGGGATGTCCGGTTCAAGCTTCACCGCTTCCTTGGCGGCCTTGACCGCAAGCGCGAAATTTCCGGCCATGACCTGGGCCGAGGCCAGGTTGATCCAAGCCATGTGCATTTTCGGGTCGTTCATTGTGGCCATGGTGTATGCCGCAATGGCCTTGTCGGTCTCGCCTTTCTGTTGCAAGATGAGACCGATGTTGTTGTGGGGCTGGGCCAGAGCCGGATTGACCTGCACCGCTGCCTGGTTTGCAGCCAGGGCTTTGTCTAGCTCACCCTGCTCAAAGTGCATGGCCCCGACGTTGATTAGGGCCTCCACGGCATGGGGGTCGATCTCCAGGCATCTTTCCAACGAGCGCATGGCATCGGCGGTTCTGCCGGCCTTGCGGTAGACCAGGGCCAGATGGTGGTGGGCCACGATATTGTCCGGGAGTTCAATGCATTTTTGTTCCAGCTCTTCAATGATCTTGTTCAGATCTTCCTGTTGGGCAGACATGGGGTGTCCTCGTCCTTCAAAATGGTTGAAAATCATAGATCCGCTTTGTAATCTCGAAAAAAAGCAGATGGCGTTTCAGAAAAAAAACTTGGCATGGAAAGCACCGGCAAACAGCCAAAGTGGGATATATATAAGCATGGCCGTGGCGGTGTGCAAGAGGGCAAAAGTACTATAAGGCGAAAACTTCGTCAAAACCTTTCCAGCGCCCACCGGGCTGGTGGCCGCAACCGCTTGACAGCGGAAGCATCAGATGGTTTCCTGTGCGCGGAATGATTGAAATTTGAGTTTAGGGCAGATGATGACCACAGGAGGAAATGGCTTGGCCGCAGAACAAGAATATTCAGCAAAAGGCCTGGTGGTGGCCGGATTGGGCGGCGGCTCGGGGAAAAGCGTGGTCGCGGTGGGGTTGGCCGCAGCCTTTGCCGGGCAGGGGCGGCAGGTCGTGCCTTTCAAAAAGGGGCCGGACTATATTGACGCAGGTTGGTTGGCCTTGGCTGCCGGATATTCCTGCTACAATCTTGATCCTTATCTCATGACCCCGGAAGCGCTGGGCCATTCCTTCCGCACCCATGTGTATGGGCGGGAGCTGGTCATTATCGAAGGGAACCGAGGGCTGTATGATGGGGTTGATGCCGAGGGAACCTTCAGCACAGCCGAGCTTGCCAAGACCTTGGGTCTGCCGGTGCTGCTGGTGGTTGACTGTACCAAGACCACCCGCACTGTGGCGGCCCTGGTGTTGGGCTGCCAACGCTTTGATCCGGAGGTGAAGATCGGCGGGGTGATTTTAAACCGGGTGGGCACCCCTCGGCACGAGGCCCTTGTCCGGCAGGCGGTGGAGCAGTACACCGGGATCCCGGTTCTGGGGGCCATGCCCCGTTCTAAAGAAGACGCCTTTCCGCAGCGGCATCTCGGCATTACTCCCTGCCCGGAGCATGCGGGAGCCGAGGCTGCGGTGCAGGCCCTGGCCGAAAAGGCGGCACGCTATCTGGATCTTGCCGGAATAGAAAAGATGATGGCCCCCTGCGTCAGCGAGCCGGAAGCACCGCGCCCAGAGCGGCAGGGCGTGGAAGACTCGGTGCGGATCGGCATCCTTAAAGATGCGGCCTTTCAGTTCTACTATGCGGAAAATTTGGAGGCGCTCACCCGCTGCGGCGCCCAGCTGGTGGAGATCAATGCCCTGACCGCCACGGAGCTGCCGCAGCTTGATGGACTCTATATTGGCGGGGGATTTCCTGAGACCAGCGCCGGAGCGCTTTCCGCCAATGCCTCCTTTCGGGCCTCTCTGAAAAGCGCAGCCGAAGCCGGGCTGCCTATCTATGTGGAGTGTGGCGGCCTGATCTATCTTGGTGAAAGCATGGTGCTTGGTGACGAGGTCTTCCCTCTGGTGGGCCTTTTTCCGGTGCGGTTCGGCCTGATGAAAAAGCCCCAGGCCCATGGCTATACCGTACTCAAGGTCGAGGGAGAAAATCCGTATTATCCCGAAGGGACCGAGATCAAGGGGCACGAATTTCGCTACAGTCGGGTGGAGGAGTGGACCGGGGAGGCGAATCAGCTTGCCTTGCGGATGGAGCGCGGGGTGGGGTTTGTTGGTGGCCGGGATGGCTTGGTGTTTAAGAATGTGCTGGCGTTGTACACCCATATCCATGCACTGGGCACAACATCCTGGGCCCCGGCCCTGGTGGCCAGAGCTCGGGAGTATCGAGCGGCGCGGGGCTGATGTCTGTGTCGTTTTGTTTTGACCGGTCATGCATGATTTGCCTGGGCGCAGATGAGTTTTTATAAAACAACGGAGGGGTGCAGATGCAACAGGAAATGCGGGTAGTTGTGCTGGGAGTGGCGGCGGTATTGGTCCTGGCAGCGTCCGTAGGCGCTGCGGACGCCATCCGCGAAGGAAAATGGGAGTTCACTACCGAGATGCAAATGGAAGGGATGCCGCAGATGCCTGCCTTGCCGCCGGGAGTGAAGCTTCCTCCGGGGATGTCGGTTTCCACCCGGGGGAATACCATGCGTTCGACGGTGGTGAAATGCATCACCAAGGACGATCTGGTCCCGGGCTCCGATCAGAAAACCGACAACAAGTGCAAGACCACCAAGATGGAGCGCAGGGGTAACACGATCAACTGGAGCACCGTCTGTACCGAGGGAGAGATGAAAATGACAGGGGACGGAGTCGCCACCTACACTGGCGAGGTCATGGACAGCACAATGACCATGACAACTCAGGGCCAGGGGCAATCTACGAAGCAGGTGGTGAAGACCAAGGGGAAATATCTCGGAGTGTGCGGTAAATAACCTGATACCGCCAGCCCGGGATGGGGCGTCGTGGTGTTCTTAAGTTCGTAAGCGGCAAGGCCTTGTCAGTGGCTGGTGTAACTGCCGAGAACCTTGGCCTCGATCTTCATGCGGGTGGCACCATCGGGCAGCGGTTCCTGCCAGTGGATGAACTGGCTTACCACCCTGGAAAAGGCGCCGTTGTCCTCTTTGCAGGCATCGCAGATGCTCTCGGCCTCGTCCCGGTAGATAATCACCTTGCTGGCAGCCTCTCCCTTGCAGTCAACCGCCGCCATTTTTCGGCAGCCGCATTCCAGGCGGATAACGGCCACTCCAATCCCGTCGGGGCTTCCTTCCAGGATGCCGGCAATCATGGCCTCTTCATATTTCTGGGCCTTGAGTTCCGGGCTGGGTGTGGTCTTCTTTTTGATTTTTGGTTTCCTGCTCATGCCATGGGCCTTTTTCGGACAGTTTTAAGGAGAATGCCGGGGAAACGTCTGCAAAAAACAACGGTTGCTATCCTAAAAGATCGGAGCAGACTGGTCAACATGAATTGTCTTTTCCCCTTGTGGGCCCCAGATTGTGGCGGGGCTTCTTTTTTATTGACAAAAAAATGGTGGTGCATTAGAGGGAAAGGGAAATTTGTGTCTTTTTTGGGAAGCAATGGCTCGATATTCTGCCCCGTTCTGTGGCAGTGCGATCTTGTTTATCATTTTTTTCAACCTTATATGGAGGAAGTACTATGTGGCAGATTGATATTGATAAGGACAAATGTGCCGGTGATGCAGAGTGCGTAAACGCTTGTCCCGCACAGGTGTATGAGATGGTTGACGGCAAGGCCGAAGCTGTGAATGCTGACGA
>JAPLJH010000111.1 GCA_026388695.1 Deltaproteobacteria bacterium | reverse complement strand
GAGGAAAGGACATGGCAAAAGAGAAATTTGAGCGCAAGAAACCGCATGTAAATATTGGGACGATCGGCCACATCGATCATGGTAAGACCACCCTGACCGCAGCCATTACCCGGGTGTTGTCCACCAAGGGTTTCGCCAAGGCGACCGCGTTTGATCAGATCGACAAGGCTCCGGAAGAAAAGGAGCGCGGTATCACCATTGCTACCGCCCATGTGGAATACGAGTCTAATAAGCGTCATTATGCCCATGTTGACTGCCCAGGGCATGCGGACTACATCAAGAACATGATCACCGGTGCGGCGCAGATGGACGGCGCTATCCTGGTTGTTGCCGCCACGGACGGTCCCATGCCGCAGACCCGTGAGCACATCCTGCTTGCTCGCCAGGTAGGTGTTCCCTCCATGGTGGTCTTCATGAACAAGTGTGACATGGTTGACGATCCCGAGCTCATTGAGCTGGTGGACATGGAGCTGCGTGAGCTGCTTACCAAGTATAATTTTCCCGGCGACGATACCCCGATTATCCAGGGCAGCGCCTTGAAGGCTCTTGAGAATCCGGAAGACGAGGCTGCGGCCAAATGCATCTGGGACCTGATGGACGCTTGTGACAGCTTTATTCCTGAGCCGGCCCGCGACATCGACAAGCCCTTCTTGATGCCGGTGGAAGATGTGTTCTCTATCTCTGGCCGTGGCACAGTGGCCACCGGTCGTATCGAGCGCGGCAAGGTAAAGGTTGGGGAAGAAATCGAAGTTGTCGGCATCCGGGCAACGGCTAAGACCACGGTCACCGGAGTTGAGATGTTCCGCAAGCTTCTCGACGAGGGTATGGCCGGCGATAACGTGGGCGTGTTGCTCCGCGGTCTGAAACGTGAGGATATCGAGCGCGGTCAGGTACTGGCCAAACCGGGTTCCATTACCCCGCACACGAAGTTTATTGCCGAGGCCTACATCCTGTCCAAGGATGAGGGCGGTCGTCACACCCCGTTTTTCAACGGATATCGCCCGCAGTTTTACTTTCGGACCACGGACGTGACCGGAGTAGTGCAGCTGCAAGAGGGCGTTGAGATGGTAATGCCCGGCGACAACGTGACCATTGAAGGGCAGTTGATCACCCCGATCGCGATGGAAGAAGGACTTCGTTTCGCGATTCGTGAAGGCGGCCGTACCGTGGGCGCCGGTGTTATCAATAAAATTATCGAATAAGGTGGAGTGAGCATGATTCAGACACAGAAAATACGCATCAGGCTGAAGGGTTACGACCATAAGCTTATCGATCAATCCACCTCTGAGATTGTAGATACGGCAAAGCGTACTGGTGCAACTGTTGCTGGCCCCATTCCTCTGCCGACTACTATCAACAAATTTTGTGTGTTGCGGTCTCCGCATGTTGATAAGAAGTCCCGTGAGCAGTTTGAAATGCGCACCCACAGGCGGCTCCTGGACATACTTGAGCCAACGCAGCAGACCATCGATGCGTTGATGAAGCTCGAGCTTTCTGCTGGGGTTGACGTGGAAATCAAGCTTTAAGGATTATGAAACGGTTGTACCTGCTAACGGTACAGTTGATGTTTAGAGAAGAAAAAAACAGGTAGGAACAATGCCTAAAAAATTAGGATTACTGGGGAAGAAGATTGG
>JAPLJH010000114.1 GCA_026388695.1 Deltaproteobacteria bacterium | reverse complement strand
GGGCATTCCCATTACTTTCAAAAGAAACCGACCTTCATCATCAGACTCGGCGGTCGTAGTAATCGCAATATTGAGTCCCTTGATTTTGTCGATTTTATCATAATCAATTTCAGGGAAGATGATATGCTCCTTGATGCCCATAGCATAATTCCCCCGCCCATCAAACGACTTCAGGGATAACCCGCGGAAATCCCTGACTCGCGGCAATGCAATATGAACCAGCTTGGCAAAAAAATCATACATCCGGTCGCCACGGAGTGTTACCCGACAACCAATAGGCACCCCAGCACGCAACTTAAACCCGGCGATGGATTTCTTCGCTTTGGTAACAACAGCCTTCTGCCCAGCAATCATGGTCAGTTCCTGAACCGCACTATCGATGATCTTTGGGTTTTGCACAGCCTCACCCAAGCCCATATTCAGAACGATCTTAGTGATCTTCGGCACCTGCATGATGTTCTGATAGCCGAATTCCTGCATAAGCTGCGGGACACACTCACCCTGATATATCTCTTTTACCCCAGCCATTCTTGCCTCCAAAAAAAATCAGGACCTACTAGGCTTTTGCCTCTACAGATTCAGCACATTTTTTGCAAATGCGAACCTTAGATCCATCTTCCATTATTTTTTTGCCTACACGTGATGTCTTTGAACATTTCGGGCAAATTACCATCAAGTTAGACACATCAAGAAAGGCCTCCTTCTCAATGATCCCACCCTGCTGGTTCATTTGACTGGGCTTCGTGTGCCGCTTTATCATGTTGATCTTTTCAACGATGGCTTTACCATCGGTGGCATTGACTTTGATGACCTTGCCGACCCGACCTTTGTCCTTGCCGGCGATCACCTCAACCTGATCATTAATTTTCAGATGTGTTTTTGTTCTCATACCTTCAGCCTCTCAACCGCCAAAAAATGCAGACGGGGGGAACTCTATTGAATATCCAGCTCTTCGTTTCAACCGCAGTTACAGAACTTCAGGAGCCAAAGAAATAATTTTCATATACCCCTTCGGACGCAACTCCCTCGCAACAGGCCCAAAAATACGGCTTCCGATCGGTTCACCTGAGTTTGCCAGCAACACTGCTGAATTATCATCAAACCGAACAATCGTATCATCAGTACGACGAATCTCTTTAACGGTCCTTACCACGACTGCCCGGAGAACATCGCCCTTCTTTACCTTCGCGTTCGGGATCGCCTCTTTGACGGTGACAACAATAACATCACCAACAGAGGCATACCGACGCCTTGTTCCACCCAAGACCCTTATACAAAGAACCTTTTTGGCGCCTGAATTATCTGCTACATTAAGTACGGTCTCTGTTTGTATCATCTCTTCACCAACCGCAGAAAACTTTACAAGTTCCCAAGCAAACCACCGGGGACTTAGTTATCAAAAACCGCGAATTACACGGCCTTCTCGATGACTTCCATAATCCGCCACCGTTTATTCTTGCTCAGCGGACGGCACTCTTCAATCAAAACCCTGTCGCCAACGCTGCAGCTGTTTTCCGGATCATGGACCATGCATTTTGCATGCTGACGCATGAACTTCCCATACAGTTTATGGGGAACAAGGCGCTCGGTCTGTACAATAGCACTCTTGTCCATCTTGGTGCTGACAACAAAACCAACCCTTGTCTTCTTATTCGATTTTTCATCAACCATGAATGTATCCTACCAAATAGCGTTATCAATTGACGCAAGCACTAAGAAAACCAGTACTCTTGGCCAGAAACCACCTATTACGCAGTATGCGCAGTAAGAGCGGTTTGCATCCGAGCAATTTCTTTACGCAACTGCCGCAGTTTTGCCGTATTCTCCAAGGGACGAATGCCATGTTGGAATTTCAATCTAAAATGCTCTTCCGACAATTCCCTTACCTTGGCAACAAGCGCCTCTTGCCCAAGCTCACGTATATCCTTCATCTTCATAAAGTCGTCCCCACATAAATCACTTTAGTCGGGAAAGGCAATTTGTTGGCGGCCAAACGCAACGCCTCTCGGGCTAAATCATCATCAACCCCGGCCAACTCGTACAATATGCGTCCTGGCTTAACCTGGGCAACCCAATATTCTGGATTTCCCTTGCCTTTTCCCATCCTGGTTTCCGCAGGCTTCTTGGTAATTGGCTTATCTGGAAAAACACGGATCCAAAGTTGTCCAGTTCTTTTAATCTTTCTATTAATTGCAATACGAGCCGCCTCAATCTGCTGGGCGGTCATCTTGCCACAACCAACAGCCTTAAGGGCATATTCACCGAAAGAAAATCCAGACCCGCGATACGCTGCGCCAGTCAAGCGGCCCTTAAACATCTTTCTATGTTTTACTTTTTTTGGACTTAACATCTGTATATCCTATCTGTGACTGACTTTTTTAAAGCCGTTTGACTCGACAACGAGTTATTCGGCAATCTGGTCGGCAGCACTTAGAACTTCACCCTTGAAGATCCAAACCTTAACGCCGATTTTGCCATAGGTAGTATTCGCCTCTGCAATACCATAATCGATATCAGCACGGAGAGTATGCAGAGGAACACGCCCCTCCCGCACCCATTCCTGACGAGCGATTTCCGCCCCGCCCAACCGGCCTGAACACGCGATCTTAACACCTTTAGCACCGAACTTCAAGGCCATATTTACTGACTTCTTCATGGCACGACGGAAGGCCACACGTCTTTCGAGCTGCAAGGCGATATTTTCAGCAACCAACTGCGCATCAGCCTCAGGGCGCCGAACCTCCTGAATATCAAGAACACACTCTTTGCCCGTCAACTTATCAATTTCAGCCTTCAGAACTTCAATCTCTGTCCCTTTTTTGCCAATAACAATACCAGGCCGGGCAGTATGGAGCTTAATCCGGAGTTTATCGCCGGTTCTGGCTATCTGAATCTTGGAGATGCCAGCATGAAAGAGCCGTTTTTTGAGAAACTTCCTAAGGCTCTGGTCCTCAAGAAATTTTTTGGCATAATCCTTGTCGGCGTACCAGATGGAGTCCCAGGTACGTATAATATTCAGTCGTAAACCTATCGGATTAACTTTCTGGCCCAAAACCTTCCTCCATTCTCATTGATATGCAACTTCAAGTACAAACGAATACCTTCTTACTTCTGTATTCAATTATTGCTCATCCAACACAACGGTTATGTGGCTTGTTCTTTTAAGAATCCTGTTCGCACGCCCTTGAGCCCGCGGCATAATTCTCTTCAACATGGGTCCACCGTCTATAAAGATAGACTTCACATAGAGGGTGTCAACATCGATACTCTCATTCTGACTGGCGTTGGCGACAGCAGATTCGATTACCTTTTTCAGCAGACGGGCACCTTTTTTAGGCAAAAAACGCAGGGCGTTTATCGCATAATCAACACTTTTTCCGCGCACCAAATCCGCAACCAGCCTGGCTTTTTGCGGCGAAATCCTTATATAACGAGCAAGCGCTTTTGCTTCCATCGAATGAACTCCTTATCTTTACCTGACAACAGTGTCCGGCTTAGCAGCTTTTATTTCTTTTTCTTCCTGTCCGCTGCGTGACCATGGTAAGTCCGGGTCGGCGAAAACTCACCGAGCTTATGCCCTACCATATTTTCGGTCACGAAAACCGGGATGAACTTTTTGCCATTGTGAACAGCAAAGGTGAGCCCAACCATGTCCGGAATAACATCAGAACGTCGAGACCAGGTCTGAATAACCTTTCTGGAGCCCTCGTCTTTAGCCTTCATGACCTTTGACATCAAATGGTCATCTACAAATGGACCTTTTTTAACTGAACGTCCCACTTGTAACCCCCTAATTATGATCTTTTCTTAACAATAAATTTGTCGGATGACTTCTTGCCACGTGTTTTATAGCCCTTACTTGGCACACCCCACGGTGAACAAGGATGACGACCGCCGGAGCTTTTACCCTCACCACCACCCATTGGATGATCAACCGGGTTCATGGCAACACCACGAACTTTGGGACGGTTCCCTTTCCAGCGACTGCGACCAGCCTTTCCAAGCTTCTGGCTTTCATGTTCCTTATTTCCTACCTGACCAATACAGGCCCGACATTTCCGGTGAAACTTGCGCACCTCGCCAGATGGCAATTTTACCGTAACATACTCACCCTCCTTGGCCATAAGTTGCGCAGAAACACCAGCGCTTCTCACAAGCTGCGCACCCTTGCCGATTTTCATCTCAAGGTTATGGATAATGCTGCCCAAAGGCATATTACCCATGGGCAAACAGTTTCCTGGCTTGATATCAACAGTCTCACCCGCAATAACTGTATCACCAATCTTGATGCCAAGCGGCGAAAGGATATAACACTTTTCACCATCGACATAGTTCAGGAGGGCCAAATTAGCCGACCGATTCGGGTCGTATTCAATGGCCGCAACTTTTGCAGGAATATCCATTTTTTCCCGCTTGAAATCAATCAGCCGATATTTCCGCTTATGACCTCCACCAATATGCCTGGATGTAACGCGGCCATTATTATTCCGTCCCCCAGTCTTACTAAGAGGGCGAATCAATGATTTCTGCGGTTTATCCTTTGACAACTCGGGATTGACAACTGTAACCAGTGATCTTCTGCCCGGTGATGTAGGTTTATAGGTCTTTAATGCCATTTCAAACCCCGATAATATTTAAATTACGTATTCGTAACAAAAAATTACAACTCTTGCCGACGAGACTTCCCTAAATTTTCTCAAGGAAATCAATCTTATTCCCTTCTTCAAGAGTAACAATGGCCTTCTTCCAGTCAGACTGCTGTCCGAAGCTCTTGCCCACACGTTTTTTCTTGCCATGCATATTTGCAGTTCGCACCTTGGCGACCTTGACGCTGAACAATTTTTCAACAGCATCTTTGATCTCAATTTTATTGGCGCGTGGATCAACCTTTACAACAACCTGATTGTTAGTTTCCTGCAATCCGAGAGCCTTTTCTGTCAGGCAAGGCTTCTTAATAATGCTGAACATATCTTTCATGACAACAACCTCTCTTCCAGCTGGCCAATGCAAGGCTGCAGTAGAACAATGTGCTTATGGAGCAAAATGTCGTAAACATTCAACCCTGCCGTCGGAATAACCTTAAAACCCTGCACATTGCGAGACGAACGCTCAAGATGATCATCGCGTTCAGGAATTACGATCAAGGCATTATCGATCTTCAGGTTATTCATAACCCCGATAAATCTTTTGGTCTTGATTTCATCAATCTTGAAATTATCAAGTACGAGCACCAGCTTATCGCCAAAGCGAGAACTCAAAGCCATGCGCAGTCCGAGCTTCTTAACCTTCTTGGGAACCTTGAAGGAATAATCACGGGGCTTGGGGCCAAAAACCACACCACCACCACGCCAAAGTGGGGAGGTGCGACTCCCGGCCCGAGCACGGCCAGTACCTTTCTGCTTCCAAGGCTTCTTGCCGCCGCCACGCACTTCTGTTCTGGTTTTAGTACAGGCAGTACCAGCCCGGCGGGCAGCACGCTGCATTCTCACAATTTCATGAATGATATGAGGATTGACTGGAACGGCAAACAGGTTGTCGTTCAACTCAAGATCACCCACTTTCACATTATCGACATTGAATATTTCAGTAACCGCCATTTCCGGCACCCCCAAAATAAATCTTAAGGTAACTAAGACTCATTATTTTGTATAAATATGTAGCAAACCCTGCTTTGCGCCAGGCACGCCGCCTTTGACGACAAGCACATTTTGCTCAGGCCGGATATCCATGATGGTCACGCTTTTCTTGGTGATCATATTCGTGCCCATATGCCCAGGCATCTTCTTCCCTTTAATAACTCGGCTCGGCCAAGCGCTACAACCAACGGAGCCAGGAGCACGGTGGAACATGGAGCCATGACCTGAGGGGCCACCCTTAAAGCCATGCCTTCGTATAACGCCCTGAAAACCACGCCCCTTGACCGCACCGCTCACATCAATGATGTCACCAACCTTAAAAATATCCGAGACTACAATTTCCTGCCCCACTTCATACTGACTGGGGTCCTCTACCCGGAATTCTTTAATGTGATAAAATCCGCCTTTTCCTGAAGCCTTGACATGACCAGCGTCAGGCTTATTCAAGCGAGACTCTCTCTTGGAGCCAAAGCCAACCTGAATGGCATCATATCCTTCCCCTGCTGTGGTTTTCTTCTGAAGCACCACACAAGGTCCAGTTTCAATGACCGTTACCGCAACAGCAGAGCCATTTTCGGTATAGATCCGGGTCATACCAATCTTCTTCCCCAGTAATCCTAATTTTTTAGGCATTGTTCCTACCTGTTTTTTTCTTCTCTAAACATCAACTGTACCGTTAGCAGGTACAACCGTTTCATAATCCTTAAAGCTTGATTTCCACGTCAACCCCAGCAGA
>JAPLJH010000063.1 GCA_026388695.1 Deltaproteobacteria bacterium | reverse complement strand
AATCGTCCACCACCATGATGCTCGTTTTACTCATTATAGTTTCTCCACATAATTGAGGTTCAGATCAAAAAGTTCCCTGGGGCCGATGAAATGAATGCTCAACATGCCGCTATCGGTAACGATATCCAACGTGTAAAAGGTTGCCCCCTTGTTGCGGGTAATATTTTTGGCCTCGCTGATAATAATGGGCGGGGAGATGGGAATGATCATGCCCGTGGAGGCCAAATCGCCCATGGCGTTGCCGACGATAATATTGATCAGCTCGGCAACGGTTTCCTCCCGCATCATTTCCTGCTCATCGTCGGCGATCTCTAACCCTTCGGTGCTGGCAATAAAAACCCGCTCCGTCAGCTCCCGGTCGAAACTGAAGGCGATGAGCATGCGAATGTCCGCCTCCACCGTCAGAATCGAGGTCAGATGCAGCAATTGCATACGCTTGACATCCCGCATATGCACGGTGGTTATATGCACCGGGATATGAAGCTCATCTCTCAGGTAGCCCACGGTCCGGTCTCCGATCGCCTGGACCAACCGGCTGTGTCTGTCATCTTGGGCATCGCTCATTGCTTTTTCTCCTTGGCATCTTGCGGTGATGAATCAAGGTACGGAAGGATAAATTTGAACTTGGTTCCCTGACCAAGGGTCGAATCCACCTCAATGCTTCCGCCCAGCCTTTCCGTTTCCATGCGAACCGCCGCCAACCCCACGCCCCGGCCCGACAGCTCGCTTACTTCCTCTTTTGTGGAAAACTCATCTTCGAAGATCAGCAGCCGTAGTGCGGCATCATCGAGCGCAGCAGCCTGTTCCGGGGTAAAACGACCCAGAGCGACGCACTTGCGCCTGATGGCCTCGACATCAAGGCCTCGGCCATCGTCGTTGATCTCGACAATGATCCGGTCACCCTCCATGAAAGTACGGCAGCGGAGATGGCCCTCTTCTTCCTTGCCATGTTCCAGCCGTTCCTCCGGGCCTTCGATGCCGTGGTCCACGGCGTTGCGGAAGAGATGGATCAGCGATTTGGTAAAGGGATTGTAAACCTCCGGGGCGACCTGCACCCCGTTGTCCTCCACTTCGACCGGAGCCAACTCTTTTTCCAACCGCTCGGCCAGTCGACCTGCGGTCTTGGCGTGTCCCGAGAGCAGATCGCCGAAGGAGACATAGCGTAACCGCTTGATGAGGCGCAGCATTTCCATGGTTTCTTCGGAATCCAGGGCCGGCCCTTTGGGCTGCAAAAGTCGGTCGGCGAGACGCTCCAGCATTTCGGTCTGCTCAGGCGTCAGGGAGAGATGACCACGCCGGGAAAAAAAGGAATCCCCCAAAGTTTCCTGGAGTATGGCCAGTTCCTGCGCCAGGGCTTGGTCGGCCAGGGCCTGCTCTTTTTCCAGCACTGTCCGGTCCGGCTGTTTTTTGTCCAGATCGCGGCGCAGCCGGTTCAGGGCCGATTCGTATTGATGGAGACAGCGCGGCAGATGAAAAAACTCCAGTTGCCCGAAGAGCCCCTTGAAGGTATGCACCTGGCGGTAAATTTCAGCCAGACCTGCAGCCAGGTCCTCATCCGGGGCAGCCAGCAGACGGGGCAGGGTGTTTTCGCTGAAGTTCCGGTAATCGTCAAGCACCTCGAACAGCTCTACCGATTCGGTGGCTGCGGCCACGATAAAACGCAGGCGCGTCTGCTCTTCCGCCACCCGAGCCTCAAGGCGGCGTTGTTCGGTTATATCGGTGATGATCAGCATCAAGCGCGTCTCGCCCAGCAGACGGTAGGCGATATCCAGATAACGCTCATTGAGAAACAGCTCTTTGGGCATCAGCGAGAGCAGGATGTCGCGCTGAAATTCGTCGGCGGTGTGCACGATCCGTTTGATATTGCCGCCAAAACGGGTCCGTTCCGTCTCATCTTCGGGAAAGAGCAGGGCGGCCACGGATTCCCCGGCCACCTCTCGGCCAAAAAAGGTCACGCATTCTCGGCTGTATTCCGGTTCCACCGCCAGGTCCGGGCTAAAGGAAAGAAAGCCCTGACCCGAGTTGTTGAGCAGGCCAGACAGACGGTCGCTCTTGTCGGCCAGCTGGCGGCGGGTGATAAGAATGCGCCGGTACATGGTGGCGATGAGGAAGGTAACCAACAGCACCACGGTGGCATTGGCCAGCAGGATGTAGATGAGCTGCCGGGTGCTCTCCGCTGTCTGTTGCAGGAAGGTGGTTTTATCGATGGTCACCCCCAGCACTCCGGCGGTTTCTCCGGTCTTCCAGTAGGTATGGCAAACGGTGCATTTATCCTCCACCGGGATACGCTCGTAAAAATGGGCCTCTCGGGCGTCAAGCACCTCGGCCCGATTTTGGGCATCGAAGCGGAGATTTTTATCCAGAACATAATGGCATTCGGGGCAGGAGCGTCCCTGTACTTTTTCCAGGTGGGCCTGCCCGGCGGTGGAATCGAAACGACCAACCAGGTGCCAGTCCTTGCGCAGGAACATCCCCCTGGTTTTTTCGTACAGGGCGAGGTTAGAGCTGACAAATCCGGCTGGTTGATCATGGACAAAGGGCAGTCCCACCGTTACGGTACCGGACCGGTAGTTCATCAAGCCCTCGCGGGGATAGAGCGTGGTGGCGGTCACCCCTTTTAATTGGGCGATGTTGTCCATGACCAGCTGAAAGGTTTTGCGCTGGCCTTTCTCGATGGAATCGCGGGTCTGGGAGACATAGCTGGAGAGGATGCCGTGGCCCTGTTCGCGGATGGTACGGTTCATCATCTGTTTCTGGTAGTAATGAAAGATAACTCCGGCCACCACCGAGATCAGCAACAGGCAGGAAAAGGCGATCAAGAGAAAGCGCGGGACCACCCGGTCTGGGTTGGGCTCCCGGTTGCCCGGTTTCGGTTTTTCCATCTCCGGCCTCCTCCTAGGATTTCTTCACAATGATCCCGGTCTTTATCTTGGGATCATCGTGGGTGTGGTAGAGCCGGGGCCGGGGGAACAGCTCGCCGGCACAGCCGATGCAGGGATGTCCGGCCCGGACGCAGTTGTTGGTATTGCCGCAGTAGCCGATAGCGACGCAATCGTTGTAGGTTACCGGCCCCTGGCAGCCCAAGTCCAGCAGACAGCCCTCCTCGCCGATGCGCTGGGCGAAGTCGCGGGCCTGAAAGGCAGGGTAGCGGGGGCAGCGCTCATGGACCGAATGGGTGAAGAACTGCCGCGGACGCCGCGCATCGTCGAGATCCGGCAGGCTCTTACTCTTGATGAAATGGAGCAAGGTATAGACCAAATGTTCGGGATGCATGGGGCAGGCCGGCAGGTTGACCAAAGGCGTCTTAATCCCCCGTTGCCTAAGAAAATCATCCAGGGCTGCCGCGCCGGTGAGGGTGCCGGCCATTTTCGAAACGCCACCTGATGCGGCACAGGTGCCAGCAGCGATACAGATCGAAGCTTTGGACGCCAATCGACCAACCCAGTCGCCGATGGGAAGATCGGCCATCATGCAGGCGTGCGGCATCGCCACGGGGATGGCGCCCTCCATTATCAGGATATACGCCTTGTTGGAAGCGGCCAGCTTGTTCAGTATCTGTGGGACCTGTTCCCCGGTGGTAGAAGAAAGATTCGGATGGTACAGTAGCCGGGTGAAATAGGTAAGAAAGTCCAGAATGGTTATTTGCTCGACATTAAGAAACGAGGTAGAGCAGCCGGAGCAGCCCGCTCCCTGCAGCCAGACAAGATCGGGTCGCGACCAGCCAGCGGACGAAGGGTTGGCCTCGGCGGCCAGCAACTCATCGAAGGAGAGCAGCGGCGCGGCCCCGGCCGCGATCACCAGCTGATACATCCTTTGCAGAAATTTTCGTCGATTCAGGGCGATAGGCATTTTAATGCACCGCGCAGGCAACGCAGGGATCGGCGGAACGGACGATGCGGGCCAGTTCCAGTGGGTTGGCAGGATCAGCGATTCGGGCGCCGATCAGCATCATTTCCACCGCCCCCGGCTGTCCGCTAGCATCCCGCGGACCCATGTTCCAGGTGGTGGGCACCACCATTTCATAGTTTTTGATCAAGCCTTTATTGTCAATTTCCACCCAGTGCCCCAGGGCGCCGCGCGAAGCCTCGGTGATCCCGATTCCCTTTGCGTTGCGGGGCACTTCTTTTTCGCTGAAGCCAAGAACCCCAGGCTGGACCTGTTCGACCTGTTCCTTAAGCCGCTTGAGCAAGAGGGAGACCGTGATATACCGGCTTAAATGGCGACCCAGCACCGAGTTGTAGTCTTTTAGGCCGATGCCGAGATCCCTGTTGAGCTGGTCTACCAGGCGGGTCAGACCAGGATTGCGCCCGGAGTGATAGGTGTTTACCACCCGCGCCGCAGCTCCGGTTTCCATGACCTTGCCCCCATAGCGGGGGGCGCGGCTCCAACTGTATTTTCCGTCCGGCAGCTGTTCCTCTCGCTGGAATTCCTTCCAGTCCAAAGGTTCGAGCCTGTTTGTTCCCAGGGGCCTAATCCCTGCGCCGGATTTGTTTTTGTAATAGCTGTACGTGTGATCTTCGGTAATCGCGTTGAGATCGAGGGCTGTGTATCTGCCCTCGATGGTCGCGCCTCCGGAAAAAAGATGGTTTTTGCCGGAAGAGTCAGGGAAATAGGGGAAAGAGAGAAAATTTCCGTAGCCGCGCCCTTCCTTAAAATAGCCTGGAAAAGCCTTGCTCACCGCCAAGATATCCTCCCGATAACAGGAGTGGACAAACCGTTCCACCTGATTGAGCAGGGTGCGGTATTGGGCGAGATTGTTGATGGTCGGCCGGGTCGTGACCCCGCCGGCCTCAATGGCCACGGGGTGGGGGGATTTGCCGCCGAACAGGGCCACCATCTTGTGCAGGGAGGCCATAACGGCAAAGGATTCCAGATAGTTGTGGACCGCCGAGAGGTTGGCTTCCTTATCTTTCAGGAAATCACCCTTATACCGGGGGAGAAAGGGGGCGGCGGGAAATATCCGTTGGGAACTGGTTTCGCTGCGGACCCAATCCCGCATTGCGGTCAAGCCGGGGTCTGCCCCACGATATTCCAGTACCGCAGTAACGTCGATGAAATCGAGAGCGCTCAATTGATAAAAATGAAGCAGGCAATCCTGCACCTGATACGCGCCGACAATGAGATTGCGGAGCAGTTGCCCGTTGGTATTGGGGCGGAAGCCCATGGCGTCTTCCAGGGCCATGGCGGCCGCTTCCGCATGGGCATACGGGCAGACGCCGCAGACCCGTTGTGTCAACTGCAAGGCGGTGCGGGGATCATAGCCGATGAGCGCTTTTTCAATGCCGCGAAAGAGCATGCCTGAAGTCCGGGCCGAGGCAACCACTCCGTTCTCGATCCGAGTCTCGAACTTGAGATGCCCTTCCACCCTGGTCAGGGGGTCAATGGTTATTCTGGTTGCGGTCATAGCACGGCCTCCTTGCCGAGTCGAATTTCCGATGAGACCCCCTCACCAGCTCACCATTGAGTAATGGTACCAGATTTTTGAGTGAAAAAAAGTAGGTTTTATCAGCCAAAATTTCGGAGCTTGAGAGAAAAACAAAGGATGACGGGCTGGAGGGCTTGGCTAATGGCCCCTCACGTAAAGTACGAAGCAAGGTCGGAGGACTGATTTGGTTGATCGCAGTGGAAATGGACTACAAACTTTATCAAATAGGTTCGCCACCAAGAATACGGATGAAGGCGACCAGATGTTCTTGGTCAAAGTGTCCCTCCATCTGTTCCAGCATCACTTTGAGCGCGTCAAATGGCTTCCTGGCTCCGGCATAGGGGCGATTGGTGGTTAGTGCATCATAGACATCGGCGATACTCGCAATCTTCGCCTCTTTTGGAATATTCTGCATATCCCGGCCATCGGGGTATCCTGTGCCATCAAAGCGTTCGTGGTGATAGAGGATGATATTTAGGGAACTTGTGGCAAGATATTCCTTCATTAGGGAGTAACCGAGTTGCGGGTGCTCGCGCACAATCTTGAATTCTTCCTTACTTAGGCGACCAGGTTTTTTCAGAATATTTTTTGAAATCTGACTTTTGCCGATATCGTGAAGCAGGCAGCCAATGGCAAATTCCTGTAATTCTTGGTCGTCACTGCCAAACCCCAACATCTGCCAGAAGTTGATCCCGAAAACGCAGACATTGACACTGTGGGTGAAGGTGTAAAAATCATGGGAGCAGAGCTTGGCCAGCACAGAGGCGGAGGACGCATTGCTCATGATCAGCTTGATTAACCCCTCGGCAATATTCTGCACCCTGGCAACATTTTTACCGCTCCTTGGGTTGTTGAACACGTCGGTGACGGCGTTTTTAGCGCAGGTGTAGAGAACAACAGCCTTCTTTTCCAGCGGGGTCTCCCTGCAATCCAGGACGCTTTGTAGGGTTTTTTCGAGAAAAAGATTAAATCTTCCCTCATCATGCTTCTTGATATAGAGCTGGCCAAAATGGATGTTGGCTATAGCTTTTTTCAGGTTGGAGATTGTAGAATCCTTACGAGCAAGAAGGATAGGGTTTTCGCTGGAAAAAGAGGTCCTGCTGCTGTAAATGTCGAATTTAAGGTATTGGTCGTCCTTAAGCAAAAAATCACGACCGATGACGACGTACTCGTCATCGGTCGTGGCAGAAATTGATTTCATAATAGCGGAGGTCAATGGGGTGTCCTGAAATCTGTCTGGTTGTTGCTTGCCGCAAAAATAATTATTCTTCAGTTAATGGCATAACAAGAAAGAAAGGAGCACTTCTAATTTCCCTTAAAAGGATAGGTGATTATTTTAGCAGGAGCAATACTGAAAAAATACCTGCTTGATGATTGTTATAACTTTTGGAAACGATTTAGTTTTGTGCTTCAAGCTCCTCCATACAAATATTTTCTATCATTGGCCACCATTCAAGATCGTGTTGAAAGGCTATTCCCATTCCATCTGAAGCATGCCGAGCAACAATTCCACGAGCTCGGATGCGTAAATTGCTGCTTTTCCCTGTCATCACGATTTCTATACCACAGATGGCCCCTACCTGGATGCGGGCTTCGGTTAAGACGAAAATCCCGTTCATGCTCACATCCTTGCTCATGCAGGTGAGAACCTGTTTACTCCCTGCTCCTAGCGTGACTTCAATGTTAAATGCCAGGCGCGACCGCCTTCTTTTGTTTCTTCGCATTTAGATAGTTAACTCATATATGTTTTCGTCCCATGCGGGAGGTTATTTTCGCTAATATTTTCTTAGGCTAGCACTGTCATTCCTATCTCGCAATACAGACTACTCTGCATTTTGCAGTACCAATTACGCCTTAGATATTTTGAAAAACTCGGGGGAATCGGAGTGTGATCCTGCTGGTGATTTTTTCAGAACTTTCGTTTTATCACTATCTCAAATATTGATCAGCAGCAGGGAAGGGGAGTGGGTGGGAATCAAAACGGAAATGAAAAAATATCCAGTAATCACAAATAATTAGTTAAAGAACGAATTAGTTTCTGATTGAAATTATCTTGAAGAGACAAACACATGCTTGCCCCTTCATGCAGGTAGTCATCAATGCCTTCCATGTAGCTGCTGTTGCCAATGGGGCTTGGGCAGCTCAAGCTGTTATAGGTTATGATAATTGGAGTTGTTTGATTTACTGAATCAGCTCTGATGAATTTAATACTATTCACAATAAAATTCTGTTTTTTGGCAATAGATTGAGACGTGTCTTTCACGGAAAGACTTTCATTGATTATTATTAACAAATATTTTGTGGATCTCAGAATATTGAGGCCCTTGACAATGTGGGGGATAATCTCGCATTCCTGTTTGAATTTTTTTTCTACAGTGCGCTTGATTAAGGCATTCTCTGGTATTTCATCAACAATAACTACTTTGTCCGCCATAATATCTCCAATTTCCATCTGCCCGACTTATATTTCAAGACCTGCCCCTGAATTTTCTAGTTTGGTAGGCAACTATCTGCTCACGCCGATTTTTTCTTCCCGTGTTTTGAGGCACTTGCGGCTGTTGTCATCGAATTCTGTGCAGGTTTTCAGGACAAAGGCCTCCTGTTGGGAATAAAAGGTGCACTTGCTCTTGTAGTCGCAGATGTTGCTGAACGAATCCCAATGCTGACACTCTTCAACACATTCCAGATCGCCATAGCTA
Organism: Deltaproteobacteria bacterium; assembly: GCA_026388695.1. GTDB lineage: Bacteria > Desulfobacterota > Desulfobulbia > Desulfobulbales > Desulfurivibrionaceae > Thiovibrio. Next base: position 84,262 of record JAPLJH010000063.1, on the reverse strand, counting down.
TAGGTGGTTTTTTCAAAGAGACATTTTCTGGCAAAATCGTCCCAGTACTGACACTCACGCAGGGCTATGGGCTGGCCAGAAGGTCCGGCCTGGCCGCCTTCGCAGGTCACGGCAAGATCCCGGTCGCGGTAGACCTCTCCTTTTTTGAGCCGTATCTCTCTTGCCCCGGTGGTACCAGGAAGGGAAACAAGGAAAATCGACAACAGGAGCAGCAGGCGCAGAATCATATTCTATCTCCTTTGTATGGGCAGCAACGCAAGTGGGAATAGCTTATTGTTCCAACTGGCCACAGTTTACTATCACCACTTTTTTCTTCGGTTGACCGTTGCGCGATCCCATCTCTTCAATTCTCTTTACCACATCCATGCCTTCAATCACCTTGCCGAAGACCACATGCTTGCCGTCGAGCCAGGGCGTTTTAACGGTGGTGATGAAAAATTGGGAACCGTTGGTGTTTGGTCCGGCATTGGCCATGGAGAGCATGCCCGGTTCCAGGTGCTTGCGGATGAAATTCTCATCGGCAAAGGTGCGGCCGTAGATGGATTTACCGCCGGTGCCGTCGCTGTTGGTGATATCGCCGCCCTGGAGCATGAACTCGGGAATAATGCGGTGGAAGATGCTGTCCTTGAAGCCGAAGCCTTTTTCATGGGTGACCAGCTGCCGAAAATTCTCCGCCGTTTTTGGCACCACATCGGCAAACAGCTCCATCACGATCCGGCCGGCTTTTTGATCGCCGATGGAGACATCAAAAAACACCTTGGGATTGGCCGCTGCCGCTGCTTTTTTCGGTGCAGCTAAACCTCCAGCCATAAACAGACATGCCATTACCAGCCCGCCAATGAACAGTTTTCTTCCGTGTTCTTTCACTTCTTTCTCCTTGGTATTAATTGTTCCCCAACGTTCATTCCAATTACAATCGCTCGACTCAGGCAGGCGCCAGGTCAAAGGCTGCGGAAAAGAGCTTTTTGGTGTAGGGGTGGGAGGGGTTAGCAAAGAGCTGGGCCGCAGGGCCGGACTCGACAATGCGGCCATTCTGCATCACCGCCACCTCATCGGCCATGGCCTTGATCACCCGCAGATCGTGGGAGATGAAGAAGTAGGTGATGCCGTGCTTTGCTTGCAGGCTTTTGAGCAGCTCGATGATCTGGGCCTGGATGGTCATGTCCAGGGCGCTGGTGGGCTCGTCCAGCACCAGGAAGCGGGGCTTGAGCACCACGGCCCTGGCAATGGCGATGCGCTGTCGCTGGCCGCCGGAAAACTCGTGGGGATAGCGCTCGATCATCTCCGGCTCTAGCCCCACCTCGATCAACGCCTCAGCCACCCGTTTGTTTCGCTCCTCCCGGTTGCCCAGGCCATGCACGCTCAAGCCCTCGCCCACGATCTGCCCTACATTAAGCCGGGGCGACAGGGAGGAAAATGGATCCTGAAACACCACCTGGAGATCGCGGCGCAGGGGCCGCCACTGGCTATTGGACAAGGTCAGCAGATCGCGACCTTCATAGAGCAAGGTTCCCCGGCTGTTGACCAGCTTGAGCAGGCACATGCCCAGGGTGCTTTTGCCGGAACCCGATTCGCCGACCACACCAAAGGTGGTGCCCTGTCGGATGGTCAGCGTCACCTCATCCACCGCTTTGATAGTATTCACCGTGCGCCGCAGGAACCCGGCCTTGATTGGAAAATGACAGGAGAGGTTGGCCGCGGTGAGGAGCGGAGGTGGGCTGTCCTTGGGGGTGGGCGCCTCGTGGGGCACGCTGTTCAGGAGATGGATGGTGTAGGGGTTCTGCGGGTTGCGGAATACCTCGGCAGTGGGGCCGCTTTCCACAATCCGTCCCTCATGCATGATGTGGACCTGTTGGGCGATCTTTTCCACCATGTTGAGATCGTGGGTGATGAGCAGCAGGGCCATACCCAGTTCTTGCTGGATCTCCTTGATCAAGACCAGGATCTGCGCCTGGATGGTGACATCCAGGGCTGTAGTCGGCTCATCGGCGATTAAGAGGTCCGGCCTACAGGCCAAGGCCATGGCGATCATCACCCGCTGCCGCTGACCGCCGGACAACTGGTGAGGAAAACTGTTCAGCCGCTGGACCGCGTCAACAATCCCGCAACGTTCAAGGAGATTCTCAGCTTTTGCTGCCGCTTCTTTTTTGCCAAGATTTTGATGCAGCATCAGCGGCTCTACCAACTGGGCGCCGATGGAGTAGACCGGATTGAGCGAGGTCATGGGCTCTTGGAAGATCATGGCGATCCGGTTGCCGCGAATCCGGCGCAGCCTGCTTTCCGGGTAGGAGGCCAGATCTTCCCCGTTAAAGAGGATTTGTCCCTCGATCTTGGCCGCGTCTTTTTCCAGCAGTCTCAGGATAGAAAGGGCGGTCACCGATTTACCGGACCCGGATTCTCCCACTAGGGCTGCAGTTTCCCCCGCCGCAATGGCGAAGGAGACCTTGTCCAGCACCGGGGTGAAGCCACGGTCCGAGTAAAAACCGGCGGAGAGATTTTTCAGCTCAAGCAGCATGGATTATCCCCTGCATACTATACCTTCCTCGGATCAAAGGTTTCCCGCAACGCTTCCCCGATAAAGATCAGCAACACCAAGGTGCCGACCAGCACTCCGAAGGTGGTCAGGGACAGCCACCAGGCTTCGATGTTGTTCTTGCCCTGGGACAGCAGCTCCCCGAGGCTTGGGGTTGGGGGCGGCACGCCGAGGCCCAGGAAATCGAGGCTGGTGAGGGCCAGGATCGAGCCGCTCACCCGGAAGGGTAAAAAGGTGATAACCGGAGTCATCCCGTTTGGAAGCAGGTGGCGGAACATGATAGTGATGTTGCCTACGCCCAGCGCCTTGGCCGCCTTGACATAATCGAGGTTGCGGCCTTTGAGAAACTCGGCCCGCACGTAATCGGCAAGTCCCATCCAGCCGAAGATCGAAAGCAGAATCAGGAGCAGCAGCACGCTGGGCTTGAAGATCGAGGCGAAGATGATCAGCAGGTACAGCTCGGGCATGGCGCTCCAGATCTCGATGAAGCGCTGCATAAACAGGTCGGTGCGCCCGCCGAGATAGCCTTGCACCGCCCCGGTGATGATGCCTATGATCGTGCCGATAAAGGTGAGGACAAAGGCGAAGAGCACTGAGAGGCGAAAGCCGTAGAGTAGCCGGGCCAGGACATCGCGGCCCCGGTCGTCGGTGCCCAGATAGTTGGAGGCATCGGGCGGGGAGGGCACCGGTTGGTGGAGCTGTAAATTGATGGAAGCGTAACTGTGTGGGTTGGGTGGAAAAAAGGCGAGGTTGCCGCCGGTGGTGAGTTTTTGTTTGATAAAGGGGTCCTGGTAATCGGTCTCGGTGTCGAATTCCCCGCCAAAGGTGGTTTCCGGGTACTCCCGGATTAGGGGAAAATAGAAACTTCCTTGGTAGGAAACCAGCAGCGGCTTGTCGTTGCTGAGGATCTCCGCGCCCAGGCTGAGAAAAAAGCAGATCGAAAAGAGAATCAGGCTGTAATAGCCGCGCTTGTTGGCCTTGAAGCGCCGCCAGCGTCGGGAGGAGAGTTTCTGGGGTTTCTGGGGGAGAGCTGAATCGTTCACCTGGATTCCACACTTTCAAAGCTGATGCGCGGGTCCACCACCACGTAGCTGAGGTCTGATAACAAGCGAGAGATCAGACCGATGATGGTGAAAAAATAAAGGGTGCCCAGCACCACCGGATAATCGCGGTTGAGAATGGATTCGTAGGCCAGCAGCCCCATGCCGTCTAGGGAGAAGATGGTCTCGATCAGCAGACTGCCGGTGAAAAAGGCGGTGATGAAGGAGCCAGGGAAACCGGTGATGATAGGGATGATGGCGTTGCGGAACACATGCCGATACAATACCTGATTTTCGCTCAACCCCTTGGCCCTGGCAGTGAGCACGTACTGCTTGCGGATCTCTTCTAGAAAGCTGTTCTTGGTCAGCAGGGTCATGACCGCCAGGCTGCCCACCGCGCTGGAGAGCACGGGCAGGACCATGTGCCAGAGGTAATCCGCCACCTTTGCGGCACCCCCCATCTCGGCCCAGTTGTCGGAGACCAAGCCTCGTAACGGAAAGATGCTGAAGAAACTTCCGCCGCCAAAAAGGACGATGAGGGCGATGGCCAAAACAAAACCTGGGATGGCGTAGCCGATGAGGATCACGGTGCTGGTGAGGACATCGAAGCGGGAGCCTTCTCGCATTGCCTTGGCGATCCCGAGCGGGATGCAGACCCCGTAAACGATGAGAAACGACCATAGGCCAAGGGACATGGAGACCGGCAGTTTGGAGATGACCAGGGTGACCACGCTGCTATGGTGGTAATAGCTCTGGCCGAAATCAAAGACCAGATAGTTTTTCATCATGGTCAGGAAACGCTCCACCGGCGGCTTATCAAAACCATAGAGCTTGGTAAGCTGCGCCACCCGCTCCTCGTCGAGGCCCTTGTTGCCTTGGTAGAGATCCATGCTGCGGCTGGCGTGGACCTCGCCGCCTGCACGGTCATGACCCTGCAACTGGGCGAGCATCCGCTCCACCGGCCCGCCCGGCACGAACTGGGTGACGGCAAAAGTGACCAGCATGATCCCGAAGATGGTGGGGATCATGAGCAGGAGGCGTCTTACAATGTAGGCCGCCATCTCACGCCGGATTGTTCAGTTGGGTAAGGGTTTCTTCGATGATCCCAAAAAGTTCCTGCATGCGGAAGGGTTTGGCCAGGTAGTTATCCATGCCAGCGTTGAGGCATTCTTCCTTATAGCCCGGCATGACGTGGGCGGTAACGGCAATGATCGGCACATGTTTGCCGGTGTCTTTTTCGAGTTCCCGAATGGTGATCGTTGCCTCAAAGCCGTTCATCCCAGGCATCTGTACATCCATCAGGACAAGATCAATCTCTTCGCTCTGGTAGACGGCAACAGCCTCCGTACCATCGGCGGTCACCCGGACATGGTGGCCATGCATCTCCAGCATGAGGCGCAACAGCTTCTGGTTTACCGGGTTATCTTCCGCAATAAGAATATTCATGCCTGTCCTCATGCCGTATTGATCGGTTACCCCATTTGCGCTTTCTGGCGCACCTGCCCCCAAGGTTGCTGGGTCCGCCCCTTCTTCCTTGGCCACCGGGAGGTCCAGATCCACAAAAAAGGTGCTCCCCTTGCCAGGCTCACTTTTCATGCCGATTTTCCCATGCATGAGTTCGATGAGCTGTTGGGAGAGGGTCAGGCCAATCCCAAGCCCACCGGACTTTCTGGTGGCATAGGACTCAAACTGCTTGAACGATTCAAACATGGCCCCTTGCTGCTCCAGGGGGATGCCGCATCCTGAGTCAACTACCTCGAAACGCAGACTAATGATGTGCTGATCGTTTATGACCTTGAGGCCAAGAGGACGGACCCGCAGGGAAATCTCCCCGTGTTCCGTGAATTTGATGGCGTTGTCCAGCAGGTTTTCCAGCACCTGGAAGATCCGGGCTTCGTCCCCGACAACCGTGGTGGGCACCGCTTCGGGCTCGGCATAAAAGAGGATAAGCCCCTTTGTCTTGGCAGCAGGTTCATACTTTTTCTTCAGCCTGCCAAGGATGGCGTAGAGATCAAAGGGGGCAGGGACGAGGCTCATGGTGCCGTTTTCTAGACGGGAAAAATCGAGAATACCATCGATGAGATGGAGCAGGTTCTGGCCGGCTTCCTTGATGGCCGCAAGCTCCGGCGGTGGGTTACTGGGCAGGTCACGATTCTCCAGAAGTTCGGCCATCCCCAAAACGATGTTGAGCGGAGTGCGCAGTTCGTGGCTGATCTTGGAAAGAAATTCCGTTTTGTGCTGATCGGCAAGTTCGGCATTCAACCGGGCAGATGCTTCGGCCGTCAGGATCTGTTTTTCTCGGCCGATGGCACCCCCAAGTTTTTCCGCCATGGTGTTGAAGGTCTTGGCCAAATCACCGATTTCATCATTGCCTGCGGCAACCCGCAGGGAAAAATCCCCTTTGGCTATAGCGATACTGGCCTGGGCAAGTTTTTGGATCGGAGAAGTGATGCCTTGGGCGAGGAAAAAGGTGGAGATGCCCGCCAGAAAGAGAAGCCCAAGAAAGAGGAGAATGGAAAAATTCCGAAACAGTCTTGGCACTGCCGTGTATTGTTGGGAAGTCAGCACCGACATCGCCAGCCAGGAGGTGCCTGGGATCAGGGTGACGGCGAAATAGGAATCTTCGCCATTGAGCATGGCGTGGTGGATATTTCCACTGTGCTCTGCCGTGTCTTTGGCAAAAAGCTGGCTAACGCCTTGATTATTAACAACCAGCTGTTTCATTATATTTTTTGAGTCGGGATCGCCCAGGATATTGCCGTCGGGCGCTACAATCCGACAGAACCCTTTTTTTGAGGAAATGCAGCTGCTAGCAGGAGGAATAATATGGGACAGTGGCGTTTGTCCGAGGATTAAGCCGAGGAACTGGTCTCCAAAATAGTCTATTTTGGAGTAGGCAAACTGTAGTACTTGCGTTTGCGAAACAGGGTCCAAGACAACCTCGCCGAGAATTGCCTGATTCGGGGCGGCCATGGAAGTCCGAATCACCTTCAGGTCGGCAAGTTTGTTGAGGGAGTCACTGGCGTGGCCATTGACCAGGCGAAACTCCTGGTTGCCTTCTGCGTCCACATAGCTGAGATCCGGAAATTGCTCCTGATAACGGCCCAGATGTTTGCCAAGGAGAAGCTCTTGATATTTCTGGGCATAGAGAGCGATTTCCTTGGCTTCCGCGATTTCCTTGATAGTTGCTTTATGCTGGGCAATTTCGGTTGCAACTTTCAAGGCCGTTGACGAAGAAATCACCCGCAGCGTGTTGTTTTGGGATTCGTTGTACAGCCGGACCATGAAAAAATAGCTGGCCAGAGAAATTACCCCGGAGGCGAATATAATCAGGGCAAGCTGGCTGATGAAAATTTTCTTAAATATAGAGATGCGCATTGGTCAGATAGTCTCACTCAACAGGGATGGCGCCATTATCCAGCATGAGCTTTCTGGCGGCCGGACTTGAAAGAAAATCAAGAAAATCCTGGGCCCGCGGCGAGAGGGTGTCTTTCCACACCAGGGCAAAGGGGATAACCATCTGGTATTTTTTCTGTCGTACATTGGCGGCTGATGGGGAGATACCCTGAACCTGTTGCACCTTGAGTCCGGTACCGACTACTGTGGGCATGGGCAGATAGCCGATGGTGCCTGGCGAAGCCATCAGGGTCTGCAAGGCCTCCGGGGTGGAATACACCGTTGCCCCGGCAGGGACGGAAATCTCTTTAAAGCCTGGGATGAAATTTTCGAGCACGGTGCGGGAAGAATCTCCCTCCTCTCTGTTCATCACGTAAATCTTGCCGACACCGCCCAGGGCATCCCACTGCTGTATTTTGCCAGAATATATCCCGATTATCTGCTCAAGGGAAAGATTCTCTACCCCGGTAACCCCAGGATTGACCGCAAAGACAACAGGGGCCTGGGCAAAGATTTGAGACTTGAGCCCCTGGGCACTCTCTTTTTCCGTTAATGGGCGGGCCACCCTGGCAATCTCATTTTTCCCGGTGATGACGGATCTGACACCGCCGCCGCTGCCGATGCTTTCCGGAATTTCAACGGTGAAACCGGGCCGGTTTTTTGTATAGAGCTGGGCGAGTTTGCGCAAGAGAATCTGGCTGTCACCGGTGCCAGGGATCACCAAAATCCTTGGGTTCTCGGAAGATTTCTGCTCGTCTAGCTGCCGGGCCTGGGCAGTGAAAGGAGAAAGGACAAGGAGCGCCAGAAGCGCAAGGAGAATATTGTTTTTTTTCATAGGATAAAAATTCATAGCCTTACAAGGAGTGAAATGCAATGAACAGCCCTGTGCAACATTTTACCTCACCCCTGGGCAATCCGCTTTGAAAAAATGGTTATTTGCGCTGCCGGTTTTCCGGCAGAAGCCACCAGGTCATCAGGGCCTGAGAGGGCGAGTAATACAGAGGCAGGGTTTCCGGCCGGGCAAAGATGGTACGGTAGGCGACCCGGTGATGGGCCAGATACCAGTTGGGCACCACATAATACCCGTGCCAGAGAACCCGGTCTAGGGCCTTGCAGGCGGCGGTGAGTTCTTCTTGGGTCTGGGCGTAAATGATCCGATCCACCAACTGGTCCACCGCCGGGTCCGCGATGCCGATGAGGTTGCGGGAGCCTTTGCGCTCGGCTGCTGCCGAATGCCAGTAGTTACGCTGTTCATTGCCCGGAGATTGAGCCTGGCCGAAGACGTTGACCGTCATGTCGAAATCAAAATTATCCATGCGTCGGATATACAGGGCCGGGTCGATGACCCGCGAATGCACGCGCACCCCGAGTTTTTTCAGGTTGTTGATATAGGGCTCCATCACCCGTTCAAACCCCGCACCCACCAGGAGGATTTCAAACTCCAGCGCTTGGCCTGCGCTGTTGGTGAGCACCCCGTTTTTTACGACCCATCCCGCCTGGCTGAGAATTATTTTGGCCTGGAGCAGATTGGCGCGCAGACTGGCAGGGGGCTTGGTGCTGAAAGGAACAAGCGGCGCGGTGAACACCTCTTGGGGCAGGGTGGCGCGAAAAGGTTCGAGATAGGAAAGCTCAAGGCCTGCGGGCAGCCCCTTAGCGCTCATGGCCGAGTTGCTGAAAAAACTGTCGCAGCGGGTGTACTGGCCAAAGAAAAGGGCGGCGTTGGTCCATTCAAAATCAAAGGCCAGGGACAAGGCTTTGCGCACCAGGCGATCCTTAAAAACCGGCTTGCGCACATTGAAGACAAAGGCCTGCATTCCGGCGTTATTCTTGTGGGGCAGGGTCTCCTTGACCAGCTCGCCGCGCTTGAACTTAGGCCCATCAAAATCACGGGCCCATTGTTTGGCCATATTGACCGGGAGAAAATCGAATTCCCCGGCCTTGAATGCCTCCACCGCCACGATCTGGTCCTTGAAATATTTGTAGGTGATGGTGTCGAAGTTGAACATCCCGCGCCGCACGTTGAGATCCCTGGCCCAATACTCGGGGTTGCGTACATAGGTGATGGCCTTGCCGGGGATAATCTCCTTGACCAGATAGGGGCCGGAGGCAACCGGCGGGGTCATGTCCGAGGCGTCAAAGGGATGGGCGGTGTAGAATTTTTTGGAGAAGACCGGGAGTTGGCTGGCGATCAGGTGCAGTTCGCGGTTGCGCTGGGAAAAATTGAAGCGGACCCGGTGCGGGTCAAGAACCTCGGCGGATGAGATGTCTTGAAAGTAAATTTGATACGAAGGACTTGCCGCCGGGCTTTTCAGGGTGTCCAGGGAGAACTTCACATCCTCCGGGCTGATCGCGGTGCCGTCGGAAAATTTTGCATTTTCATGGATGGTGAAGGTGACAGACAGCCGGTCTTCAGCCACAACAATGTCTTTGGCAATCAGGCCATAGGAGGCAAAGGGTTCATCCAGGCTCGGCACAGCAAGGGTCTCGAAGACCAGCTCGTCAAGCCCGGCCGGGGCAGTGCCCTTGAGGGTGAAGGGGTTGAGCTTATCATAGCTGCCCAAATCGTGGAGCACCAGATGCCCGCCTTTCTGCGCTTTATCAGAGGCGTAGTCGAACTTGTTGAAACCCTGTGAGTATTTCACCTTGCCGTCGATACTGATTCCCTGGGCGGCAAGGACGGAGATAGGCAGGGCGACAACGAGGGCCAGCAGGGCGGAAAAGAATATCTTCATGGGGAAAGGGGGCTCAATGGCTTTGGATGCACAAAACACCAACCATGACGTTGGCCAGCATATTGGCCAGGATGGAAAGTACATTCATGTCATGGTTGGTAAAATTGTCATCGCTTTTGTTCAGCGCTTCAACCGCGCCGATGCATTCCCCGTTCACATGCAGGGGCACGGCGAGGATGGAGCGGGTTACGAAATCGATATTCTTGTCCATGCCGCGGTCAAAGCGGGCGTCGGCGCTGGCATTACTCACCCGCGCCGGCTGACCGTTGCGATAGACCCAGCCGGAAAGTCCTTTGTCCATGGCAATTCCTTTGCCGTAGACCACGTTTTTCTTGGGGCCAGTGGGCAGGGCAACCAGCATCTCTTTTTCGTCAAGATCCGCGATGAGAATCGAGCTGGCCTCGCAGTCTAGAATTTCGTTGGCCATTTCCAGGACCACCCCCAGAATCCACGGGCCTTTGCAGATATTCTGCAAGAGGATCGCGGCCTGGAGCAGGAAGTGCAGCTCTTTGGGCGAGAGCGATGCGTACAGAGAATCGGGCAGCATCTGGGCCAGCAATCCCTTGGCCAGGGATTTTGGCTCTACCGCCTGCATCTCCATAAGGATATCGCCCAGACAGCGGCCTTCCTGGGCACGGGCTGAAAACCAGGGCAACAAATGCTCACGGAGCAGGACGTTGAAGCTTTTGCTGGAATCGGCCTTTGGTCCGGCCAGGGTCTGCTGTCTGGCCAGGGCGCTGGTGATCTGATCGTTGGTGGCCAGCCCCAGCTCGGTGAGGATATCGCCCAGCCGTCGCCACTGGGAACGGACATCCATGAGATGCCCGGAAAGATTGGCCGCGATGTTTTCCTGATACGGGTTTCTGCCGTCGCCGAAAAAATTGGTCAGGTAACGGTCCATGCGGCCAAGCTTACCAAGGGTCGGCACGACAAACTGCTCGTAAAAATCGATGGTGCCGTCCTTGATCTCCTGCACGGTCTTGTAGACCTTGGTCCCTTTTTTGATCAGTTCCGCACGTTTTTCAAACTTATAGACCTCCTTAAACTCAGCAAACAGGTCGTCGATCCGCTGAACATAGTCGGTGTCCGCCATCTGGGCCACCAGATCGGCGGTGGCCACCATCTGGGCCATGGTCTTGAGCTTGAGGTCCGTAAACAGTGGGTCGAGATCCGGGAGCTTGGCATAGTCGGTGATGGAAATTATCCGGCAAACAGCGTCCACATCTTCGGGTGGCCACTGTTTTTTGCTCAAGTATTCACGAGAAATCTCCATACTCCGCCCGACATGGATTAGGGTGAATTTGCCCCCCGATCCGGCATGGTCGCCCTTGTTCTTGATGTATCCGGCGTCGTGGAAAAGGCCTGCGGCCATGCCAAGCTGGAAGTATTTCTCGTCCAGGGCCTGCGCCTGTTCCGCCTTGTTCCAGCCGGAAAGCATGCGGGCGGCAGCAAGACAGACATCCAGGGAGTGGCTGAAATTATGATAGGTGACGGCACAGGCTTCGTGACTTGCCCAACGACCGGCGTACAGATCGGCCGCATCCGAGAAGAGCCCGGCAAGGCTGGAGGGAACCTTCCCGTATTCCTCGCGATAAATGGCGAGGATCAGTTCGACCGTTTGCTGGTTGGCAGCGTGTGAGGCAGGCAACTGCTGGTCAGGTTTTTTGATCTTTTTTCGTGCCATGTGCCTGCTGTATCCTGAAAAGAAATTCATGCATCCGGCGGCAAAACATTCGATTGCGACATGATATACAGCCTGACAACTTCGGTCAAACGCAAAGTATGAAAAAACAGTGTTTCCTTCATTTATCATGGCTAAGACCTACTGATATATGGTAAAAACTTTTCTCTACCGTGGGCAATACCCCCGCAAAAAAATATTCAGACAATCCCCGCACGGAGGCTCATGAACAATGGGTAAAACCATAGCTGAAAAGATTTTTGCCGCGCATCTGCGCGACACTCCCACCCCTGAAAATGTCATCCTGGATATCGATGTGGTCATGTGCCACGAGATCACCACGCCTATCGCGATCACCGATCTTGAGGCCCGTGGCATGGACCGGGTTTTTGACATCACCAAGATCAAAGCGGTTATCGACCATGTCACGCCTTCCAAAGATTCCAAAACCGCCACCCAGGGCAAAATTCTCCGCGATTGGGCCAGGCGCCACAAGATTGTAGATTTTTTCGACATCGGCGCCAACGGGGTTTGCCATGCGCTCTTCCCGGAAAAGGGCTTTGTCCGCCCCGGCTATACGGTGATCATGGGCGATTCACATACCTGCACCCACGGGGCCTTCGGCGCCTTTGCCGCAGGTGTCGGCACCACCGATCTTGAGGTGGGTATCCTCAAGGGAGTCTGCTCCTTCCGCACCCCGGAAACCATGCGGATAACCATCAGCGGCAAGCTACAGGACGGTGTGTCCGCCAAGGATGTGATCCTCTTCATCATCAAGGAACTGACCGTGAACGGGGCCACTGACAAGATCATGGAGTTTGTCGGCCCGGTGGTTGAGGCCATGAGCATGGAAGCGCGGATGACCCTGTGCAACATGGCCATCGAGGCCGGGGCCACCTGCGGCATCTGCCTGCCCGACCGAGTGACGGCCAAATACCTCTGGCCGTTTATTAAGGATCAGTATGAATCCATCGATCTGGCGGTGGAGGATTTTGTCCAATGGCATTCCGATCCGGATGCCGAATACGTTAAGGAGATGACCCTGGACGTGTCCAAGCTGGTGCCCCAGGTGACCTTCGGCTACAAGCCCGACGAGGTGAAGGACGTCACCGAGATGGAGGGCACCCCGGTGGACCAGGTGTACATCGGCTCCTGCACCAACGGCCGCATCGAGGATTTGCGCTCCGCAGCCCGGATACTCAAAGGGAAAACGATCGCGGCCACTGTACGCGGTATCCTCTCCCCGGCCACGCCCAAGGTGTATTCCCAAGCCATGGAAGAAGGGATCATCGCCATCTTCATGGAAGCGGGTTTTTGTGTGACCAACCCCACCTGCGGCGCCTGCCTGGGCATGAGCAACGGGGTTCTGGCAGAAGGCGAAATCTGCGCCTCCACCACCAACCGGAACTTCAACGGCCGGATGGGCAAGGGCGGCATCGTCCACCTGATGAGCCCGCTCACCGCCGCGGCCACCGCGGTGCTGGGCCATATCGCCGACCCGCGAAAGCTCCTCTAAGGGCAATCAATTCCAACATCAATGGAGTGAACGATAATGAAAGAGTTTGGCGGCAAAGCGCTGTTTCTTGATAGAAACGACATCAACACCGACGAGATCATCCCGGCGAAGTACCTGACCGAAAACACCAAGCTGGCCCTCCAGCCTTTTATTCTGGAAGACCTTAAGCTCGGGGGCTTCGACCCGCGCAAGGACATCGAAGGCAAAGGGGTTATCATCACCCGGGCCAACTTCGGCTGCGGCTCCTCCCGCGAGCATGCGGTCTGGGTCTTTGAGGTCAACGACATCAACGTGGTCATTGCCGAAAGCTTTGCCCGCATCTTCCGACAGAACATGTACAACTGCGGCATGCTGGCCATCGAGTTGCCGAAGAAGGATATCGAGACCCTCTTTGGCTTAGGGGATACGGTCACTATTACCGTGGATATGGCTGCCTGCACGCTTACTGCCAAAGGTAGCAAGAAGGTGGTTATTTCATTCAATCTCAACGAGTTTGATAAAAATCTCGTGGAAGCAGGCGGTTGGCTCGCCTATGCGGATAAGAATTATTAGGTTGTGACGGGGAGGATTGCCCCGCAAATGCCGGTATGGGGCAGCGGCCCTGTAACCGGCATTTTTTTGTTATGGAGTAACCGATGACCAATTCCGTGGAACTCACGGTTGACAGGGTAATTAAGGGAGGGCTTGGCCTGGGGCGGTTGACGGATGGCCAAGTAGTCATGGTGCCGCGTGTGCTGCCTGGAGAGCTGGTGCGGGTGCAACTGCGGCGTCGGCACAAGCAGTATCAGGAGGCAGACCTGCTGGAAGTGCTTGTGTCCTCGGATCAGCGGATAACCCCGGCCTGCCCCGTGTACGATACATGCGGCGGCTGCAATTTCCAGCACGCCATCTACGATGAACAACTTCGCTTGAAAAATTCCATTCTGGCCGAGACGCTTTGCCGGGCCGGGTTATGCCAGGAGGATGAGCTTCCCGGTCTTATGGGAGCGCCCCTAGCTTCACCCAAACCCTTTGGCTATCGGCAACGGATCAGATTGCAGGTAGCACAGGGGAGGGCGGGGTATTTTAGCCGTCAGAGCCACGATCTGGTTCCGATTTCCCGCTGCCTTCTGGCAGGGGAAGCCATCAACTCGGTGCTTGCCAACCTTTCCGCCCGCAGGCCGTTCCAGGCCCTGCTGGACTTGGCCTCGGCCATCGAGCTTCTCGAAAACCCCACCCACAACTCGGTGATCTTGCTCATCCACTACACCAGGAAAACTCGGCCTGGAGACCACCAGGCAGCCCGGCTTCTCTGTCAGGCACTGCCCCTACTGGAGGCAGTAATCTTCAGCGTGGACGGCCAGGCCAAGGGGCCGGGTTTCAATGACACGGGCGAGATTCCGTTAAGCGGACTCTTGGTGGAATTTTCCCTGTCTGCCAAACTATGCGATCAGCCACTCACCCTTGCTTTGGAACCGGGAGGGTTTTGCCAGGTCAATCTCGGCCAAAATGAAAACTGCATCGGGCTGCTGTTGGAGTGGACACGGGGAATGAAGCCCGGCAAGGCGCTGGACCTGTTCTGCGGCATGGGCAATTTTTCTCTTCCCCTGGCCATGCAGGGGTGGGACGTGACCGGCATGGACATGCAGCGCTCCACCATCCGCAGCGCCGTGCGCAATGCCGAGGCTGCCGGGTTTGCCGACCGCTGCCGATTCAGCCAGGAAAGCGCCACCAAGGCAGCCAGGCGTCTACTGGCGGAAAAGGCCACCTTTGATTGCCTCCTCCTCGACCCGCCCCGTTCCGGCTGTGCCGAACTCATTCCCCTGCTGCCTGGCCTTGCGGCCCGGCGGATCATCTACATCTCCTGCGACCCAGCCACCCTGGCCCGTGATCTGATCGGCCTAACCCAGGCTGGTTACCGGCTGGCCGAGGTCCGCCTAGTGGACATGTTCCCGCAAACCGCCCATCAGGAAACCATGGCGAGGCTGGAGCGGAACTAGGGCCGGTATTGGGTCTTGTTTTTCTTTTGACTTCCCATGTCTGATAACATACGATCCATTAGAATGGATGAACACCATCGCATATATCAGCAATAATAGAATTTCCCCTTGAACCTAAACCAGAAAAAAGGAGCAAGATGAAAGTCCAAATTGAATCAATCTTCCCGTCAAATGAATCTCCACGATACATGTTCGGCAAGAAAGGTACTGATGAATATGTGGTGTTTTCGCCAATA
This sequence comes from Deltaproteobacteria bacterium, assembly GCA_026388695.1. Taxonomy (GTDB): domain Bacteria; phylum Desulfobacterota; class Desulfobulbia; order Desulfobulbales; family Desulfurivibrionaceae; genus Thiovibrio. Next base: position 69,149 of record JAPLJH010000063.1, on the reverse strand, counting down.
GATAATGGGTCAGATTTTTGCTTCGACCTGAACGATATCGTTAAATTTGGCAAAGTCTCCCAGGGACCAGTTGAAGCAATAAATCAGACCAAAAACAAAACAGCCAAGGTTGGCATCCACGATATTTGTGTTAGCAAAGATGTGATCAGGGTGCGATATGATCCGCAATTCCCATAACATAGGAATGTAACAACCAAAAATCATACGTCAATTCTTGCGTTTTCCTTTTGCATCGTGCATGGCGGCAAGTAGTCCCAGTACTTGATCCCGTGTATTTTTCGGCTGGTTGAGAATGAGGACAAAGCTGTCCAGCCCGTGCTCTCCGGAAAAATATCCGGCATAGGCGTACACCCCGGTCATGGTGCCGGACTTGCGCAGACAGTTGTTCTCAAAGGGAAGCAATCCGGCATGGGGCTTGAACGCCTCCAGGATGGCGAGCATGGCCTTGGGTGTTACCCGGTTTTGCCGGGAGAGGCCAGAGCCTTCACGGACCACGATGTCTTTTTCTGAAAGCCCCAATTCATTGCGGTAAAAAGTGGTCATGGCCCGCTGGCCCTTGTCCCATGTGGCGGGCCAGCCGTACTGTTTTGCGCCCATGGCCAGGAAAATCTGGTTGGCGGTAAAGTTGTTGGAATACTTGAGCAGCTTGGTCAGCACCTCGTCCAGGGTTTTGCTTGAGGCATGTTCGTATACCGGCTTAAGCCCCTCCGGCACCGAAGCGGGAATGATCTCGCCGCTCACCGTTATCCCCTGTTTTTTACACATTGCGGCAAACAACTCCCCAACATAGCGCAGGCTCTGATTGCCGATGGCTGTGGCATTGATCCGGTTGCTGCCGGGCGGCAGCCCTTGCGCCAATTCCCGCATCAGCGGAAGGGCAGGGGTCTGCTCCTCGCCGGAGCGCACGCTGCCGTCTGCACCTTTGATAAGGTTGATGGTGTTGAAGTTTACCGCCAGACAGCTGTTCTGGGCGTCGTAGGGATTTAAGGTGTTGCTGGCCCCATCGGTTGGGTTTTCAAGCTGGCAGGCGCTGTCATCAACATGGATGTTGCGGATCGCGGAAACCCCGCGCCCCTTCAGCGCTGTTACTATCTGAGCCACCTCTTCGGAAACCAGCAGGGGATCACCCAGGCCCCGGATGTACAGGTCGCGCTCGGCGCTGAGATACAACCGGGTGCTGAAGCGGTAGTCCTTGCCCAGGATCTTGATGGCGGCCAAGGCCGTGCCGATCTTCTGCACGCTGGCCGGCATGAACTGGCTGTCGGCGTTCTGTTCGTAGATGTTGCCCCCGTTTCTGGTGACGATGAGGCCGCCGTTTTCCACCAGGGTTTCAAGGGACTGGCCCGCCCCGGCCCAGACCGTGCCGGGCAGGGCGAGACACAGACCCAGACTAAGCAAGAAAACGCGCTGCATCCCGCTCGGTTTCGCGAACAAGAATGTGGTAAGGGGGCTTTTTTTCATGGCGTTTTCCTTGAGTTTGGCGAATACTTTGCACATGGATGACATCTCCACGAAATGCATGCATTTACCCATGACCTAGTCCCCATTAAAAGACTTTTGTCACCAATAATTTAGAAAAAGGAGAAACCACATGACCAAAACCGAGAAGAATCTTTGGGACGCCTTTGCCGGAGAATCCCAGGCAAATCGCAAGTATCTGGCCTTTGCTGACAAGGCGGACAAAGAGGGGAATAAGCAAGTTGCCAGACTCTTCCGCGCTGCGGCCCACGCGGAAACCATCCACGCCCATGCCCATCTCCGGGCGCTGAAAGCCATCGGTGACACCGCCGCCAACCTGAAAGAGGCCATCAACGGAGAAACCGAGGAATTTCAAAAGATGTATCCGGGGATGATTGCCGCAGCCAAGGAGGAAGGGCACAAGGCGGGCGAGCGCAGCTTCAGCTATGCCAATGAGGTGGAGAAAATCCATGCCGCGCTGTACCAAAAGGCTTTGGACAGCCTGGGCAGCAAGGAAGAGACGGACTTCCATGTCTGCTCGGTGTGCGGCTATACCTGCGAGGGTGAGGCCCCGGAGAAATGTCCGGGGTGCGGGGCCAGTTCAAAGGCCTTTGAGAAAATAGACTAACTGTTTGTTAGCGCGGAGGCGCTGACAAATTGAATCCCTCTCCCCAAGGGGAGAGGGAATTTATCGGACTGTTGCAAGAAACGCAGTTATTTCTCGTAAAAATCCAGGATGCTTTCCACCAGGGCTGGGATGGTGTAGGTCTTGGGCTGCACATCGATGGCCAGCCCGGCCTTTTCCGCAGTTCTCGCGGTGATCGGGCCGATGGTCGCCACCTTGACTCCTGCCAGCAGCGTATCACGCTCCGGCCCCAGCATCTCAAGAAAGTTCGTCACCGTAGACGAGCTGGTAAAGGTGACCATGTCGATCCCGCCTTCGGCCAGTTCCTGTCGCACCATCTCGTAATCCTTGGGCCGGACATTCTGGTATACCGGCACCACCGCAACCTCGGCCCCGTTCTCCTGGAGAATCTCCGGCAGAACCTCCCTGGCCTTCTTGGCCCTGGGCAGCAAGACCTTGCAGCCCTTAACCCCTCGGGCCACCATGCTGGCAGCCAGGCCCTCGCCGGTAAATTCCTCAGGCACCAGATCGGCGGCCAGCCCATACTCTTTCAATATCTCCGCGGTGGCCGTGCCGACCACGGCGATCTTCGGCCCGGCCAGGGCACGGCAGTCCAAGCCCCGCTCAAAAAGCCGGGTGAAGAAGAAACGGATGGCGTTGATGCTGGTAAACACCAGCCACTGATACTCGCCAATCCGGTTCAATTCGGCATCCAACTCGTCCCAACTGTCCGGCGGCGCTAAGGCGATGGTGGCCCCTTCCACGCAGTCCGCACCCTGGTCCTCCAGCAGGCGAACCAGCTCGCTGGCCTGCTCGCGGGTCCGAGTCACCAGAATGCGTTTGCCGAACAGCGGCCTTTTCTCGAACCAGTTGAGGGTGTCGCGCAGCTTGACCACCTCGCCCACCACGATGAGGGCAGGGGGCTTAATCTTTTCCTGTTTGACCACCTCGGCAATGGTGGAAAGCGTCCCCACCACCGAACGCTGGATCGGGGTGGAGGCCCAACGCACCACTACCACCGGGGTATGAGGATCGCGGCCATGCTTGATCAGATTCTCGGTGATAAAAGAGAGGTTCTTGATCCCCATGTAAAAAACCAGGGTGCCGATACCGGTGGCGATCTTGTCCCAGGCGATATTGGAGACTTCCTTGGTGGGGTCTTCATGGCCGGTGATGAAGGCCACCGAGGCCGTGTATTCCCGATGGGTGATGGGCACGCCCGCATAGGTGGCCGCAGCGGTGGCCGAAGTCACCCCAGGCACCACCTCAAAGGCGATGCCGTGTTTGGCCAGCTCTTCAAGCTCCTCGCCGCCCCGGCCAAAGATGAAGGGGTCGCCACCTTTGAGCCGCACCACGATCTTCCCGGCATTGGCATGGTCCACCAGGATCTGATTGATCTCCTCCTGGGTATGGGCGTGGCACTCGCCGCCCTTTTTCCCGGCGTAGATCAGCTTGGCATCCTTGGGCACATATTTGAGCAGCTTGGGAGTGGCCAGGTAGTCATAGACCAGAACCTCGGCCCGTTTAAGAAGCTCCAGCCCCTTCACCGTGATCAGGGTAGGGTCGCCTGGGCCTGCGCCGATGAGATAGACCTTGCCTCTGGAACGTGTCGTTTTTTTCGTCGTGTCTTGATTCATGCTTCTTCTCATTAACAAAAAACCGGCCCGTATGGCCGGTTTTGATTCTTATGCTGTCCAAAGGTCGGACAGTATTTTAGTGCATTTCGTGTCCGTACACTTCCGAGAGGATAGCCCCGCCGCCTTCGGCCAGCAGCTTTTCCGCCAACCGTACGCCCAACCCCTCGGGATCGGTGGTGTCGGCGGATAATTCAAGCCGTACCGTTTGATCTCCGGTTACAGAAGAGACCAAGCCGGTCATCTGGATTGTCTTTTCGACAACCCTGGCAAACCCGGCGATGGGGACCTGACAGCCGCCCTGAAGCCGATGGAGAAAGCCCCGTTCCGCCCGAACCGCCAGAGAGGTTTCTTGGTGATCCATAAACATCAGCCCGGCCAGAAGCTCCGCATCGCTGGTGCGCAATTCGATGCCCACCGCGCCCTGGGCCACGGCTGGCAGCATCTCTGCCTCCGTAAAATAAGACTTGGCCCGGTCGCTGAGCGACAAGCGGTTCAGACCGGCAGCAGCCAGGATGATCGCGTCGTACTGCCCCTCGTCAAGCTTACGCAGACGGGTATCCAGATTGCCCCGCAGGTCTTCAATGACAAGATCGGGTCGGATATTGGCCAACTGGGATTTGCGGCGCAGGCTACTGGTACCGACCTTGGCGCCCTGGGGCAGCTCGCGGCAGGTGTTGCATGTATTTGAGATAAAGGCGTCAAACGGGTTTTCCCGCTTGGTGATGATGCCGATGTGCAGACCCTCGGGCAATTCGGCAGGCACGTCCTTCATGCTATGCACCGCGATATCCACCTCGTTGACCAACAAGGCCTCTTCGATCTCCTTGACGAACAACCCCTTGCCGCCGACCTTGGCCAGGGGCACGTCGGTGATCTTGTCGCCCTTGGTGATGATCTTCACCAGTTCCACCGTGGTATCCGGGTATTGAGCCTCGATCAGCCCTTTGATCCAGGTGGATTGGGTCAGGGCCAGCAGGCTTGCCCTGGTGCCGATTCTGATTAATTTCTGCATCAACGTTCCCCTGTTGTTGGTTATCGAACAGACTGGATGATCCTTGGTATAGATCGACTCCGTTCTTTATCTTTTTTCCGTAGATTGCGCAAGATAAAGCTGAGTTGAGCAGCTTGTCTGCTCCTACGAAACTTATACCCTTTGGGTGCAAGTCATTCGCCAAGCTTATTTTTCTTGAAGCCGGTCGAGCAGGGTGGCGGCCAGAAGCGGGATCAGCAACTCGTGGTGACCGATGATGTTGTAGCCCTTGCCGCCGCCCATGGTAGGCCGGTTCACCACGTTGGTCATGGTTCGGTAATGGCGGATGAAATCGAAATTTGCGGTGGTGAAGTTGTTCACCACATGTCCCAGGTTGCGGACCAGGGTCAGGGCCTTGAGAAAAACTTCGGGCAGAAGCACGGCAGAACCGAAGTTGAGATAAGCCCCTCCCTCCAGATCGGCGACCAGGCCGCAGAAGAGCCTAAAATCCTGATGGCTGGTCTGGCCGATGGCCGCGCCGTTGGCAGAAGGGTGAATATGGACGATGTCGGTGCCCATGGCCACATGCACGGTGAGCGGAATCCCCAGCCGCTTGGCTGTGGCCAGCAGGCTCATGTTGTTGTAAGGGAAATTCTGGGCCAGCAGGTACTCGCCCAGCCCCTCGCCCAACCCCTGGCCTTTTTCCGCGCCGAGGTTGATCCCGGCGTTGACCACCTCGCCGGTTTCCTTGGCCGCGCCAAAAGCGCCGCTGCCCAGCACGTCGCCCACCTCTTCCGAGGTGCGGCCCACCATGGCGATCTCGGTGTCGTGGACAATGCCCGCGCCGTTGAGGGCAATGGCGCTGATGATCCCTCGCTCCATGAGATCGATGAGGATGGGGTTCAAGCCCACCTTTATCACATGGGCGCCCATGCCGACCACGATAGGCCGATCTGCCCGATGGCTTGCGGCCAGTCGCCCAACCAGCTCGGGAAAATCCAGACCCAAAAGCTGCTCCGGCAGGGAGGCCATGAATTCCTTGAGCGTGGAGCCGGGCGCCAGCGGCTTGGCGAAATTATCCACCGTGACCTTGCTGTAACGGCCGTGAATCGAATAGGTGTTAAGACCGGAGAAATCCAGGGGCTGGTATTTTTTCATGGGATTGTCGTTTTCCAGGGGGAATCAGGCGGAAACGCCGCGTCCGTACAGGGCCTCGTCCACGATCTGGCACAGCAGATGCTCCACCCAAAGATGCGCCTCCTGAATGGCCGGAGTCACGGGCGAAGGCACGTTGATGGTCAGGTCGGCCAGGCCGATGAGCCTGCCGCCGTCCTTGCCGGTGAGCACCGCAGTTTGCACCCCCAAGCTTTTGGCCGCCTCCACCGCCTTGATCACGTTGGGAGAGTTACCGCTGGTGGAGATGCCCAGGGCCAGATCGCCTTCCTTGCCCAGGGCCAGAATCTGCTTGCTGAAGATATCGTCAAAGGAAAAATCGTTGCCGATGCTGGTCAGAATGGAGCTATCCGTAGTCAGGGCGATGGCGGCCAGGGGCGGGCGGTCGATCATGAAACGGTTGACGAACTCGGCTGCCATGTGCTGGGCATCGGCGGCGCTACCTCCGTTGCCGAAGATCATCAGCTTGTTGCCACGCTTGAGGGTGTCGATCATCGCCTGGGCCAGTTGCTTGATGGCTGCCATCTGGGTGGCGACCAACGCTTCCTTTGCGGCAATCGAGTGTTTCAGGCTTTCGCGGATAAGTTGGTCCATGGAATCCTCTGCAAATGGTCAAGGTAAATGAAGGCAAAATAGTCCAGCGGCGTTTTTTTGTCAACACAAGCAGGGAGCAAGAAAGGAACACCTGCCCTGCCGGGCGAATCGCCGGTTGTCGTAAACTGTAACCTGTCCCGATTGACGGACACCCTAAAAATACCTATGATTGTACTATCACCAACGGCTCGACCCAAAGGAGGCACAGATATGAAAAAGATATTGACCTCGGTCGCGGCACTGGGACTGCTCGCAGGTCTGGCACCACCGTCTTTAGCCGTTGAGTTCACAATAAGCGGCAAGTATCTGCTTGAGGGCGCCTACCTCTCCGGTGCCAGGGGCAATGGCCTTGATCTAACTGAAGCAGCAGGGGAGAACTCCCCATCCGACGCCTACTTCTTGCATACCTTTGAAATCAAACCCGTCATGAAGGTGACCGACAAGATCTCCATGTTTTCCACCATCCGCCTGGCAGACGACACCTTCTGGGGCAACCAGCCCGGCGGCGATACAAATGACCAGGGCACCAACAATGATGTCTATGTCCACCTACTGTACATGGATTATGACTCTCCTGTGGGCAAGATGCGCCTTGGCCGGGGGCCGGTTAACCAGTACGGCACAAATTTTATGGATTTTGACAGCCGTGCCGACCAGGTCACCTGGTGGCCCGGGTTTGTGGAAAAGCCCTGGAGTGCTCTGCTCTACACCTTGAAAAACACCGACAATTTTCAGGTGACCCCGAATGCCAGCGATACGGATTTCAACGTCTATGTCGCCAGGCTGTATTACACGACTGACAGCCTGGATTCCGGTATCCACTATGGCTACTACAACAATATGACCACCAGCACCAAGGCCGATCGGAAGCAAGCGGTGATCGTCTATGGCAAGTACAAGATGGAGAACTGCTTTGTTAACGGCGAACTCAGCCATTTCTTCGGTTCTGTGAAGCAGGATGTGGAAACTGGTCTCAAAAATCGCGATTATGATTCCTGGGCGGGCATGCTTCAGGTCGGCGGCAGGTTCAATGCCCTGACCCCCAGCCTCATGTATTTCTATGCCTCAGGCCAGGATCGCAATGCCACCGCAGCCAACGGCGGAGACATCGAAAACGCCCTTGGCGGCAACGGCACCGGCGATCGGTTCGAGCCCCTGTACATCCTCACAGGTCGTCATACCGGCATGCTGAACAACGACATCTTCAGCGGTCAGACCACGGCCATGAGCCGGGACGGCGTGCATGCTCTGGTGCTGGCGGCTGACTATGCAGCTTCAAACCGCCTGACCCTGCACGGCGCCGTTGCCTGGGGCAAGGCGGACAAGGTCAATATTGCCAATAAGGATGATGAATACGGCAGGGAGTACAATCTGGGATCAGCCTACAAACTGCTCGACAACCTGACCTACGAGGCCCATTTCGGCTACCTTGACACCGGGGATTACTTCAAGTCCGAGACAAACCTCAATGACAGCCAGACCGAGAACGTCTACATCCTGACCCACTCGCTGACCATGACTTTCTGATCTAAACGCTCAGACGCATGCTGATATCCACGGCCCTGGCGGAATGGGTGAGCGCCCCAACGGAAATCAGATCAACCCCGGTTTCGGCAATCGCCCGGACATTGGCCAGATTCACCCCGCCAGAGGCCTCCACCAAAGCCCTACCCGCAATCAGGGTCACGGCCTGACGCATCAGGGCCGGAGCCATGTTGTCGAGCATGATGATCTCCACCCCGCAGGCCAGGCACTCCTCCACCTGGGCGAGATTTTCGGTCTCAACCTCAATCTTTAAGGTATGCGGCGCCTTGTCCCGCAGGGTCTGCACCGCCTGGGTGATAGAACCGCAGGCCGCGATATGATTGTCTTTGAGCAGGATACCGTCGGCCAGACTGAAGCGGTGATTGTGGCCGCCGCCGACCCGAACCGCGTATTTTTCCATGGCCCGCAGGCCAGGAGTGGTCTTGCGGGTGTCGATAATCCTCACCGGCAGCCCCTCGACCTCACGGACAAAGGCGGCGGTCAGGGTGGCGATGCCGCTCATCCGCTGGACCAGATTGAGGGCCAAGCGTTCAGCGCTGAGCAGATCCCGCACCGGACCCTGCGCTGAAAAGATTTGCTCGCCTGAATGGATTGTCTCGCCGTCTTTTTTCAGGGCTGTGCAGACAATTCGGGGATTACGGGTGGTGAAAACCAAGGGGGCGATCTCATCGAGTCCGGCCACCACGAAGTCTTCCTTGGCGATAAATATGGCCTGTCCCTCCTGATCCGGCCCAAACACCGAATCGGTAGTGATGTCTCCCAGGCCGATATCTTCCTCAAGAAACTGCTGCAATTGCCTTGCCACATGTGTATCCATCAAACCTCTCCCGGATCGCCCTTTGTTCGTTGTGTGGAAGCCTCTTGATATCTGCCCGGCAGGCCCCATGTCAAGAAGAAAGGAGGCTCTTGGGGCGTTTCAATGTTTGCTGGCATATTGCCGAGGCCTATGGTACAGAGAGAAGCTGTAAGGCTTAAAGTCAATGACTTCGGGAGGTTGGATGCAGGGTTTTTCCGTGCTCAATATTTTTCTGCTGGTCCTTGGCGGGGGCTTGGCCGGGTTCATCAATACCCTGGCCGGTGGCGGCTCCTTTCTTACCATCCCCATGCTTATGGTCAAATAAGCGATGTTCACCTTTCTCCATGCTGCGGATATCCACCTCGACAGCCCGCTGCGCGGTCTGGAGGGCTATGCCGACGCACCGGTTGCCCAGCTCCGGCAGGCAACCAGGCGGGCGTTCGATAACCTGATCGCCCTGGCCATCGAAGAGCAGGTCGCCTTTGTCCTTTTGGCAGGTGATCTCTACGACGGCGACTGGAAGGATTACAATACCGGCCTTTTCTTCATCGACCGCATGTCCCGACTGCGCAAGGAAAATATCCGAGTCTTTTTGGTCTCGGGCAACCATGACGCCGCAAGCCAGATCACCAAGGCCCTGCGTCTGCCGGACAATGTCCACCTCTTTTCCACCAAACAACCCGAGACACAAACCATCGAGGCATTAGGGGTTGCGATACACGGCCAGGGCTACCATGCTAGGTCCCTGACTGAGAATATCGCCAGAAATTACCCCCAGGCCTTGGCGCACCATCTGAACCTCGGCCTGCTACACACCTCGCTCACCGGCAGACAGGGCCATGAGCCCTATGCCCCGTGTTCCCCCGATGATCTGAGGGCTAAAGGCTACGACTACTGGGCTCTTGGCCATGTCCATATCCGTGAGGAGGTAAGCCAGTCGCCCTGGATCGTTTTCCCCGGCAATATCCAGGGCAGACATATCCATGAAGCTGGCGCAAAAGGGGCCACCCTGGTGCGGGTGGAGGAGGGACGCATCGCCGCAGTCGAGCACCGCGACCTGGATGTGCTGCGCTGGTCGCTCTGCCAGGTTGATCTCACGGCCTGCGCCACAATGGATCTGGCCATCGACGCGGTGCGGCAGGCCATGGAGGCGCAACAGGCCGCCGCCGAAGGAAGGCCCCTGGCAATCCGCCTGCAACTGATTGGAACAAGCCCGCTCCATGCCGAGCTTCGCCGTGATTCCGCAACGCTGACCGAGGAATTTCGCGGGCTTGCCGCAGGGCTAGGCGAGATGTGGCTGGAAAAGGTGCGGTTTGCCACCCAGCGGCCCGTGGCGCTTACGGCGGAGCTTGGCGCGGAAACGCCCATGGCTGATCTGATCCGGACCATTGACAACCTTGACTTTGAGCCGGCAGCGCTCATGGAATTGGTGCCGGAAATCGGCGAGCTCCAGAAAAAGCTACCCCCGGAACTCCTGCACGAGGGCGGGCTTGTTCCCGCCACAATTCCCGAAGCAAACGACCTCCGCGAAGAGATCAAGGAAATGCTCATCGCCCGACTGCTGGGGCAGGGGGGGAGCCGGTGAAGATTACCCGACTCGAAATCAAGGCCTTTGGCCGGTTCACCGACCACACCCTGCACCTGGGCCCTGGCCTGCACATCGTGCATGGCCCCAATGAGGCAGGAAAAAGCACGACCCTCAGGGCGCTCAAGGCCTGGCTCTTTGGATTTCCCGAACGAACCTTGGACAATTTTCTCCATGCCAACGAGCAACTCTCGGTGGGCGGATGCCTGGAGTCGGAAGATGGCCGGGAGCTTGCCTTTTTCCGGCGCAAGAAGAGAAAGGCCGACATCCTTGACCCGCAAGGCAACCCGCTGGCCGCCGAGACACTGGCCGCCTTTCTGCCCATCACCGAGCAGGCAATTTTTGAATCGCTGTATGGCCTGACCCATGAGGATCTCATCAGGGGTGGCGAAGATATCCTGGCCCAAAAGGGCGAGGTGGGTCAGGCCCTGTTCTCGGCCGGGGCGGGGATATCCTCCCTGCGCGGGGTACTCGCCGGGCTGGAAATAGATACCGAGGTCCTGTTCACGGCGCGCGGCACAAAACGGGAGATCAACGAGGCCCTGGCCGCCTACAAGGAAACCCAGAAAATCGTGCGGGAGGCCTCACTGTCCAGCCGGGACTGGCAAGAACTGAACAATGAATTGCAGGCGGCACAGGTTGCCCTCAAGTCCATCGAAGAGCAGCATGGGCAAAAAGACCGGTGCAGGCGACAACTGGAGCGCATCCGGCAATTGCTACCCCAGCTTGCCCTGCGCAATGCACTGAGACAACAACTTGCCGAATTGGGCGAAATCGTGGAGCTGCCGGATGATTTTGCCCCCCGGCGTCAGGATATCGAAAGGGCGCTCCACACCTTGGCCCACAAGGAAACCGTTGTTGCGGCCAAGCTTGTGGAGATGCAGGGAAAGATGGCGGCTATTTCCGCTAGTCAGCCGGTGCTCGAGGCGGAGGAGGCCATTGAGGAGCTGCACCAGCGCCTGGGAGAAGACAAAAAGGGTAGGGAAGACCGACCCAAGCGCGAGGGGATGCGGATCAGCGCCAAACGCGAGGCTGCCGATTTTCTCAGACTGGTGCGGCAGGATGTTTCTTTGGAGCAGGTGGAAACTCTGCGGGCTGTTTCCGACAGGCGAAAGGTCATCGGGCATCTGGCTGCCAGACACGAAGGCTTGCAGCAGGGCCTGGGCCAGACCGGAAAACGGCTGCTGGAAATCGGCGGAGAACTGGCGAGGATTGACCGGGAGCTGGCGGGATTGTCCTTGGCCAAAAACACGGCAGGACTGCGCCAGGCCTTGCGGATGGCGAGAAAAGCCGGTGAAGTCGATGCCGACTTGGCGGACAAGGCCAGGATTATAGAAGAAAAAAGACGCACCTGCCTTCAGGCCCTGGAACGGCTAACCCTCTGGTCCGGCGCTCTCGCGGATTTCCTTGCCCTGCCCCTCCCCCTGCCGGAAACGGTGCGGAAATACGAGGCGGCCTTTAATGAACAGACGGTGCGGCAAAGGGAGAGCCAGCAGGAACGGGACCGCCTGTACAGAAGATTGGCAGAAGTGCAGGCCGATATCCGCCAGCGGGAAGCCTCTGGAACCGCGCCCACGGAGGAAGAGCTCGTCCTGATCCGGACCCAGCGCGACAAGGGCTGGGAGCTTCTCCGCCGTCAGTGGCTCAAGGGCGAGGACCTTGCCGGAGAGGATGCCGCTTTCGCACAGAATCTGCCCTTGCCAGAAGCCTATGAAAAGAAGGTAGCCCTGGCGGATACGGTGGCGGATCGCCTTCGCCACGAAGCCGAGCGAGTCCAAGCATTCGCGGCCTTGCGGGCAGAGCAGCAGAACCTCGAAGGGGCTCTGGCCGAACTGGAGAACAAAGCGGTCGAGATTAGCCTGGCGGCTACGGACTTGGATACGCAGTGGCGCTGCCTGTGGCAACCCTGCGCAATCATCCCCCTTTCTCCTGCGGAGATGCTGGCCTGGCTCAACGGGGCCGCCACTCTCCGGCTCAGCGCGGAGGAGTTACAGGCAAGGGAAGCCGAACTGGAAAGAAAAAGCGCGGAGCGGGAAAAAATCAGCGCGGCCCTGCTCCAGGAACTTGCCGGATTTGGGGAACACACCCCGCCCCAGAGCAAGGAGCTCGAGCCGCTCCTGCTTCAGGTTGAGGATACCCTGGAGCGGCTCATGGCCATGGAAGACAAACGACAGCGGCTCCTTGAAAAGAAAGCGGCTCTGGAGGGAGAACACCTCCAGACAGAAAATGAGAAGACCCGATTCACGGAAGAGCTTGGCCTCTGGCGGCAGGAATGGCAGGAGGTGGTTGGCAGCCTTGGCGGCAACCGGCAGATCCACCCTGCCGAGGCCGGGGATGTGCTGGAGAATCTGCACAACTGTTTTGCCAGACTGAAAGAGGCTGACGAGCTTCGCAAACGGATTGAAGGGATTGATCGTGACACCAGACAGTTTGAGGAAACAGCCCTGAGCCTGGCGGAAAAGATTGCCCCTGCGCTCATGGGACAACCGGCCGGGCAGATCGTGGCGCAGCTCAAGGCCCTGCTCAATCAGGCCAGAAACGACCGAACCCTCCACGCCCGGTATGCCCAGGAAACACAAGAGGCCACGGAGGAGCAGCTGCGGTTGGCGGAAGAAGCACTTCTGGCCCGGCATCAGCTTGCGGAACTCTGCCGCTTGGCCGGAAAGGTTTTACCGGAAGAACTGGAGGCGGCGGAGAAACGCTCGGCCCAATATCGCAGTCTATTAGACCGCCTCGCGCAAACCGAAAAGATTTTAATCGAGGGCGCGGGCGGCCTTTCCCTTGGCGAACTGGAGACCCAGGCCGCACAAATCGACCCGGATGCACTTCCCGAGGAAATCAACCGGTTGAGCCAAGAAATCGAGCGGGAACTGGCCCCGGAAGGCAAGCGGCTCTCCGTGCTCATCGGAGAAAAAAGCAACCAGCTCCGGCAGATGGATGGCAATGCCAAGGCCGCCGAGGCAGCGGAACAGGGTGCCCAACTGCTGGCCAAGATACGACGACTGGCGGAGCGCTATATCCAGCTCAAGGTGGCAGGCCACGTTCTAAAAAGCGAGATCGAGCGATTTCGCAGCGAGAACCAAGCCCCGGTGCTGGCCATCACCTCCCGGTATTTCAGTGAACTTACCCTGGGCTCCTTTACCGGCCTGCGAAGCGATGAGGATAATCAGGGCCAGCCGGTGCTGGTGGGAACACGAGCAAACGGCGCCAGGGTTTTGGTGGAGCGGATGAGTTCCGGCACCCGGGATCAACTCTACCTTGCCCTGCGTTTGGCCTCTCTGGAATGGCGTCTTGCCAGCCATGAGCCCATGCCCTTCATCCTCGACGACATTCTGGTGAACGCCGATGATGCCCGTTCCCGTGCGGCTTTGAAGATTCTGGGGGAGCTGGCCGCCAAAACCCAGGTCATTCTCTTTACCCACCACCGCCGGATCGTTGAGGAGGCGCGGCAAATGGCCATGGCCTCAGGACTCCAGGTGCATGAGTTGGGGGCCTGACGAAAACATTTATTTTCCTGGAACATTTATCCTGCCGTGCGTGTCAGACAAACGTGGCAGGGCTTAACCCTGTCAAAATATTCAACACAATCCACAGGAAGGAGGCTTCACCTCATGGCATCACAACCCGAGCAATCTCCCGCAGGCGGCTTTAAAAAAGAAATCGTGCTTCTCATCGGCCTTGGCTGCCTGATCATCGGTTTTCTCTCTGGGATCGTTTTCAGCATCTACAAAACGCCAGCAGGTGCGGGAGCGGTCAAGGTTGCCGCAGGCCAGCCGGAAGCCCAGGCCAAGAAGCTCACCGCCGAGCAGACCCAGATGCTGCTGCAGCTTGAGCTTGAGGTGCAGAAGAACCCGCAAAACACCGAAGCTTGGACCAACCTTGGCCATCTCTATTTTGATTCCGACCAGGCGGACAAGGCGATCACCGCCTACAATAAGTCCCTGGCCCTGGCTCCGAACAATGCCGATGTGCTCACCGATCTCGGGGTAATGTACCGGCAGGCTGGCAATCCGCAGCAGGCCGTCGCCTCCTTTGACAAGGCGATTCAGGCAAACACCAAGCATGAAACCGCCCGGTTCAACAAGGGGATTGTCCTGCTCTACGACCTTAAGGATCAGCCTGGCGCTGTTGCCGCCTGGCAGGGGCTGGTCAGCATCAACCCCATGGCCACGGCACCCAACGGCCAGTTGATCAGCGAGATGCTTAAGGAAATGCAGGACAAGAAAATGAACTGAAAAAGTCGTCACCCGGCGAAGGCCGAGGCCAGCCTTGTCGTGATTGTCTGCAAAAACTGACTGGATTCCGGCTTTCGCCCGAATGACGGGATGCCTGCCGGAGGCTCTTCGGAATAAATTTCTTTGACATCAACCTGTTACAGGAATATTCTATAAACAGAATTTGAGGGGAGGACAGGCGGCATTACACGGTATGGGGGATAGCGTCCCCCCCTAAGGCGAATCTGTATGGGCCAAGAACATCGACGGGCGACACGGTTCAACGTCAGCATGGCGGTCACGCTTATCCTGCGGGACACGAAAAACAGGCTGGCTCTTGCCGATCCTGTAATGGGCGCCTTGGTGGATATCTCGCTCTATGGCGCCCGCCTGTCCGTTCCCCACATCCGCACCGGAAACTACCATCTTTTTTATGCCTGTAACGATGATCCCCACAAGGTTATCCATCTCGAAGTGATCGACAGGGAAGAGGGAGACAGGCTTGTTATTCCTGCCCATCCCGTCTGGTTCGACCATGTTCTTTCCGGCCCGGCCAAGCATTTTGAGCTGGGGCTAGAATTTCTTATCCCCCCAGAAGACCCCAATATTGCACGGCTGCACGCTTTTCTTGCCATTCACCCCTCTCTAGAAGGTGGCTGGCTGAAAAGACTTTTTCGGCTTGGCTAGATCATAACTTTCCGCAGATGCTGTACCTCCGGCAATCTCTGACGCAACCCTTCTATCTCCGGGGCGTTGTCCAACCACTGCCCCACCAAGCCAAGCATGGTCCGGGCCTGATCCTGGCACTCGGCGTTCAGCCGGTAGATGATCCAATTCCCCTCCTTGCGGAAAGAAACCAACCCGCTATCCTCAAGGATGCGAAGATGTTTGGATACCGTAGGCTGGGCCACGCCAAGAAGCGCGGTCAACTCGCAGACACACAGCTCCCGCTCTCCCAGCATCGTGACGATCTTGACCCGGTTCGGATCGGACAGCGCCTTCATCAGCCGGACAAATTCCTTCATGCATATTCCCATATTGTCTCACTACGGCTTTTTTGCAGGCTCCGGTGACGCCTCGGGCAACATTGGGGAAAGAATGTGAAACGGCAGCAGCAGCGTTCTTTTGACGATATTCACCAGACCCTCGCCCACCGCGCTCGGCGGCAGAAGCGTAACCTGAGGGTCGCTGGCCTTGCCCGTTACCCCGACCGGGAAAGTAACCAGGGTGGCGGTTTCCCCACCAATGACCCGGCCCACCAGCGGCACCTTGCTAACAATGGCATCCAGGGTTTTAAACGGGGAGATCATGACCACGACATCCAGCTCAAAGGTGCTGAGATTCATTTTGCCCCTGGCAAAGAGGTTAAGCCCTTCACCGCGCACCACTGCCTCGTCGATGATCAGGTCGTTGTCTTTCACATGGGTTTTTAAATGCAGATCCGTGTAGGGAAAGCCCTTGGAAGACGTCCCGACGCCATCCCCCATTTGCCCCATGCTAAAGAGATCCGTGATATTGACCACACTGAAGATCTTTGAAAGAAACTTCATACGCAAAATCCGCCCCTGATGGGAGTCGATCTGTAGATTTCCGTCCTTCCAGTTGTTCAGCACCCCCTCCAGCCGACCATTGAGGGAAAATTCGCCTTCAATGATATCCTGCGGATAGCCAAGACAAGGCAACACATTTTCAAAACGGGGTGGGGTGGGGCAAGCACTGTTTAAGGCAAAATGGCTTGTGCCCAGCTCTGGAGTGGAAAACCATTCGCCGGTGGTGTCCAGACAACAGAGGCGACCATTGGTTATAAGGGCGGACATCCTCCACTGGGGATGAATCCTGAATTCGCCCTGCAACGGCTGCCAGACCAGGGTGGAAGGGGTAGTCTCCCCAGGCTTGGGGCCGGAGGTGAATTCATCCACATCAAAGGCCACGGTGCCGGTGATATTCCAGGGGGGCTGCTGCTGCGCCTCCTCGGAAGAAGCGGGCTTGCTGCCTTTGTCCTTGAGCCGTTTTAGGGCCTCTTGTAAATCGAGCAACGTCTTTTTGGAAAGCGCCGGAGAGGCCAGATCGAGCTTCAGGGCAAGCCCGGTGGCAACCCGCGAAACCAGCCCATTGACCACCATGGATTCCTTGTCGTTAAAAGCGCAGGCCAGGCGTTTCACCTTAAGATCCTTGCCCACTCCTGCCAGGCGAAGTTCCTGAATATCAACAAAGCGTTCAGCCTCCTCATCCAGAAACCAGCGCAGATCCGTGGCTTCAAGCTGCCCGCTGAAGGCAACCTTGTTTGGGTCTAAAGGCAGATAGAGCTGGAAATCTCCGGCAATCTTGCCCCGAAGCAGGTTTTTCCGCTCCAGCAACTGGTCAACGGTTTGCTTGGACAATTCTCCCTTCCAGGAGAAGAGAAAGGTTTCCTGGGTGTTGTCCAGAAAATCCAGGGTGATCGTGGCGTCTTCCTTGCCTCCGTACACATGGGCCGCCATTTTCAACGGGTCATCCTTGGCGAATTCCAGGGAAAAATCAGCCTTTGGCGGGCTGCTGAACAGAGTACCCTCCGGCCGGATCAGGCCCTTGGCATGGGTTTTCCCTTCCTGGAGATCGATCTGCAAGGATTCCACCTGGAAGGGGCGGTGCGGGAAAAGGGTAGGGGAAATAAGATGCCGGTCCTTGAGCCACTGCCCCAAGCCCTGTCCGACCTTTCCTTGCAGGGATACCTTGCCGCGCAACGCGGCAAAAGCCTGATGGGTCAGGGAGGCGCCCAGTGTGAAGGAGTCGCCAAAAACAGAGCCGGTGGCATTGGCAACGGTGATTGCCGTATTCGAGAAATGCCCCTTTCCCTGTTTTATCCGAATCGGTTCCGGGAAAAATGGCGTTTCCACGGCAAGATTCTGTACAAGAAAATCCGTGTCCGCCTTCCACAGCTTTGGTTCCGAGGCCTTCCCAGAGAGCGTGGTATTCCGCAGCTCAATCTTGCCATCGGCTCGGGTGATGTTTTCGTGCAGTGCCCCGCTTATTTCCTTGAAATAAGAGAGATCTTCTTTTTCCAACTCTTTTGCGGCCAGCACGGCCTCAAGCTGGGATACCTCGAGAAGAGTATCGTCTGGCCAACGTACCTGCCCGGCGGCCTTTTTCACCACATGGGGGCCATAGGCGCCACGCACGTTCCGCCATTGCACCATGGGCGGGGCAATGGTCATCCCCCCGCCCTCGACGATGAAATCCCAGGCCAGCGGCGCATAGCGGCCCTTACCCTCCATGGTGGCAACCTCAAGGGCGACCTTGAAATTCCTCAGGTGATCGCCAAGATGGAGATGGCCGGTGGCCCGCCCCGAAACATCGCTGAACTTGGCCAGCTCGGTCTGAAAGGGCTGGTGGGCGACAAGCCGCTTCAAAACATCTGGAAGCTCAGCCAGATCGGCATCGAGGTCAACATCGAGGGTGAAGGTGAAATCATCATCGGGCAAACCCAACACCAGATGGCCGTTTTTGCCCCGGCTATTGCCCATCCGGGCCTCATCGCCATCCACCACGAGCAGACCTTTTTCAATCCGCATCTTTCCTTTGACGTTGGTCAGCAGCAGATTTCCCTCCGGGGTAACGATTGTGGCTTCAACGTCCTCAGCAGTGACGTGCATCTTGCGGGCATAATGAAGATCTGCCGCAGGGCCCTTAAAACTGTAGCTGACCTTGCCTGCCGTGCCGCCCTGCACGATCTGCCCAAACTTTTTGGCAATCTCGTTCTCCCCCCACATGGCGAGAACCGCCTCACGGATTTTGGTCAGATCAAGATCCTCGCCCTTGAGGTCGATCTGCCACACCGGCGCGGCGCCTGCCTCGCCTCCGGCGAAACGTCGCACCGTACCGGCGAGTTTGAGCCCTGGTTCACGCAGTTCAAATTCATTGAGCGTCAACAGCAGATCGTC
Organism: Deltaproteobacteria bacterium; assembly: GCA_026388695.1. GTDB lineage: Bacteria > Desulfobacterota > Desulfobulbia > Desulfobulbales > Desulfurivibrionaceae > Thiovibrio. The sequence goes on along the minus strand of JAPLJH010000063.1, from coordinate 50,632 downwards.
GCCATCCTTGACAAAGGCCAGATCGACAAAGCCGCAGTTCAGCAGAATCTTTTTATCCTTGGGAAACGCCAGCAGGCAGGGGGCATCGCCTTCGATCTTACCGGTCATTTTCTCAAGCCCCTGGCCCTCAAGGCTGCCGGTGAGATTGAGCGGGGAATCGGCGGGCGTCAGTTTGCCCTGGGCAAAGGAATAAAATATTTCATGGGGATTGAAGTTGCGGCAGGAAAACTTCATTCGGTAGGATGCATCCTCCCGATGATACTCGCCGGACACGGCAAGGTGCTCCCCTTCCGCAGGTTTACCGGAAAGGTCAAAATCAATATCGTCGAGGCTCACAGCCATGCTGCCGTTCAAGGCTTTCATGGTGAAATCCTTGCTGCGCAGAACGGGCCACTGACTGTTGGCGGCAACCTGCAATGTCCCATTGCGGATCACAATTTTCAGGCCGGAAAGTTCGGGATCAGGGGGTTCTGAGAGCGCGGTGGGAAACCGTTTCACCCTGATATCCGGGTTCAGCAAAACAACCGTACCGATCCGGACCTTGCCACGGAATAACGACCACCAATCCGGATACACATTGGCCACGGGCGCAACCAAAGCGGTCTCTTCGCTGGCAAAACGGGTGTTGCGCAGATACAAATGGGGCAGGGGCAGCCAGGCCCATTCCAGACGGTCGGTTTGCAGAGCACCCTCCAGTCTGGCATTTACCTGGGTGCTCATTCGCGCCTTAAGGGCATCAAGATCAACAAACTGCGGAAGCAGCACGATCGGGCCAAGGACTCCTAATAATGCGATAACGGCGCAGGCCAGAATGATTCTGGTTTTGAGGCGCGGGTTGGAAATTCGTGGCAGTTTCATAGAGTATCGAAGGCTGGGCCGCTGACGGCCGGCATATGGCTGGGTTTAGCTGCGGGCTGGGATAAAAAATGTGCCTGGCAGCTCAGCAAAATATCAAAGGGATACTAGCACAACTTGTCGGCCCTATAAATTGATTTCCTCAGATTTGCCAAACTATATTCAAGAAAAGCGCTCCTTGTGGTTCTACCGGGAACCCTGCCCATGACAGACAGTCTTTCCGGCAGATTTACCTTGTCAGTTCAGGCGCAATGGCGTAATTTCTCAAGAAATTCAAGCTCACAGGCAGAAAAAATATGACACAGACACGCATCGGGGTTATCGGGGTAGGGTATCTCGGCAAGTTTCACGCCCAAAAATATATGGCAAACCCGGAGGTGGAGCTGGTTGGGGTGGCGGATCTTAATCCGGCCTACGCCGCCGAGGTTGCCGCGGCCTGCAACACCACCGCTTTTGGTGATTATCAGGCGCTGCTCGACCAGGTCGATGCCGTAAGCGTGGTGGTGCCCACCAGCCTGCACCATCAGGTGGCCCGAGTCTGTCTCCTGGCCGGCAAAGACGTGATGCTGGAAAAGCCCATGACCACTACGCTGGCCGAGGCCGACGATCTCATTGCCCTGGCCGACAAAGGACAACGCATCCTTCAGATCGGCCATATCGAGCAGTACAATCCAGCCGTTCTAGCCATGGCCGAGCACCTCACCCAGCCGCTCTTCATCGAGTCGCACCGGATCCATGTTTTTAAGCCCAGAGGCCTTGATGTCGACGTGGTTCTCGACCTGATGATCCACGACATCGACATTGTCTTAAGCATCGTCAAATCACCCATCGCCTCTATGCAACCGGTGGGCATGCCGGTGTTCACCCAGACCACGGATATCGCCAATGTCCGCCTGATCTTTGAAAACGGCTGCACCGCCAATCTCACCGTAAGCCGCATCTCCAAGGACAACATCCGGCGGCTCCGGGTGTTCCAGCCCCATTCCTTCGTGGCGGTTGATTACGGCAAAAAAGAGATCACCGTGATCAAGCCGGGCAAGGAGCTGGATGCAAACGGCATGCCCCAGGAGGATATCATCTCTTCCTGTTACCTACACCAGGACGCCCTGGAGATGGAGCTAAAGGATTTTGTCAAAAATGTCCGCAACCGAACCCAACCCAAGGTCTCGGGCCGGGAAGGGCGACTGGCCCTGGCCGTAGCCCAGGAGATCATGGCCCGGATCAAGGAACATGCCGACACCCATCGCCAGTTGTTCCATGGCTGAGCCAATCATGAAAGCCCCCTTGCAAATCATGATCGTGGCCGGCGAGGCTTCCGGCGACATGCACGGGGCGAAGCTCGTCGCCGCCATGCGGGAACAAGCCGCAGATCTCGCGGTCTGCGGCATCGGCGGACCGGCCTTGGCCGCCCAAGGTGTGGAGATTCTCTACGATTCTTCGCAACTGGCCGTGGTAGGCATCGTCGAAGTTATCAGCCATTTTCGCTTTATCCGCGAGGCCATGCAGGCCCTAAAAAAACGGCTACAAGAACAACCGCCCCAACTGTTGATCCTCATCGACTATCCCGACTTCAATCTGATCCTGGCCAAAAAAGCCAAGCGGCTCGGTATCCCGGTTTTCTATTATATCAGCCCTCAGGTTTGGGCCTGGCGCAGCGGTCGGGTCAAGACCATCAAAAAACGGGTGGATCGCATGGCCGTGATCCTGCCCTTTGAAAAAGATTTTTACCAAAAACTTGGGATGGCGGTGGAGTATGTGGGCCACCCCCTCATGGACACGGTGCGCGCCGCCAGACCCCGGACGGAGTTTCTGCAATCCCTGGGCATTGCCCAGGACAGCCAGGTAATCGGCATCCTACCCGGTAGCCGCAGGCGAGAGATAGCCGGGATGCTCCCGATATTCCTGGCTGCGGCAAGATTGATGCGGGCGCAACTGGTCAAACCGGTCTTTCTCCTGCCCCTGGCCCCCACCTTGAGCGAGAATGATCTTCTGGCCCACGGACTGGCCGAAGCGGGGGTGGAGGTGCGGGTGATTCGAGAGAACCGCTACGAACTCATGGCCGCCTGCGACGCAGTAATGGCAGCCTCGGGTACCGTTTCCCTGGAGCTGGCCATTTTGGATGTGCCCATGGTTATTTCCTACCGGGTTTCACCGCTCACCTATTTTTTAGGAAGGCGGCTGATCAAGGTGCAATACGCGTCATTGGTCAATCTTGTGGCAGGGCGGGAGGTGGTGCCGGAGTTGTTGCAGGATGAGGCGGTGCCGGAGAAAATCGCCGCAGCCACTGTGCGGCTTGTTGCGAATCAGGCAGAGCGCGCCGCCATGCTGGAGGGGCTTTCCGAGGTCCGGGAACGTCTAGGCGGAGAAGGGGCTTCGGTCAAGGCGGCCAGGCTGGCCCTTGAAACGATTAGCCCAAATCCCGCTGCCTGATCGCCTCGTAAAGCACCACCGCGGCGGCCATACCTAGGTTGATGCTGCGGATGTTGGGGTTGCTCATGGGGATGGTGGCGCAGCGTTCCCTATAGAGATTGATGATCTCTTCAGGCAGCCCCTTGGTCTCGCGGCCAAAGACCAGATAATCGCCGGGCTGGTAGCGCGGCTCGGTGTACGGCCGCTCCACCTTGGTAGTGAAAAAGTGCAGCCGCAGCTCGTCCTGGGTTGCAAGAAATTCCTCGAAACTCTCCCAGTAGCGGATATCGACAAACTTCCAGTAATCAAGCCCGGCGCGTTTCAAATGCTTGTCATCGGTGGAAAATCCCAGGGGCCGGACCAGATGCAGGACGGTGTCCGTGGCCCCGCACAGCCGGGAGATGCTCCCGGTGTTGGGGGGGATCTCCGGCTCGACCAGAACGATATGGAAAGGGGCAGGGGAGGGCAAAAGGATTACAGCATGGAGATCGGGGTGTCCGGGGTCACCACCACATTTTTTACCACCATAACCTTGGGATCATCCAGACTGCTGGCCAACTGGGTAAGCGACTGTAAATCCTGACGGAAAAGAACCAGCTGGGTACCTGCCAACTGGGAGCGGGGACGGAACTTGACGCTGAAGGGGTTGGTGAAGGTGCCGTTTTGGGCCAGCCGATAATCAAGATGCGGACCGGTGGAGATGCCGGTGGAGCCGACATAGCCGATGATCTGTTTCTGATGCACCCTGGCCCCTGCCGTAATATTATTGGCGAAGCCGGAAAGATGCCCATAGTAGGTCTGGTAGCCGCCGCCATGGTCGATAATGATCTGCTTGCCAAAGCCGCCTTTCCAGCCGGCAAAATTCACCCGACCATCGGAGGCGGCCATGATTGGGGTTCCTGACGGGGCTGCAAGATCGACGCCCAAGTGGGGCCGGACAATATCCAGCACCGGATGATACCGGTTATAGGTGAACCCGGAAGAGACCCTGGCCATGGGCAGGGGAGAACGGATAAATGATTCGCCCAGCTCAAAGCCGCTGTGGTCGAAATAGGCGGCATCATCTCTGCCCCGGTCATAGTAAAAACCCTCAAGCGGGCCGACTTCCTTGCTGTTGTAGCGCGCCACCAGGATCTTGCCATAGCCGACAAACTGGTCGTTTTTGTAATATTTTTCAAAAACCAGCTCAAAGGTGTCGCCGTACCGGGTCTCGGTGTTGAAATCGATCTTTGAAGCAAAGATATCGGCAAAGCTGTAGATCAGTTTGGGGTCTTCATGGAAGGCGCTGAGCGCGGCATACAGGGATGATTCAATCCTGCCCCGCAATTTGACCGTCCGACAATCAAGGGAGACATCCAGCTTCTTGGCCTTGAGACAGCCCTCGGCCGTGCGCTCGATGGTATGAACCTCAAGGGGGCCGGATTCGTACAGACATTTAACCAGACCGCCACCGTCATCAAGGGTCAGGGTATAGCGATCATGCGGCTTCATCTCCCGAAAATTCACCATACCGCTAAAGGCGGTGACCACCGATTTCCGGACCTCTTCATCAACCCCGTTGGAGCGGAAGGAAGAACTCAACGAATCTCCGGGACGGATCTCCCCGACAATCTCACGAACGTTGGGCAGGAATTCTTCTGTTTCGTTTGCCTGGTACCGAGCCAACATGGCCTTTCCATTCACGGCATAGAGAAAAAAGGCGACAATCAGTGCGAGGGATATGCCCAGGGTGAGAAAATGGGTGGTGTTTAAGAATATAGCCAGATGTCTTTTCGTGTGGTTGCGAAAGCGGGCCAATCCTTTGGAAAAGGCGAGGAGACACGGCGGGCATAACCGGGAAAGGCAGGCCTTGCACGCATTGGAAACAAGAGCGGATATGTTGCTTATTTTTACCATTAACACTGTATTCCATGGGGATTTCAGCGGCCACTCCGTGCAACCGCCTGGATGCCGAACTCAGATAAACATATATTATTTAGCAATATAGGGCGATTTTTACAAGTTTCTTTTGCCTGTTCCCATACTGCATCATGGTTTGCCTTGGCCCCATCGGGAAAATCCTGCTCCAGGCAATTTGTTCGGTTGAAAAAAAAATAAAATTGTAGCACACTGCGTTTTCGGAATTTTTCCGGCTTCAACAAGTGGGAAGCCGGATATTTTTTTAACATAAACAAAGCAGGAGCAGCAGGCAGCAATGGCGTTAATCGTGCAGAAATTCGGCGGGACCTCGGTGGCAAACCCGCAAAAAATCAAGGCGGTGGCCGAACGGGTTATGGGCTACAGCCGCAAGGGACATCGCATGGTGGTGGTGCTCTCGGCCATGGCCGGTGAGACCAACCGTTTCGTCGATCTGGCCAATCAGATGCAGGCCATTCCCGACCCTCGGGAAATGGACGTACTCCTGGCCACCGGCGAACAGGCGACCATCGCCCTTTTTGCCATGGCGGTGAAGGATGCGGGGCTTGATGCCATCTCGCTTTTGGGCGATCAGGTCAGGATCACCACCGACCGGATGCACACCAAGGCCAGGATCCAGACCATCGATGCAAAACTGATCAACTGGCACCTGGATGCGGGCAAAATCGTGGTGGTGGCCGGATTTCAGGGGGTTACCGAAGACGGCGACCTTACCACCCTGGGCCGAGGCGGCTCCGACACCACGGCCGTGGCCCTGGCTGCGGCGCTCAAGGCCGACGAATGCGAGATCTACACCGACGTGGAAGGGGTCTACACCACCGATCCCAACATCTGCTCCACCGCCAGGAAAATAGACCGCATCTCCTATGATGAAATGCTTGAACTGGCCAGTCTCGGCGCCAAGGTGCTGGATATCCGCTCGGTCGGTTTTGCCAAACGCTATAAAGTCCCTGTCCATGTTCGTTCCACCTTCACGGAAACCGAAGGAACATGGGTGGTAGAGGAGGATAAAGAAATGGAATCGAATCCCGTATCCGGAGTAACCTGCAGCAAAAACGAAGCCCGCATCACCATCGCCAGAATCCCAGACGTGCCCGGCACCGCCGCCAAGGTCTTCGATCCGCTTACCAGCGAGGGCATCGTGGTGGATATGATCATCCAGAACACCCGCGAAGGCGCACTCACCGACATGACCTTCACCGTGCCGCGCACCGATTACAAAAAAACCATGCAGATCATGGAGCGGGTTGGCGCAGAAATCGGCGCCGAACGGGTGACCGGTTCCGAGAACATCGCCAAGGTCTCCATCGTCGGGGTTGGTATGCGCAACCACGCAGGCATCGCCTCCACCATGTTCAAGGTCCTGGCCCAGGAGGGGATCAACATCCTAATGATCAGCACCTCCGAGATCAAGGTCTCCTGCGTAATCGAGGAGAAATACACCGAACTGGCTGTGCGGGCCCTGCATGACGCATTCAAGCTGGAAAAAGGCGCCGGGGCATGACGCATCCAGTCGCCATCTACGACACCACCCTGCGGGATGGAACCCAGGCCGAGAATTTCAACCTCTCGGTGGAGGACAAGCTGCGCATCACCCTCAAGTTCGACGAACTGGGGATTGATTATGTCGAGGGTGGCTGGCCGGGATCTAACCCCAAGGACGTCGAATACTTTAAGGAAATTCAGAAGTACGAGCTCAAACACACCAAGGTCACGGCCTTTGGCTCCACCCGGCTGTTTGCCAACCCGGCGGAGCAGGATGCCAACCTCAATGCTTTGCTGGCCGCGAAAACCCCGGGGATTACCATCTTCGGCAAGACCTGGGATATCCATGTTCACGATGCCCTGCGCATCGGCCTTGACGACAACCTGCTGATCATCGAGGAGTCGCTCAAATATCTGCGGCCCCATGTCCAGCACCTGTTTTACGATGCCGAGCATTTTTTCGACGGCTTCAAGGCCAACCGGGAATATGCCCTGGCCACTCTAGACCGGGCCATTGCCGGAGGGGCCGATTGCCTGGCGCTCTGTGAGACCAATGGCGGCGTCCTGCCCACCGAACTTACCGCAATCATCGAAGCGGTGAAGGCGCATCTGAAGGCGAAAAAATCCACGATTGAGTTCGGAATCCATGCCCACAACGATTCCGAGTGTGCGGTGGCCAACTCCCTGATCGCCGTTTCTATGGGTGCCTCCCAGGTGCAGGGCACGGCCAACGGTTTTGGCGAGCGTTGCGGCAACGCCAACCTCACATCGATCATGCCTGCCCTGGCCCTGAAGATGGGCTACGAGTTTACCGCTGCTGCCAATCTGCACCGGCTCACCGAGGTGTCCCGCTTTGTCAGCGAACTGGCCAACCTCTCGCCCAACAAGTACCAGCCCTACGTGGGCCAGTCCGCCTTTGCCCACAAGGGCGGCATCCATGTCAGCGCCGTGCAGCGCAACCCCCTGACCTACGAGCACATGGAGCCGGAAAAGGTGGGCAATGTGCGGCGGGTGCTGATCTCGGATCTTTCCGGCAAAAGCAACGTGCTGGTCAAGGCGAAGAAGTTCGGACTGGATATGGACAGCAAGGACCCGGTGGTCAGCGCCATTGTCAAGGAGCTGAAGGACCTAGAGAATCAGGGCTTTCAGTACGAAGGGGCCGAGGCGTCCTTTGAGCTGCTCATGCGCCGGGCCATGGGAACCCCGAAGAAGTATTTCGATCTGCACGGCTTTCGGGTGATGAGCCAGAAGACCCCGGACGGCGTGCTTCAGGAAGAGGCCACCATTCGGCTGGCCGTGGGCGGTGAAGAGGTGCATACCGCCGCCTTGGGCAATGGCCCGGTCAACGCCCTGGACAAGTCATTACGCAAGGCCCTGACCCAGTTCTATCCGAATCTCAAGGAGATGGAGCTGCAGGATTACAAGGTGCGGGTGCTGGCCAGCGAACACGGCACCGAAGCCCGGGTGCGGGTGCTCATCGAATCCCGCGATCACGATAGCCACTGGGGCACGGTGGGGGTTTCCCCGGACATCATCGAGGCAAGCTGGCAGGCCCTGGTGGACAGCATCACCTACAAACTCATGAAGGATGAACAGCACAAGCAGTGATACCGGCAAAAAGGACCTGCGCCCACTGGTGCTGATCCTTTTTGCCTTGTGCATCTTGAGCGTCACCGCTATCCGCAATGGCTGGCTTTCCTCTTTCTCCAAACCCGTTTCCGCCCCGCAAAAACTTGCCTGGTGCGATGGTTCCGTCGCCACCGGGCTCTATCGGGTGCCAGCCGATGCCGCTTACCCAGATGCGGAAGAGCATCCCCAGGCCGAAGCCGCTCCCGGCCAGGAAAACAAAGCATCCAGAAGACCCCCAGCCAAACTGGCCCCCCTATTTTTCAAGCCCATTCCCATCAATAAGGCCGACGAAGAACTGCTGATCACCATTAAAGGGATCGGCCCGGTTCTGGCCAAAAGAATCATCGAGTTTCGCGGGCAGCACGGCAGGATCACCGCCATTGAGGAGCTGGACGAGGTGAAGGGCATCGGCCCGGCCAAGTTGAAGATACTCAAGACCTATCTGGTTGTTGATTAGTATGTTCATTTCTTTGCTTGCCCAAAGAAACGAACCAAAGAAAGGGCTCCCTGTGTCTCTTGTCCCGCCGTTGGCGGGATGCCCTGTGCTCCTCGATGCTGCCGGGGTTTTGCAAACTCGCTGCGCTCAGACAGTGCAAATCCCCTTTTCGGCAGCCTCTCCGGTGCTCGGCGGCGTGCCAATGGGAATCTTCTTCCTCCCCCATTTGTCCTGCCGCGCCTCGCAGGCGAGGACGGAAAAGACGCGGGAACTGTTTGAGGGCGAAGCCCGAGTTTTTCCGCGTCCCGCCCTCGTCGAGAAGTAAGGGAAGCCCGCAGGGCCAGGACTGGCTGGGGTGCCTTTTTCTTGTTTCTTCTTTTGGGCACGCAAAAGAAGAAAGAAAACAACAACATCCTAACTATGGCAAAAAGAGCCGCCCTTGGGCCAGACATCGGCCCAACTCCCGATACACCTCCCGAAACCGCTCCCGACCGGGCTTGTCGCCAAGCGCCCGAATAATCCGCCGAGACAACGGCCCTTGCGCGAGGATGGCGCTCACGGTCTGCTGGATGCCGTGTCCGGCCTCGGCCAGCTCCGGGCCGCAGTCCGCAGCGAGCTCCTGCCAGAGCTCGCCTGCAGTCATCGCTGCCTTTACCCCTCTGCCAAACAGAGCAAGGTAGCGATGGTTATCGATCACCGCCTCCTCGCCGTCCCGGACCGCACCAACAAAAATCTCCGCCAATTCTCCGGTATTCGCCGCCTTCTGCTCGACCAACCCGGCCCAACGCCCAGCAGTCAGACCTTTCAATACCGCACAGATCAGCACAGCCAAGGAAACATCAGCCAACGGGCATTCCTGGATGTCCAGCACCCGAATCTCGATGGCATTGCGGTCAAACCGGGCAATGGCCCCACGGGAGTTGAGCCATTCCGCCTCCAACACCCCGTCCGGATCAAAGGGCGCGATGTCGCGGCGCAGACGCTGGTAGATTTCCTGCTCGTACTCGGCCTCGCTAAATACCGGCTCCGGGATGATCTGACCGGTGATGAAAGGAATCCGCTTCTGGTTATTCTGGTAATAGTTCAGCCGGGTATCCAGCCAGCCGGTGAGCGCGCCATCCGCCGCAGGCGAGCTGGCGGCTATGGCCGGGAGAATAGGCAATAGCACCCGAATCGCTGCGTGCAAGCGGCCAAACTCTTCATCCGTGGCAAAACCAAGATTGAGATGGGTGGACTGCACGTTGGCCCAACCATGGCCCTGGCAGTTGAAGATCCGGTTGTAGGTGTTGTAGATGTCCTTGTTGCCGTGGGGCCAGAGCCGGGTTTCGCTGTGGGGGTCCATCCAAGGATGCATGGCAGTGGGCAGGAGAATCGCCCCCTGTTCCGCCGCCACCAGACCAAGTTCCTCAACCTCTTTCTGAAGTTTTTCCGCCAGCATGGGCAGGGCAGGGACAGGGCCGCTGTTCTTGATCTCGATCACATGCAGGGCCAGCTCATTGGACCAGGCCATGATTCCCCGTTCCACCTCGTTGGTGATTCGCCCCGCAGCCTGTTCCAAAATTCGGTCGGCAATGGGCGCCACATCCAGGGTGTCCTCGCGGACCAGCATGTATTCCAGCTCAATGCCAAACTTCTGGAACAATCCGTCCTGACTCACGCCCACAACCCACCGCCCTTACGCTCGTCCACCCTGCGGGCGAAGACCCGCATCAGGCGCAGGTACAGCTCGTCCTTCAACACCTTGTCTTCCACCCCCGCATCGATATTAGGGTTGTCGTTGATCTCGATGAGATAGAAACGCTTGCCGACCTGTTTGATATCCACCCCGTAGAGGCCGTCGCCGATGAGGGCCGAGGCCTTGAGCGCCAGCTTGATCAGGCCAGGGGGACAATGCTCCACCGGCAGGGTTTCTGCCTCGCCATCGGTGAGCTTACGCCCATCCTGGTCGCGCTTGATGATCTGCCAATGCTTCGGGGCCATGAAATATTTGCAGACAAAGAGCGGCTGCCCATCAAAAATGCCGACCCGCCAATCATAGGTGGTGGGCATGAACTCCTGGGCAATGACCAGCTCTGATTTCTGCAGCAGGGCCGGAAGCTCGCGGGCCAACTCCGTCTCGTTTCCCACCTTGACCACACCTTGGGAAAAAGAGCTGTCCGGCCGCTTGAGCACACAGGGGAAGCCCAACTCCACGCTGAGCTGCTGCCAGTTCCCCGAGTGGACAATGCGGCTCTTAGGGATGGGAATCCGGTGTCGGGTCAGAATCTCCGCCAGAAACACCTTGTTGGTGCAGCGCAAAATCGATTCAGGGTCATCGATCACCACCAACCCTTCAGCCGCGGCTCTGCGGGCGAAACGGTAGGTGTGGTGGAGAACGCTGGTGGTTTCTCGGATAAACAAGGCGTCAAACTCAGCAAGCCTGCCGTAATCATCTTTTTGAATGAACTCCGTGGCAAAGCCCACAGCCTCCGCCGCCTTGACCATGCGCTGCAAGGCCTTGGCATTGGAGGGTGCTTCCGCCTCGGCCGGGTCGTGAAGAATGGCCAGATCATAGCGCGCGGTGCGCCGCCGATGAAAGATGCGATGTCGGCCCTTGAAATATTCACGGGCCATATCCACCGCAAAATCGCGGTGGTCCTCGGGAATATCGCTGGCCGCAATGGGGGTGATCCCAGCCAACTGCCATTTCCCCTCTTTGTCATTATGGCTGAAGCTGGCGCGCAGAAAAGGGGCCTGAAATATCTTGAACAACTGTTGGGCAAGCTTTTCGTGCCTCTTGGCCACATTATGGCCAAAATAGATGCTCACCACAAACTCCGACGATTTAATCTGGCCCAAGCTCTGCTGGATGATCTGGTCCAGATCGTCGGAGGCGATGCGGATAATGGCCTGGGTCTTGAAATCCTGGATAGTGGCCACATCCGGCAAAGGCTTGTGCCCGCGGGCTGCGGCCAGCAGCGAAACATAATAGCCAGTGCTCTGGTAGCGATAGGATTTGCACAGGTTGAACACCCTGGCCGAGGTCATCTCCGCATAGGCGGCATCGGTAAGGTAGGCGCGGGCCGGGACGATCTCCACGTCGCTGATGGCCAGGGGCCAGTCCTTGGGGTCGTTGACGACGATCAAAACCTTCATGCACTCACCGCCTGATTCGCCCGGCCATTCCCATTTTTCCTACCCGGCTCGATGATCAGCAGATTGGCGTCGTAGGTCACGATGCCCAGCAGGATGGAACAGATAACCCGGTCAATGGAGACCTCGTATTTCTGGCCGTCGGCCATGGGGTTATCCATGTGCGGATCGGCGATGGCCACCAGCCGGTCGGGCCGGTTGTAGCCGCAGAGCAGAACAAAATGGCCGGAGACATGGCCGCGCACATCGTCATCCTCGCAGAGATCGCCGTATTCCCGCATGCTCCGGTAGAGATAGGTGGAACTTAGGCCGGTGAGCACCGGGATGGAGCGTTTCAGATATTTGCGGAGCAGGGAAGGGGTGAGATCGGCGAAACGCAGTTCCCCGCCAAGGTTGAGAAAGTTGAGGTAGCCCCGGGTGGCAAGGTGGAGTTTTGCATCGTCCTTGACCTCCATCTGGGCCAAGAGCCGTTCCTCGATATACTCCGGGCCATGAAGAAACCAGGTGGGGTCGAAAACCTGGAGGTTGTAGGTGTAGATTCGTGCCTTGTAACCGCGCTGCAGGGCGTGGCAGGCGAGGAAGACATCCAGGGTACCGCCGGTTTCCAGGCTTTTCACCTCGTCGATCACTTGAGTCAGTGGGATGTCGTCGCCGTAGTATTGGTACACGGCATGGAGACAGGTCGGGCCGCAGGTGGTGAGGTCGGGCTGCGGGAGGATGGTGACGTCAAGGAAGGCTTCCAAATGATTATCCCCAGGATACCAAGAAAAATGATGGGATTTCCCCATCCCCAAATCTTCAGGAAGCAGGTGAGATTTCAGGCCCATCCGACAATGGCGACGGTGGGTTGCCCGTTTCATCAAGCAGGAATTTTTCGATGTTCAGGATAAGAATCTCTTCCTTGCCATCCCCCTTGGTTTTCCGTCCCAAAGCGTCTATGAAATTATTGTGCTGTTGGGCAAAGGCGATTGGCAGGGGAGAGACAACCTCGTCAAGCAGGCCGAAGTATTCGAGGTTATCGGCAAGGATAGAAACACGCTGACCACTGGCACGTTCTAAAATAACCGCATATTCGTAGGTGAATTGCTTTATCTTCTTGGCTGCCCCATCAAACAAGATGAGCAGAGTTTGCAGCTCATCATTTTCCGCTTGATGAATAACATCTTTTGCTGCTTCAAGTTTTCCGGCCTGGATAAGGATACTCACCTCAATGGCCAGGGAATGAATCCTTTTGTGCGGGGCGTCAAAGTTAGCCATGTAGTCGGTTATGTTATAACTGTGAAACTTGCAGGCGTCATACCAGAGACCAAAGGCGCATTTATGGGGGTCTGTCTGTACCGAGATTTCCTGGCTGTGGGCAACCTGATCCTTCAGTTTTTCCAGCCAGGAAAGATGGTCTTGCTTGCGCTGGACAAGAGAGTCGATCAGGAGGTTGGTCTCCTCTGCCAGAGGAGGAAGCCCCATTTTCTTCCGGATATCGTACACAGGCACAGCCTGGCCCATATAATCTATGACGCCCCGCATATGAGAAGGCATGCGCGGAATCAGGGTGTGGTTGGGCATGTCGATGATCGCAACCAGAACCTCCTGCCTCAAGCCAAATTTCTGATTGGCGGAAGTGAACACAAGATACTCAGATGCATTGCTGTATTCCTGGCCTTCGGCAAAAGTCTCTACTGGCATATAATTTTCTAGCCCCTTTGTTAGAGTAATTCCGGGAAAAATCAGGCTGTAACCTTCGCAACCAGCGCCGCCATGGCTTTGCGGATTTTGGCATACTCCTCGAGGGAGAGTCCGGCGCCGAGGGCCACCATCTCCGCCATTTTTGCGGTGAGAAAGTCGCCAGGACCATGGGCGTCGGCGTTCACCGCCAATCCAGCGCCTGCGGCCAGAGCCATCTTAGCCACATGCCCATTGGTGAGCGAGTGCCCCCTACGGCCGGACAGCTCAAGGAGGATGCCCTTGTCCGCGGCAAGTTTGGCCTCTTCAAGGGTAATGAAACCGGGGTGAGCCAGGATATCCACGCCCGCCTCAAGGGTGGCCCGATTGGTTCCAGGCCGCACCGGCTCAACCGGGGTTTCCCCGTGGCCGACCACGATCTTGGCCCCAAGCTGCCGTGCCCTGCGGGTGAGTTCGGCAATCTGCTCCAGCGGCACATGGGTCAGTTCGATGCCGGGCAGAAGCTGGGTTTTGGAGTACTTGTTCAGATCAGCCGCCGCCTGCACAATGCGGGGGATGATGAAATCCAGATTGGAGGAGTCGGCGTGATCGGTGATGGCAATGGCTGAATAACCGAGGATTTCCACTCGGCGCAGATGCTCGGCCGGAACAAGTTCACCGTCGCTGAACAGGGAGTGGGTATGTAGGTCGATCATGGGAGGTCTCCATTTTTAGGGCTAACATTCTGCAACTGGCTTTTTGCTAATCAGGTAATCAACCAAAGGTGAGTGAAACAGAGTAATACGTTGTATGGATATGCTTAACCATGACAAGAGGCTCAGTAATACATTGTCTGGCCCAAATTCCACTATGTGGATGCCTGGAACGCTGCTCTGGTTTGGCTTTGACCATTTAAGCGCCCCCTGTCCGTCACCAAAATTGATTATCGCGCCTCGATCAAGACAAAAAACAGCATCAATCTGATTTTCTACTGGGGTATTATTCTCCGCATAGTAGTCGTCAAGCTTCGAGTGAATCGTTTCGATGGTGATTTGTGATTCAAAAGCAAATACAAAATATGGTCGGTGATCGATGAACCGTTTTATATCCGAGTCGTTGGAATATATTTGCGTACCGGCTTGGTGGATTATTTGCAGATTCTTATAAGAAATGCAGCTCTGAATAAGAGTGTCAATATCTTTGCTGTTGAGGTTTGTTTTTACCTCTCCTGCTGCCGCAACACCTTCAATTAAAAATAATCCTGGTTCCTTGAGATCATTAATATAGGGATGATTAGGGTTGGTTATAACAATATCTAGTTGTGTGGATATGTGCTCTTTCGAGTCGATTATCTCACCTTCACCAACTCGATTATCTGGAGGTAAATATTCTCGCAAGAACGCACGAACCACTACCTCTGCAACCGACCCCCGATTGCCTCTGTGAGAATGCGAAGCTCTAATTTCTTCAAGCGACGCTTCGAGACGTTTTTGTACAGCTTGCAGCTTCTTTTTGATCAAGTTGGGTTTCCTTGCAAAACACAAAAACAGGATACTGAATTTATCGTCATCATAGCACACAACCAAAGCCAGATGTCCTGGCTTTTTCAGGCTAGATCATTTTCCCCCGTAAGGAGTTCTGGCAAGCACCCTCAATCTCGACCATGAGCAACTGACCGGGAACCAGTTTGGCTTCGCAAGAAAAATTCACGATCTGATTACCACCGGTTCGGCCGCTCCATTGATTGGCTGGAGACTTGCTTGCCCCTTCCACCATGACTTCCACAGTTTTACCAATCTCCGCCTGCTTGAGCACAAGGGCAATCTCCTCCTGCCGCGCCTGCAATTGGGCCAGCCGCTCGGTCTTGACCGCTTCCGCGACCTTGTCGGGAAAATCAGCGGCCTTGGCGTTGGGCCGATCGGAATACTTGAAGGAATAGGAGCCGTGGTATTGCACCGTCTCCATCACCTGCATGGTGGCGGCAAAATCATCGTCTGTTTCGCCAGGAAAACCAACGATGATATCGGTGGTCAGAGCTATATCCGGTCGGTATTCCCGCAGTCTGGCTGCCTTTTCGAGATAGGCTTCGATGGTGTACTTGCGGTTCATGCGTTGCAGGATACTGTTTGAGCCGGACTGAACCGGAAGATGAAAGTGCGGGCAGAGCACGGGAATCTCGGCAAAACAACGCATCAGCTCTTCGGAAAGATCCTTGGGATGGGAAGAGGTGAAACGCAGCCGCTGTAAGCCGTCAATAGCGGCCACTGCACGGAGAAGTTCGGGAAAACCCTGGCTCTGCTTGGTGTCGCAACCTTTTTGGCCGTAAGAATTGACATTCTGCCCGATGAGGGTGATCTCCTTAACCCCCTGGCCCACAAGATGGGTTGCCTCGGCCAGAATATCGCCAAAACTCCTGCTTATCTCGCGGCCCCGGGTATAGGGCACCACGCAGTAGGTACAGAAATTATCGCACCCTTGCATGATGGTAATAAACCGTTTATGCGAAGGGCCTTCCGCCAGGTTGGGCAAAAAAGGGGGGATAACGAAATCGGCGGAAAGCTCCGTGGCCACCAGGGGTTTTCTATCCCGGCGGAATGCTGCCACCAGGGAGGGCAGGGCGTAGATCGACTGCGGCCCCATGACGATATCGATATAGGGCATCCGCTCCAGCAAGGCCGCACCATCCTGCTGGGCCACACACCCGGTCACGGCCAAGATGAAATCGTGGTGCCTCGCCTTCAACTTCTTGTACCGGCCAAAGCAGCTGTACGCCTTATGCGCGGCTTTGCCACGGATACTGCAGGTGTTGACCACAACCACATCGGCCTGTTCGGGCTGATCGGTCTGGATATAGGAATGCTCGCCAAGAAGCTGGGCCATGATTTCGGAATCACGCTCATTCATCTGGCAGCCAAAGGTTTCAATATAGAGACGCTGGGACATACTTAATGCTTTACCTTAGGTGTTGATACGCTCTCGCCGTCATTCCGGCGAAGGCCGGAATCCAGGGATGTGGTGCCCGACTAAAGCATTCGGGCATAACGACTTAAAAACAGCTGGACCCCGGCCTTCGCCGGGGTGACGAACTTGTTGTGAGATTATCAATTATCAAAATATTCCAGTTTGAGGCGCTGGGCCATACTCTGCAATACCCCTTTCACATCCTGTTCCAACTCGGGGGGATATTTGAGCTCCATCACCCCATCGATCCGATCCACTGTGGACATGATGGTCAGGTTATCATAGGCCTCGAGAATAAATTTCAGGAAATAGATCTGTTCCGGGTCAATGCGAATCCGGAGACTGGCCAGGGAACTTGCCATGATTTCCATCACACGGACAGGGCGGAATCAACCCCGCCAAGAATGTCCTTGTACTGAGCAAGCCGGGGCATGACAATCTCATCGAGAAATTCATCGGTCTGCTGCGGGGCACGACCGACAAAATCGCTGCCATCACCAACCAGCTCCTTGAGTTCCTGCACAGAAAAGGGCACGGCCGGATCATTGGCAAGCCGGGTGAGCAGATCGTTTTCCATTCCTTCTTCCTTGACCACCTTGCCAGCAGCAACGGAATGCACCTTAACCACCTCGTGCATCTCCTGACGGCTCTTTCCTTTCTCTACACAGGCCATGAGAATTTTCTCCGTGGCCATGAAGGGAAGCTCCTGGGCCAAATGGCGGGCAATTTGTTTCGGATAAACAACCATTCCGCTAGAAACATTAAGAAACAATTTTAAGATTGCATCGGTGAGCAAAAAGGCCTGAGGGATATCCATACGTCGGATGGCCGAATCGTCCAGGGTGCGCTCAAACCACTGATTGGCGTAGGTCGCTCCGAAATTGCCTACCAGCCCCATGAGCTTTCTCGCCAAACCGGTCATGCGCTCGGAGCGCATGGGGTTGCGCTTGTAGGCCATGGCCGAACTGCCGACCTGATTCTTTTCAAAGGGCTCTTCCTGAACCTTGAGGTTGCTGAGCAAGCGAAGATCCACGGCAAACTTGTGGGCAGTGGCACCGATACCGGCCAGGGTCTCCACGGTCTTCATATCAAGCTTGCGGGTATATGTTTGCCCTGTAACTGCAAAAAGATCAGTAAATCCGAGCTTTGCCGCGACAAGCTCATCCATTTTGCGCACCTTATCGTGATCTCCCTTAAAGAGTTCGATAAAGGTTGCCTGGGTACCGACCGTGCCTTTTGCCCCACGCGCTTTAACCTGCAATTCCAGATGTTCGATATAGTCAAGATCCATAAGCAAATCTTGAAGATACAGGGTGTTACGCTTGCCAACCGTGGTGGGCTGGGCTGCCTGATAATGGGTGTACCCCAGGGTTGCGAGCCCTTTGTGCTGACGACAGAAGGCGGCGAGATTGGCAATGACATTGACCAAGCTCTTCTTAACGAGCTGCAAACCCTTTTTTTGGAGCAGCAAATCGGTGTTGCATCCTACAAACTGCGAAGTTGCGCCGAGATGGATAATCGGCTCGGCAGTAGGGCACTTCAATCCATAGGCATAGACATGGGCCATGACATCATGGCGGATTTCTTTTTCCTTGGCTGCGGCCACCTCGAAATCTATATCCGTGGCATGAGCCCGCAACTCATCAAGCATGGCGCTGGTTACGAGATCGGAAAGACCCATCTCATGCTGGGCCTCGGCCAGGGCAATCCAGCAGCGGCGCCAGGTTTCAAACTTGGTACGTTCGGAAAAAAGCTCCTGCATCTCGCGACTGGTGTAGCGACTGACCAAGGGCTCCTGATAGATATCACGATTCATAACCATCTCCATCTCTCAATAATGTGATTTGTTCGATACAGATTCACCCGAAATTATCGGCTTCAATAACAGGGGATTCTTTACCAAGAAAACAGAAAAAATGCTCGTGAAAGGGGGGGCGTCAGCCGCCTCAAGTTTCACCTCAATACGCAACGTCGCATAATGTATATTATGTATACTAAAATAAAAACAAATAAAATCAGGGCGATAACTGCTTGAAATCCACCGCTTCCACCTGCCAGCTCGTTTTATCGCGATACGTATTACGGCGAAGCTTGAAGGCCACATTCAAGGGCTGGCCACCTTCAATAAGACCTTGAAAATCTCCGGCCAGACCAAAACCAATGCCGTCCAGAATCGCACCGTTGAATCGCACGGTGAACTTTAAATGATTCACGCCAACCTCACGGGGTTTCTCCGCCAACCCCTGGGCGCTGAAAACCGGCTCAGGATTCCCCATGCCAAATGGGGCCATTTTTTCATACATCCGCAGGAATCCCGGTTCAAAAATACCGTCATGCTCTTCATGCCAGGCGATGCCAACCTTAGGGACAAGCATCGTATCCGTTACGATCTCGCCCAGTCGTTGCTGAAAATGTGCTTCCAGCTCAGGGAGATTTTCCGCAGGCAGGGTCAACCCCACGGCGGCTTTATGCCCGCCAAAGGCTGTGAAAAGCTCATCCCTTTCCTTAAGTAATCCGTGCAGATTCACCCCGGACACCGACCGCCCGGAACCTTTTGCCATGCCATCTTTAATAGTGAAAAACAGCGTGGGCCGATTAAACTTTTCGACCATTCGGGCCGCGCCAATGCCGATCACTCCGGGATGCCAGCCTTCTCCGGTAATAATCAGCCCCTTCTTCCCAGCCTTCACAGCTGTTTCCGCCAGAACAACCGCCTCCTGACACATTGCCTCAAGCACGGATTTCCTCAGTTCGTTTTCAGCGTTCAATTCCAGGGCAAGCTTTTTGGCGTCCTCCTGGTCTTGCGAAATCAACAATTCCAAAGCCCGACCGGCATCCCCCATTCGCCCGGCAGCATTGAGGCGAGGCCCGATCCGATAGCCGATATCCTCGCAGGTTACCCCGGCGCCGCTGATGCCTGAAACCCGGCTGAGTTCCGCAAGTCCGGGCCGAACAGAACCGGCCAAGACCTCAAGCCCTGCTTTAACTAGTATGCGATTTATACCTATTATCGGGACCATATCTGCCACAGTGCCAACGGCAACCAGATCAAGATAGGATTTGAGGTTGGGAATCTCCTGCCCTTCCTTAAAGAGACCCTGCTCATGCAACGCCTTTCGGATTCCCATGGCCAGATAAAAGGCAACCCCGACCCCGGCCAGGTTTTTCTCAGGAAACCCACAGCCTTTTTGTTGCGGGTCCAACACCGCCTCAGCCTTGGGCAATTCCTCGGGTGGTTGATGGTGATCCGTCACCACGACCTGGCAGCCGAGATCCTGCAACTGCCGGACCTGAATATTGCTTGAAATGCCGCAATCAACGGTAATCACCAGGGGCGCCTGCTCCAAAACCCCTGGTGGTACGGCCCGCAGAATCGCCTCAAGATGCAGCCCATATCCCTCAAGTAAACGATGAGGTTGACAGACGTATACATCCGTAAAACCGACATTTTTCAGGAAAATAAAAAGCAGCGCGGCACCGGTGGTGCCATCCACATCGTAATCGCCATAGACAATCACCGGAGCCTGCTTGGCAAGGGCCTGCAAAACAACCGCCACCGCCTCCGGCATCCCCGTCATCAGAAAGGGCGAAGGCAGATCAGCCAGGGAGGGAGCAAAAAACCGCTCCGCCTGCGCCCGGCTTTCCACCCCTCTACCCAAAAGAATGGCGGCCAGCGGTTCCGGCAGTTCCAACTCGGCCGCCAACAGGCTTACGCGGGCGTGATCAATGGGAGCTATCTCCCAGATTTTCTCAATTCTGGACAAGAAGTATCCTTTATATTTTACTTTATGTTGTGATTGCATTGCTTCGGATGAGCGAAACTATTATTACTATTCTTTTGCCTGACGCGGAGTCGCTGCCTCGGGGTCGCCAAGAATACGTAAACCCCGGATAATGTAATGGGCTCCAGAGAGGATGGTGAAACCGGCTGTGGCATAAATCAGATAGCTCCCCACAGGGAAAATGAGCTGAAGATAGTCGTGGCCAAGATAATACACCACAGTAAGCAGTTGCAAAAAGGTGGTCACCTTGCTGACCAGGGATGGCTTTATCTTGAAGTCTCGATCATAAAGCATGAGAATGCCGATCCCCCCACAGATAAGCACATCCCTGCTCACCACGATCACGGTCAGCCATTTTGGCAAAAGACCCAGCACCGCCAGGGTGATATACGAAGTGATCAGCAGCAGTTTATCGGCAATGGGGTCGATAAAAGCGCCAAATTCGGTTTTCTGCTTCAGCACCCTGGCCAAAAATCCATCAAGAGCATCGGTGACGCCAGCCAGGACAAAAACCCAGAAGGCCGCAAGCTCCTTACCATCTAAGAGAAAGATAACCAGAAGGGGGATAAGCAGAATCCTGCCGATGGTGAGAAGATTAGGAATGTTCATGTGACACCTTTACTCTCCCTGTGCACCTGCAAGAAATGATTCGATGCACTTAAAAATCGGCCCCGTATCGGTGGGCGCAAACCAGCGGATATCGGGATCATTCCCAAACCAAGTCATCTGCCGCTTGGCATAACGCCGGGTGTCCCGGGCCAGAAGAAAAAGGGTCTCGTTCCAATCCCATTCCCCCTGGAGAAACTGAACCATGTGCCGGTAGCCGATGGACTGCATGGCCTTGAGACCTGGATCATACCCCATGGCCAGTAATTTTTCCACCTCGGCCAGCAAGCCCCCTGCAACCATCTGCTCCACCCGCAGGTTGATCCGTTCGTAGAGCGCGGTCCGTTCAGCCAGCAACCCAAGCTGCAGCACATTGCTCAAGGCAGGCTGCACCTTTTGCTCTCGGAGATGCTCGCTCCAAGGACGGCCGGTGGCCAGGAAAATCTCCAGAGCCCGTAACAACCGGTGGGTATCATTGGGATGGATGCGGGTGGCGGATTCCGGATCGCACTGAGAGAGCTCGACAAAAAGTACCGCCCTGCCCTCTTCCGCCAAGCGCTGGTTCAGGCCGACCCGTATCGTCTCCGGCACGGCGGGAATCTCGAACAGCCCTTCCAGCAACCCCTTAAGATAAAGCCCTGTGCCGCCAACCAACAGAGGGCGATTGCCCCTCCCGATGATCTGACGACACGCCTCGGTGGCGTCCGCAACATAGCGGGCCACATGGTACTCCTCATCGGGATCAACCATATCGAGAAGATGATGGGGCACAAGGGCGCGCTCTTCGGCGGTGGCCTTGGCAGTGCCGATATCCATGTGCCGGTAAATCTGCATGGAATCCAGGCCGACGATCTCGCAGGAAAACCGCTCGGCCATGGCGAGGGAGAGCGCGGTCTTGCCCACGGCGGTGGGGCCGATGAGAATCAGCACAGGTTTGGAAATAGGCGTTTCGATAACAGATCCAGCCATGTCTTGCGGCGTATCCTTAATATATGACAAAGAAAAGAATTGTTCTTCAGGCTGGTTTCCGGTACAAATACAAGTTTCCAATCCGGCCGAAACACCAGCACCTGCGGGCCGAAAAAACCAGCATTATCAACGAATAAGACATCTATATACCATATATTTAATAAAGGAGAAGATCATGCCCGAGAGAATTTACAACTTCAGCGCCGGACCGTCCACCCTCCCCGAGGAGGTTCTTGCCCAGGCCGCCAAGGACATTGTAAACTTCAACAACAAGGGCATGGGCCTCATCGAGATGAGCCACCGCTCCAAGGATTTCATTGCGGTGGTGGACGAGTGCGAGGCAAACCTCCGTGAGTTGATGAAGATCCCGGCCAACTACAAGGTGTTGTTCCTCCAGGGCGGCGCCTCCATGCAGTTCGCCATGATCCCCATGAACCTGCTGGGCGAGGGCAAAACCGCCAGCTACCTCAACACCGGGGTCTGGGCCAAGAAAGCGATCAAGGAAGCAAAGCTCTTCGGCAAGGTGCAGGTTGCTTACACCAGCGAGGAGTCCACCTTCAACCATGTGCCCAAGGATGGCGACTATACCGTTGATTCGGCCTCGGAATACCTCTATTTCGTAACCAACAACACCATCTACGGCACCCAGTTTCCCGCCATGCCCAAGAGCGGGAAGATGCTCATCGCCGATATGTCCTCGGACATCCTCTCCCGCGAATTCGACATCACCCCTTTCGGCATCGTCTATGCCGGGGCCCAGAAGAACATGGGGCCTGCCGGGGTTACGGTGGTCATCATCCGCGAGGATTTGCTGGATCGCGCGCCGGAAAACCTGCCCACCATGCTCAAGTACAAAACCCACGCCGACAACGGTTCCATGTTCAACACCCCGCCCTGTTTTTCCATCTATGTGGTGGGCCTGGTCCTGAAATGGCTCAAGAAATTGGGCGGCGTTGCGGCCATGGAGAAGATCAATAAAGAGAAGGCGGCCATCCTCTACAACGCCATCGACTCCACCGATTTTTACCGGGGCCATGCCCTGCCAGGCTCCCGCTCCAATATGAACATCACCTTCAACCTGCCCACCCCGGAGCTGGAGGCGCAGTTCATCAAGGAGGCCACCGCCCTGGGGATGGACGGTCTCAAGGGGCACCGCTCCGTCGGCGGCTGCCGGGCTTCGATCTACAACGCCTTCCCCAAGACAGGGGTTGAGGCGCTGGTTGCCTTCATGAAAGAATTTGAGAAAAAGAACAGCTGATTTATTTAGACCTTTTTCCCCATTCGACCAAGGACTTGCTTTGTATAATTTCAAAAAGATGATTCTAGCGGTCATTATCTTGACCTTTGTCCTTGGCTCCCGTCTGCCATGCTGGGCTGGCGGTGAGTCAACGTCGTATCAGTACGCATTTGAAAGGCCTGGGGTTCTGGATCTGTCGGGAAATGTATTCCGGGCTCGACCAGCACCCAAGGGTTATATATCTGTTAAACCTATCCCTATCAGCCCGGCGCATGCGAAGCAGATCCTTGACTCCCCAGAACTCACCAGGGAAGCCCCGGAGATTATCAGTTCCTTAGGGGATTCTACTCGCAATGATGAAAAGAAACGAGTGTTCAGCCAGCGAAAATTTGTCAACCGAAAGGGAAGGCTACTCATTATCAAGCCAAAACTTGCCCCATCTGTCTCCTTCAAGGATTGGCATATCGCGGAAAGCAAGGAAGGCGATGGCGACGCTGAGACGTTTTATTATATGGGAACAGTGGGAGCAGCCGGTTTCCACCGGGTGGAAGTACAGTACGGTCACGACGGCCCTGGGTCTTTTTTCGTAAGCCCGAAGACTGGGGAAATGGTGTATGCGCACAATTCAGCCGACACGGTCGTCCTATCCCCTGATGGCAAGCATATGGTTGTTGCAAGTGATGGCTTGAACTCCCCATTTGGGCTCAGTGTTGTGTCATTGAGCGAGAGCACTTCTTCTCTTGAGCTGTACTGCTTGAGTCGTTCTTTCTCTTATGATGAGAACATGTCTCCAAAGTTCAAAGGTTGGCACAAAGACGGCACGGGTTTTGACCTCGTGCTGACTGGGCCGCACAAGGAGAACACCCCCGAACAGAAGCCATTAATCCCGATTTGCTTCAACCTGAAGAACGATGGTTGGCATATGTCCCCCCTGAATACTTCAGACCTCGATAATTTCGTGGGCTTATCCTGCTTTCAGAGTCCAAAAAGTTTCTGAAAAATTCTTTCCTTTTGCATAGGTAATGACGTACGGCCATGCACTACGAAGGCGCCCACATCATCCGCCCGCCCAGCGAGGCGGACAGCATCATCCTCCAGGTGACAGTGGGCTGCTCCCATAACCGGTGCAGCTTCTGCGGCACCTACAAGGAAGAGCGTTTCCGCATCAAGGATCAAACCATAATTGATGCGGACCTTGATTTTGCCGCCCAGTACTGCCTTAGGCAATCACGGGTTTTCCTGGCCGACGGCGATGTGCTTGCCCTGAACCAATCTCGGTTGGTCGATTTGCTCACCAAGATCAAACACCGATTGCCCTGGGTGAACCGGGTCAGCCTCTACGGTAATGCCAAGGCCATCCGCAACAAGAGCGTGGATCAGCTCTTGGAGCTGAAAGCCCTCGGCTTGCACCGGGTGTACATGGGGCTGGAGAGCGGCTACGATCGGGTTCTTGCCGCCATCGACAAAGGCGCGGATGCCGCGCAGATGATCGAGGCAGGCCAGCGGGTCAAGGCGGCCAATCTTTTTCTCTCGGTCACCGCCCTGCTCGGCATCGCCGGAGCCGATCTATCCCAGGAGCATGCCAAGGCCACCGGCCAGGTGTTGTCGGCCATGGAGCCCAATCAAACCGGCATCCTTACCCTGATGCTGCTTGAGAACACCCCGCTCTATCAGCTTGAACAAGCGGGAGAATTCAAACTCCCCAGTCAACACGGCATGTTGGGCGAGCTGCGCACCATGGTGGAGCATCTTGACCTGAAAAAAGGCCAGCTCCAAAGCAACCATGCCTCCAATTACCTGGCGATCAACGCCAGAATGCCTCGGGACAAAGAGGCGGTGCTTGCGGCCATCGACCAAGCTCTGGCCGGACACACCCGACTCAAACCCGAATACCTGCGAGCTCTATAATGGACACAATCGAACTAAAAAATCTCACCCTGCTCCAGATGCGCGATTGGGTCAAAGCCCAGGGCTGGCCAGCATTCCGAGCCCAGCAGATCTTTGCCTGGCTCTACCGCACCGGGATCAGCGAATTTTCGCAGATGACCGACATCTCCAAGGAGGTCCGGGCCAAGCTTGCCCAAATCGCGACCATCAGCCGCCTCGCCCCGGCCATGGAGGAACGCTCCCATGACGGCAGCGTCAAGTATGGCTTTCGCCTGGCAGACGGGGCAGTCATCGAATCCGTGCTCATCCCCGAGGGTGATCGCCTAACCCTGTGCGTCTCATCCCAAGTGGGCTGCGCCATGGGCTGCAACTTCTGCCTCACCGGCACCATGGGCTTTGTCCGCAACCTGAGCGCGGCCGAGATCGTGGGCCAGGTCCAGGCGATCACCGAGATTGTCCAGGCACAAGGCAAAAACCGGATCAACAACCTGGTCTTCATGGGCATGGGCGAGCCGTTGGCCAACTTCGACAACCTGATCGACGCCCTCAACATCCTCATGGAGCAGACCGGCCTTGATTTCTCCAGCCGGAGGATCACCATCTCCACCTGCGGCATCATCCCCAAACTCAAGGAATTGGGCGAGGCGGTGACGGTGAATCTTGCCATCTCCCTGCACGCAGCGGATGACGAAACCCGCACCCAGCTCATGCCCATCAACAAGACCTACCCGGTGGACGAGCTGTTGGCCGCCTGCCGCGCCTACCCTCTGCCCAGCCGCCGCAAGATCATGATCGAGTACATCATGATCAAGGACCTCAACGATTCCGTGCGCCACGCCAAACTGCTGATCAAAAAGCTGCACAAATTGAGCTGTAAGGTCAACCTCCTGCGCTACAACGAGAACAAAACCTTCCCCTACCAAAGCCCCGCCCGCGAGCAGGTGGAGCAGTTCCAGCAAACTCTGCGAAATTCCGGCATCACCGCCCTGATCCGCGAGTCCCGAGGCGGGGATATCTCCGCAGCCTGCGGCCAGTTAGCGGCGGAGGCAGACGAAGAGGAAGAATAACCCCTGCCCTTTGATGTCCTTTCAGGTTTTTCCCATTGACTTCCCCACCCCGTTGGGCATAACATTCCGATGAAGAAGGCTTCGATGCCTCCATCTTTTTTAACCCAAAAAATACGTACTGCCGGGCTGTTCCGGCACAGAGAAAATAGAACACCCCAAGGAGAACACCATGAAACATTTCACCCATCGCCGTCGCAACCTGCTGGTCCTTGGCCTTATGGCCCTCCTCATCCTCGGAGGCTGCGCAACCTATACCAAACAGCTTGTGATGCGCTACGATCCGATCACCTCCACCCGCTTCGGCGGGGGCGATCTTTATCTTATCAACGCCGAGTTGCAGCCGCCAACAGCCTCCGGTGCCTGGGCCATCGGCAACACCAAGAACGGTGACGGCGTGATGGTCGATACCCTGTGGAGCGGCGTCTCCCCCGCTGGCCTGGTGCAGAGCGCCTTGCAGCGTGAACTTGGCCAGACCGGTTATGCGGTGATCCCGGCCAAAAAAGCCCCGGATCTTTACAGCAAGGTGGTGGAGGTCACCGAGGCGCGAGTGGTTATAGATCAGATCACCAAGGTCCCCCAGGTAGACGCCACCTGCACCATCAGCGTTTCCCTCACCGTGCTGAAAAACGGCGCCCCAGTGCGCAAGCTGCATTACGAGGCAAAGGGCAGCGATCTGGCGATCAAGGACCGCGACCGTCTGGCCGAGACCATGCTCCGCAATACCATGCAGGATGTGATGAAGCAGGCGATTCCGGATATCGTTGCCAATCTGGAGCAGTAATGAGAAGGCTTGCATGACACAAGAAACTGAATACCAGGAAGACCTGATTGAAGCCTTGAAAAATTCGGAGGCGGCATACCTGAATGCCGCCCTTGCAGAAGGAGACAGGGAGACCTTTCTTCTGGCCCAAGGCAACGTAGCCAAGGCCAATGGCGAACCAAGACAGGGATCAGTGTAAATACACCGGGGGGGGGGTAAAGAATGCTTGCACGAGTAAAGGATGGGTTTTTCAAGATCAAGGGCAACCTCACGAGCCTTGATAATCAGCCGATCAGCAAAGCGGCGCTGGTCATCATCCTGTTTCTCGACTTCTTTATCCTCACCTCCATCTTTACCGGTATGGAGCAACATACCAGGCAGCTCGCCTCCCCTGACGATTCCATCCCCTCTTTCTGCCGCGAGGTTGTCATAAACCAGGAATGGAATCCCACCAGCCGGACCGAGAACCTCTCCAACCTCATCATCTCGTACAACAACAGCTATTATCAGCCTGCGGAAACAAAGAGAAAATGGCATCCAACCTGCGCTCCCTACCTTGATCTCTTCGACAAGCTCAAGAACAACAAGGAGCTGGCCGCTGTCTTTGAAGAACGCAAGAAATTCAACCGCGAGGCCCAAGAGCTTCAGCGCCAGATCAATACGGAAAAAGGGGCCTACGACACCTCCCTCTTGGAGACCATTGCCAAACAGGAGGAGGGCCAGGCCAATGTTGACCGGATACAAAAAGACCTCCAGGCGAAAACCGAATCCCTGAACACCCTGCGCGGCCAGATCGCGGCATTGGAGCTGGAGATCAACAACAATCCCACCGTGCGTCTGCTTTGGGAAAAATTGGAAACGCAACAACAAGCTGCCCGCGCACAGTTGCGGGCCGATCTCCAGAATGCATACTTTTGGTATCCCCTGAAAAAACTGGGGATGCAGATACTCTTTCTCCTGCCGCTCTTCGCAATCTTCTACGTTTGGAACAGCGCCAGCGTCAGAAAAAGCCGAGGCATCCAGACCCTGGTCTCCGCCCACCTGCTGGTTGTTGCGTTCATTCCTATCTTTTTCAAAATCATCGAAACCATCTACGACATCCTGCCCAAAAAACTGCTGCAAAACCTTATCGAGCTGCTGGAGTCACTCAAACTCATCGCCATATGGCATTATCTGGTGATCGCCCTCGCAATCGCTGCGGCGCTTTTTTGCATCTATGTCTTTCAGCGGAAGATTTTTTCGCGGGAAAAGCTGATGGAACGACGAATTATGAAAGGCCAATGCCAACAGTGCGGAAAGTTACTCCCCAAGGGATCACAGGCCTGTTCTTTTTGCGGATTTATTCAGTATAAGCCTTGCGGCAGTTGCGATAAGCCGACGTTTGTCTTTGGCAAGCACTGTAATCACTGCGGAAAGCATCAATAACCACCCCCAAAGGGGGTTAGGAAAAAAAGCGCATGAGAGGCAACATCATTTCCTATATAGAAATGTGCCAGAAGGAAGGCACAAGTTTGCAGAAAGGGATGAATTTTAGGCTGAAAGGTAAACATTCAATAATCCTCATGTCGGTCCGGCCAAATGCTCCTTACAAGGATGAAATAAAGGAAGATGGAGCTGTACTGATCTATGAAGGTCACGATGAGCCAAGGACAAAGAACGTTGCCAACCCAAAGTTACTAGATCAACCCGAAGGCCGTGGGAATGGAGCATTAACAGAAAACGGGAAATTTCATAAAGCAGCACAAGATTTTAAAACCGGCAAGAAAGGTCCTGATATTGTCCGGGTCTATGAAAAAATCAAGGCCGGGATTTGGTCAGATAACGGCTATTTTCACCTTGTTGACTCATGGACAGAGCACGATGGAAATCGAAACGTTTTCAAGTTCAAATTAGCAGCTATCGAAGACGTCGAGGATGAATCGTTAGCAGAAGATTTACGCGATCGATTGGTAGAACGGAGTCGGATTATTCCAACAAACGTGAAGCTGGAAGTCTGGGCGCGTGATGGCGGTCGCTGTATAACTTGTGGCGCTACCGATGAACTGCATTTTGATCATATTGTTCCGTTTTCTAAAGGCGGAACATCGTTAAAAGCCGAGAATATTCAGCTATTATGCGCGCGCCACAACCTGAAGAAAAGCGCAAAAATTCAATAAACTAACAACGTTCCCCAAAAGCGGTCAAGCCCTCTCAGTAAACCACCCCCCTCACCCCGCAATAATCACTACGCCCCACCACTAGCCAATCTCCTCCGCTGCCTGGTTTCCGTCTCCAACGGCGGCAGAAAAATAGCCAACAACCCGATAGCTGGCAGATA
Source organism: Deltaproteobacteria bacterium (assembly GCA_026388695.1). GTDB lineage: Bacteria > Desulfobacterota > Desulfobulbia > Desulfobulbales > Desulfurivibrionaceae > Thiovibrio. The sequence goes on along the minus strand of JAPLJH010000063.1, from coordinate 21,524 downwards.
CGAGCAGAGGTGATACACGTATCCAAGGCTGGTTGCATCGGCAAGGTGCCCGAGCACCGCAGCGCCGATCCCTCCCATGCCGAAGGCAAAACCAAACGACATCCCGGCCACCATGCCGACCCTGGCCGGAAGCAGCTCCTGGGCATAGACCACTATGGCCGGGAAGGCGGAGGCAAGGATCACCCCGATGAACACGCTGAGCACCCCGGTCCAGAACAGGTTGGCATAAGGCAGGGCCAGGGTAAAGGGCAGCACCCCCAGAATCGACACCCAGATCACCACCTTGCGGCCAAAGCGGTCGCCAATCGGACCGCCCACCAGGGTGCCGGTCGCCACCGCGCCGAAGAAGACAAAGAGGTACAGCTGTGCGCTCTGCACCGGAAGTTGGAACCTGCCCATCAGATAAAAGATGTAGTAGCTGGAGATGCTGGCCATGTAGAAAAACTTGGAGAACATCAGGGCCAGCAGCACCGCCAGGGTAAGGGCCACCCTGCCGCGGGGCAGCTCCATCTGCGGCATGGCGGTGCCAGCGCGGGACATGAGCCGCATCAGCCCGTGCCCCTTGTACCAGTGGCCGACCCGGATCAGGAGATAGATGCCCAGCAGGGCGGCGAGGGAAAACCAGGCCAGGCTTGTTTGCCCGTGGCGCAAAACGATGAGCGCGGCCAACAAGGGGCCGATGGCCGACCCGGCATTGCCCCCCACCTGAAACAACGACTGGGCCAAGCCGTGCCTGCCGCCTGAAGCCATCCGCGCCACCCGGGAGGATTCGGGATGGAACACCGACGAGCCGGTCCCCACCAGGGCAGCGGCCAGCAAGAGCACCGGATAACTCCCGGCCTGGGAAAACAGCACCAGCCCCGCGAGGGTAAGGCCCATGCCCACGGCCAGGGAATAGGGCCTGGGGTTGCGGTCGATGAAAAAACCGACCATGGGCTGGAGGATCGAGGCTGTGCCCTGAAAGGTGAGAGTGATCATGCCGATCTGGGCAAAGCTCAAGCCATAGTTGCTCTGGAGCAGCGGATAGATCGCGGACAACAGGGTCTGCATCATGTCGTTGAGCAGATGGCAGACACTGATGATGATCAGGATGATAAAGGCGGTTTTTTCAGCGGGCGGCTGGGCGCTTGCAGCGGGCGAACTCACTTGGCATTCCATTATGGCGGCTTCGTGAATTCCCCGCTCAAGGCCGCATCAAGAGAGAAGTAAAGATATCAACAGATAAAGGGATTACGCCAAGAGTTAACGATTATGGCCGTGGCCTTTGTTGTGCCCTTTGCCTTTGCCGTTGCCGCGGTCATCGTCCCGGCCCTCGTCACGGCGATCATCATCCCTACGATCATCTCGACGGTCATCTTGCCGATCATCATGACGATACTCTCGGCGGTCATCCTGGCGATCACGATGCCTTTCCTGATAATACGGAACGTACTCGCGCTCGTACCAGTCGTCGTGGACAAAGAAGACCCGTTCGCCGCAGGCGTTGTACTCGCGACAATGCTTATCCCAATGTTTGATATGACCAGGCGGCACGCGCAGATAAATGGGCGGTCGGTGCATAGACACCCCACGCAGAATGACTCTCGGTTTAGAATAGATCACTCGGGGTTGGGGAAAGTCGCCGATATCAATGTGGCCATAGAAACCGGGCTGACCGATGCTTACCGAAACGCCAACATCGGTGGCGAGTGCCGGGGTGCTAAAAGAGACCGCGACTATAGCTGCGGCAATGAGAAAACGTTTCATCTTGGCTCTCCTTGTGTTGGGGATTTGTAAAAAACGATTATACCATTCTCAAAAAAAAAGAGGACGTTATTGCATGATTGACGTAAACTCTAACAAACTTCCTCCCAACGGGAAACCCTCAGCAGCACCATACACCCAATGGAGCCTTTACCCATGCCCGTATTCGACCCCTACACCCCGATCTTCTGGCAGCGCATCGCCGTTGCCCTTATCTGTGGCGGCATCATCGGCCTGGAGCGCCAGTTGCGCGGCAAACCGGCGGGTATCCGCACCAGCATCCTGATCTGCCTCGGCACCGAGGTCTTTGTCGCCCTGGGCGCTTTGATCACCGAGGGCACAGGCGCTGATCCCAGCCGGGTGGTAGGCCAGGTGGTCACCGGTATCGGCTTCCTCGGCGCGGGCGTGATCATGGCCAAAGAGGGGTTGCTGCAAGGGGTTACCTCCGCAGCGGTGATCTGGATTCTGGCGGCCATCGGCTCGGCCGTCGGCCTGGGCTATGAGCATGCCGGCGTGGTTCTGGCCGTGCTGACGGTCGGGGTGCTGACCGGGGTCGAGCTTCTCGAAACCAGCTTCCTCATGCTACGCGAAGGGGTGCATGTGCATCCTCCGCATCTGCCTTTTAAACGGCGTCACGACGACAACCCAGACGAGCACCAATAAGCCCTTCCGAATCAGGTTCCAAACATTATCCCTTTGGTTCCCCCGCTGTTTCTCTGCTACAATTGATGCAGGCTGTCCGGACTAATCCGTACCCCGGCCTGATCCAAACAGGAGAAACGGTATGCAAGATGTGCTGACCACCTGTGTTTACTGCGGTTGCGGTTGCGGTCTCTACCTGCATGTGGAGGATGGCCAAGTCTGCGGCAGCCAGCCCAGCCGACACCATCCGGTCTCCCGGGATAATCTCTGCGTTAAGGGCTGGCACATCCACGAATCGATCAACCATCCTGACCGGCTCACCACCCCGCTCATCCGCAAAGGCGACGCCCTTGTCCCGGCAACCTGGGGGGAGGCCCTGGATTTCACCGCCCAGCAGCTTGGCCACATCCGCGAAAACCATGGCGGCAAAGCCATCGGCGTGCTGGCCTCGGCCAAATGCACCAACGAAGAAAATTACCTGCTGCAAAAGTTCGCCCGCACCGCGCTTGCCACCAACAACGTGGACCACTGCGCCCGGCTCTGACACGCTCCCACGGTGGCAGGTCTTGCCACCACCTTCGGCAGCGGGGCCATGACCAACTCCATCAACGAAATCGAAAACGCTGAGGTAATCCTGGTTTCCGGCTCCAACACCACCGAGGCCCATCCCCAGGTGGCCCGCCGGATGCTGGACGCGGTGGATCGGGGCGCCAGACTGATCGTCATCGACCCGCGCCGCACCCGGTTGGCCGAGTGCAGCCATCTCCACCTGGCCCTGCGGCCCGGCACCGACATCCCCCTGCTCAATGCCATGATGCGGGTGCTGCTGGATGAGGGCCTGGCCGACGAGCTATTCATCGAGATGCGCACCGAAAACTTCCTGGCCCTGCGCGACATGCTCAACCGCCTTGATCTGGAAGAAACCGCCGCCCTCACCGGTGTGCCCCTGCCCCTGATCAGCCAGGCAGCGCAACTCTATGGCCGAGCCCGCAAAGCAGTGATCTGCTACTGTCTAGGCGTGACCCAGCATGTCTGCGGCACCGAAAACGTACAGACCATCGCCAACCTGGCCATGCTGGCAGGGCATATCGAAAAAGAGGACACCGGGGTCGATCCGCTCCGGGGCCAAAACAACGTGCAGGGTGCCTGCGACATGGGGGCGCTGCCCAACATGCTGCCCAGCTACCAGGCGGTGGCCAATCAAGATTACCGGGACAAATTCGAGCGGGCCTGGGGCGCAAGTCTGCCGGAGGCCCCAGGAAAAACCCTGGTGGAGATGACCCACGGCGGCAAGCAAGGCCCAATTCGAGGGATGTACATCATGGGCGAAAACCCCATGCTCAGCGACCCCACCTTGAGCAAGGTGGAGGAAACCCTACGCGGCCTGGATTTCCTGGCGGTGAGCGATATCTTCCTCACCGAGACGGCGCAGCTTGCCCAGGTGGTCTTCCCGGCTGCCTGCTTTGCTGAAAAGAGCGGCAGCTTTACCAACTCCGAACGCCGGGTGCAGATGGTGCGCCAGGCCGTGGCCCCGCCGGGCGAGTGCCGCACCGACAGCGAGATCATCATGGAGCTTTCCAGCCGCTTGGGCTATGCCATGGAATACGACTCCAGCGCCGAGGTAATGGAGGAGATCGCCCTGCTCTCCCCCATTTACGGCGGCATGCACCACGACCGGTTGGACCAGAGCTGGGGATTGCAATGGCCCTGCTGGGACCGAAGCCACCCAGGCACACCGTTCCTGCACAAGTATTACTTTACCCGTGGACGGGGCCACTTTATGCCAGCCAGCCACACCCCACCCGGCGAGCTGCCCGACGCGGAGTATCCGCTGCTGCTGATGACCGGCCGAATTTACCACCACTACCACACCGGCACCATGACCCGCAAAAGCGAACGGCTGAACAGGGAATGCAACCATGCGGTGCTCCAGATAAACCCGGAAGACGCCAAGGCCCATGGCCTGCGCCAGGGCGAGTCGGTGCAACTGGCCTCCCGCCGGGGTCAGATAACCCTGGCCGCCTCCATCACCGATCAGGTGGAACCCGGCATGGTCTACACCACCTTTCACTTCCACGAAGCGCCCATCAATCGGCTCACCAACGACGCCTTCGACACCGGCTCTGGTTGCCCGGAGTACAAGGTCTGCGCGGTACGGGTGGAAAAAATGAGCAGTTAAAATCCCATTGGCACGCAGCCGAGCACCGGAGAGGCTGCCGAAAAGGGAATTTGCACTGTTTGAGGCGCAGCCGAGTTTGCAAAGCCCCGGCAGCATCGAGGAGCGCAGGGCATCCCGCCTCCGGCGGGACAAGGGACACAGGGTGCCTTTTCTTTTGGTTCGTTTCTTTGGGCAAGCAAAGAAATGAACAGAAGAGCGAAGTATCTAACTCTGACTGCAAAGATTACTTGATTATCAGCAAAAGGAAATCCCATGCCCCACGCATCCTCCATGGCTGACAGCCACCTCCTCAAAAAGGATCACCTGAAGGGCTTCCTGCGCAAGCTTGCCAAGGAGTACCGCCTGGTGGCGCCGGTGCGCAACCGCCACGGCGATGTGCTGTTCACCGTAATCGACGATCTGGACGCAGTGGAGATTGAGCTGAGCGAACCGCCGCAGAATTCGCTCAAGCAATTTTTCCTGCCCCAGCAGGAACAGCTCTCCACCTATACCATCACCCCAGAAGGCTATGATTTCCAGCCCACCAAGGCAACCATCCCCCCCACGGTCTACTTCGGGGTACATCCCTGCGATCTCTCCGCCGTGCTCTACATGGATGTAGTCTTCTCCCGCCAGCAACGCGACCCCTTCTACCTCCGCCGCCGTCAAGGCTCGGTGCTGATCGGAATCAACTGCAACAATCCATCCCCAAAGTGCTTCTGCAACGCCACCGGCTCCGGCCCCTTTATCGAGATGGGCAGCGACCTGCAGCTCACCGATCTGGGCGACCGCTTCCTAGTGGAGACCGGACGGACGTCGGGCCATACCCTAACCGAGCGCTGGCAGGGCTTTTTCTCGCCCTCCACCGACAAGGACCGCGCCGCCCGGTACCAAGCCTTTTTGGAGGCGCGCGGTCGCTTCAGCCGCCAGGTGCATGTGGAACAGGCCATCCGACGCCTGGAAGCGGACACCGTGCCGGATGAGGTTTTTGCAAAGCTATCGCTGCGCTGCCAAGACTGCGGCGGCTGCGCCTATCTCTGCCCCACCTGCACTTGCTTCACCATCAGCGACCAGCCGCTCGACGCCGTAAACGGCCAACGGCTGCGGAGCTGGGACGCCTGCACCTTTGCAGGCTTTACGGTCATGGCCGGAGGCCACAACCCGGTGCAGGCCAAAACCGGGGCCATCCGCCAGCGCTTTACCCACAAACTTCGCGATGATGTGCGCCTGACCGGTCGGCCAAGCTGTGTGGGCTGTGGCCGCTGCGTGGGCATCTGCTTCGGCGGCACCGACATTGTTCGCTTCGTGGAACGCACCTGCCAGGGCAGCCTGTAACTACCAACCCAACCGGAACAAGACGATGCCACAGACCATCACCGATATCTATCTGCCCAGGCAGGCCAAGGTGGAACAGATCGAAGTCGAAAATTCACAAATCTCCACCTTCGTCCTCGCCTTCTGCGATCATGCTTACAACGACGCCTTCCGCTACCAGCCAGGCCAATTCATGATGGTCTCCATGCCCCATTGCGGGGAAGCGCCGATCTCGATTTCCTCCACGCCAACCAGGCCCGGAGCCATCCACCTCAGCGTCCGCCGGGCAGGAAAACTCACCGCCGCCATGCATGGGCTGCGGGTCGGCGACACCATCGGGCTGCGCGGCCCCTACGGACGGCCCTTTCCCATGGAGCAACTCCAGAAAAAAGACCTGTTGTTCGTGGCTGGCGGCATCGGCTTAGCACCGCTGCGGGGTGTACTCGACACCTGCCTGGATCAACGGGACCAATTCGGCACGCTCACCGTGCTGTACGGCAGCCGCACTCCCTCGGACATCGCCTTTCAGACTGATCTTGATATGTGGCGCGAAAAAGGAGTGGATTGCCGCCTCACCGTGGATGCGGCTGAACCGGGATGGGACGCTCAGGTGGGGCTGGTCACTTCCCTGATGGACGGGTTGCACCCAAAGCTGGAGCGCAGCACAGCCCTGATCTGCGGCCCGCCCCTGATGTTTCGGGCGGTGCTCGGCAGGCTGACCGCCATGGGCTTTCGCGACGAACAAGTACTCACCACCATGGAACGCCACATGAAATGCGGGGTGGGCATCTGCCGCCACTGCCACATGGACGGCAAGCTGGCCTGCGTGGACGGTCCGGTCTTCAGCCTGGCTGAATTGCGAAAGCTAAAAATCATGGAGATGGAAGACTAACGACTTTCACTTAAGATTTAGCATAATACTGCGTCATAATATGGGATTGCACTTCGATAAGTGCAATCAGCCGCGATCCTCTCCGCCCAAACACCCCCTCTTTTTTCTACCACAATGTGATACTTTTTGTTGACTTTGATTTTTACGAGACCGCATAATAAGAACAAAGGGTTGATGCCGGATAGCATCTCGGGGCGCAGAAAAGAGCAGTCCGTTAAGGAGGTTCCACGCCTTGGGAAAAATGCGGTTGCCGAAAAATAAGGAGGGAGAATGGAGCTGAATCACTTTGCCATTCCTGAAATGCTTTCGCTGATCTACGAAGAAATGGACGTCGATACCATCGAGGAACGCTTCGTTAATCTGGTGGCAGAGATTTTCTCCTTTGACCGGGTCGGTCTTTTTTTTGTGAAGCACCGAAGGGGTGTGCTTCAAGGCAAGCTCTGCAAAGGGTTTACACCCGGGGCCATCAGCTCCCTCGAAATTCCGATCGCTGGCGATTCCCTGTTCGCCAAACCTTTACTCTCCGGGTATCCCTTCTGGGAAAGCACCGGCGAAACCGATCCCTTCGTGCAGGCCTTGGGTTTGACCAACTTTGCCCTGATCCCCATCATCAACAACAAACGGATCGCCTGCTGGGATATCAAGCAATGCGGCGAACAACAATGTCCAGCCTATGACAAAAAATGGGTCCGCTGCTGGCTCCTGTCTCAGACAAAATGTTGCTCCGCCACCCCGCAGGGCACGTCGGACAAGATCTGCGGCCAATGCCCGGTGTTCCTGCGGTACGATTCCCGCGCCACCGAAGGGGTGATGCTGGTGGATAATTCGCTCTCCGGCCAGCCCATTGAAAAAGAGACCGTGATGCTGTTATCGATTATCGCCCACTCGGTTGGCATGGCGATCAACCATTCTAAGGCCTTTACCAATGTCTTACAGGAATCAATCCGTGACGAGCTGACCGGCCTGCACAATCGCCGTTATTTCAATGAACGGCTCGTGGATGAACTGGAGAGAGCCAAGCGTTATGATAGCCGTTTCAGCCTGCTTTTCGCCGACATCGACCACTTCAAGGCAGTGAACGACACCCTTGGCCATCAGGTTGGAGATGCGGTACTGGCCTCCCTCGGTCGCCTGTTCCACCGTCATCTTCGCCATAGCGACGTGGTGGCCCGGTATGGAGGCGAAGAGTTTGCCATGCTTCTCCTCGATACCGACAAGGAGAAAGCCGTTGCTATTGCCGATCATCTACGGGCGGCTATTGCCATGGAACCTGTTGCGCACGGCGAACCGCCGGTCAAGATCACGGTCAGCTTTGGTGTTGCCACCCATAATGAAGACGGTCATTCGCTGGAAGGGCTGCTGGGCAAGGCGGACAAAGCCCTCTATTGCGCCAAGGCCCAAGGCCGCAATCGGGTATGCTCTGCCTGATTTTGTCGGTCTTTTCCTCTCCCGCCTCAACTCGACAAAAAAAGGGAGGTGCGACAACTATTCGCACCTCCCTTTGGTTCATCCACGTTAAAAGCGAACAGCGTTTACTTCTTGGCAGCAACCTCCGCCCCACCGCCTTCCAGTCCAGCAGTGATGGTTTTGCTCAGCTTCTCTTCGATCAGGGCGGTGATGCCGTCCTGGGTAAAGATCGCCTCTTTACGGATGGTCTTGGTAGCATTGCCCAGGGCAATCCGCAACTTGCGATCGCTCACCAGGGCAAGGGCCTTGTCGATGCGAACCTTCAACTCCTCGGGAGTCAAGCCTTCGGCCTGGCCAATTGGGCCAAGCTCCTTGGTCTTCATGGTAAAATCGGTGATCAGTTTGACAAAACGCGGCGCCTCCGCCGCTGAAGCCCACTGCAGACCAAACCTATCCGGATTGATCCCGACCTCGGCCAGAACCTTTTTCACCAATGCACTCACACCCATCGCGTCGTAATTACCAACCTGGTAATGGCATTCACCGAGTTGTCAGCCACCGGAGAAGATGGCATCGGCACCTTCGGCAAATCCACGCAAAACAAAAGCCGGATCGAGCCGTCCGGTGCACATCACCCGGATGGTCCGCAGATTCGGCGGATACTGGTAGCGGGAAACCCCGGCACTGTCCGCTGCGGCATAGCAGCACCAGTTGCAGAGAAAACCCAGGATCTTCGGGTTGAAATCTTTCTGACTCATAACTGCTCCTCTATTGTGCACCAAAGGCGGTGATTTGCGCGTTGATCTGTTCGTCGGTGTAGCCGCCCATGGAAATGGCAAATACCGGGCAATGCGAGGCGCAGATGCCGCAGCCCTTGCAGGAGGCGGTGATGGTCTCGGCCTTACGCTTGCCGTTTTCGTCCTTGATGATCCGGATGGACTGGTACGGGCAGAGCGATTCGCACAGGCCGCAACCGATGCACGCTTCCTTGTCCACGCAGGAAATGGTGGGTTCCACCGAAACAAAGCCCTTACAGAGCGGAATGGATGCCTTGGCCGCCGCCGCCTGCGCCTGGACGATGATCTCCTCAACCGGCTTGGGCGAATGGGCTAGGCCGCAAACATAGACCCCGCTCACCGGCAGTTCCACCGGGCGCAGCTTGACATGGGCCTCAAGGAAGAATTTGTCTTCGTTCACCGGAATCTTCAAGAGCTTGCTGAGATCGTCGGTCCCTTCGGAAACAATACCGACACTCAAGGCCAGCACCTCGGGGGTCATGGTGACCTCATCCCGCAGGATCGGATCCTGGAAGGTGACGCTCATCTTCTTGCCGCTGCTCTTGAACACAGGCTTGCTGTCCATGGTGTAGGGGATGAAGACCACCCCTTTTTCCCTGGCTTCGCGGTAAGCGTCTTCGGCAAAGCCGTAGGTACGCATATCGCGGTAGAGCACCACCACCTGGGAAGCAGGATCAAGCGATTTAATCTTGAGGGCGTTCTTCACCGCATGGTTACAGCATACCTTGCTGCAATAGTTGAGATCATCACCCCGGGAACCGGCACACTGCACCATGACCACGGACTTGGGCGCCAGACTCTTGCCCTTGCCTGCCAACCGTTGCTCCAGCTCACGCTGGGTAACCACCGTTTCGGAATATTTCACCGGGTTGCCCAGCACCACTTCCGGCCGATGTTCGCGGCCGCCGGTGGCGATGATGATCACCCCATGATCGATGGTGGTTTCCGTGGCTTTCTTGCCCTTGGTGGTGGTAAGCACCGAGCTGAAGTTGCCGACAAAGCCATTGACCAAGGTCATTTCCGTACTGGTCAGCACCTCGATCAACTTGTTCTTTTTCACCTTGTCGGTGAGCTCGCTTAAAACTGTGCTCACCTTCTCGCCCTGCAGGGTGTAGGAGAGATGCTGGAGATGGCCGCCAAGCTTCTCTTCCTTTTCGATCACATAGGAATGGAACCCTTGGTCGGCAATGGTCAAAGCGGCGGTAAGTCCTGCCACCCCGCCTCCAAGAATCAGAGCCTTGTTGGTAACCGGCACGGTCTGCTCGGGCAACGGCTGGATGTGACGGGCTTTGGCAATACCCATCCGCACAAGGTCCTTGGACTTTTGCGTTGCAGCCGCGGGCTCGTTGGCATGGACCCAGGAGCAGTGGTCGCGGATATTGACCATCTCAAAAAGACAACGGTTCAGGCCTGCATCCTTCAGGGTTTCCTGGAAGAGCGGCTCGTGGGTTCTCGGAGAACAGGCCGCAATAACCACCCGGTTCAGGTTGTGCTCCTTGATCTTGGCCTTGAGCACCTCCTGGGCGTCCTGCGAACAGCTGTAGAGGCTCTGGGCATGATAGACCACACCTTCCATGCCCTCGGTGTACTGTTCCACCGAGGCCACATCGACCACGCTGGAGATGTTGATCCCGCAGTGGCAGACAAAAACCCCGATCCGGACCTCTTCATCCTTACCGGTTTTCTGTTCCTTGGGATAGGTCTTGTGCACCAGGGCCTTGCCGCGATCCTTGGCAATAAGCCCGGCCGCCAGGCCTGCGGCAGCACTGGACTGGGTAACGCTTTCCGGAATATCCTTGGGGCCCTGGAAAGCGCCGGCGACAAAAACGCCCGGCTTGGTGGTGAGCAGCGGGGCAAAGGTTTCGGTCTTGCAGAAATCGTAATCATTCAGGGCAAAACCGGCAATCTCGCCAAGGTTCTTGGCATCGGCCGGAGCATCGAGGCCCACGGAGAGCACAACGATATCGTAGGGCTCAAAACTGTGCGTCCCGTCCAAGGTGGAATAGGTGAGCTTGAGGTTTTTATCCCACGGCATAACATCAGCCACCCGAGCACGAACAAACCTGATCCCCATGGCCTCCGCCTTCTTCTGGGCGGCATCGAAACCCTTGCCCTGGGTCCGCATGTCCATGTAGTAGATGGTAATCTCCAGCTCGGGATCATGTTCCTTGGCAACCATGGCTTCTTTGATGGCATACATACAGCAAACCGAGGAGCAGTAACCGTTGTTACAGCCGAGATCGCGGGAACCCACACACTGGATAAAGGCTATTCTTTTGGGATGCCGACGGTCGGAAAGGCATTTCACCTCCCCTTCGAAGGGACCAGAGGCGCAGAGCAAACGCTCGAACTCCAGACTGGTCATGACATCGGGATGCGAACCATAGCTGTACTTGGCCAGGGTTGCATCGGGAACCCGGCCAAAACCTGGGGCCATGATCACCGCGCCGATCTGCAACTCTTTTTCCTCGGCCTTCTGGCTAAAATCAATGGCCTTGCTCTGACAGGTGCAGACGCAGATCTGGCAGGTGCCGTGCTTCAGATACAGGCACGCCTCCGGATCGATAAAATAAGTGGCAGGCACGGCCTGGGCATAGTCGATGTGGATGGGCCGCGTAACCGCCAACCCCTCGTTGTACTGGTCCACCAGATGCCTGGGGCAGTACTTGGTGCACAGCCCACAGGCCGTACACTTATCCGCATCGATATACCGCGGACGCATCCGCAGCTTGGCGGTGAAATTGCCTGGTTTTCCGTCCAAGGAAAGAAAATCAGCGTTGCTCAGAATTTCGATATTGGGAGACCGACCGGCCTCTACCAGCTTAGGTGCGAGTATTCAAAGCGAACAGTCGTTGGTAGGAAAGGTTTTATCCAGCTGGGCCATGGCGCCGCCAATGGCCGCAGACTTTTCTACCAGATAGACATAGTAGCCAAGCTCGGTTAAATCAAGGGCTGCCTGGACCCCGGCGATACCGCCGCCGACGACCATTACTGTCCCTGATTTTTTATCTTTTGCTTGTCCCATCGTGTAACTCCACTTAAAAAATTAAGGAGCCGATACCGCACTCCCAAAAAAAGGTCAGTCCGACAACTCATCGCCCAATACTACGAGCTTGATGGCGCACAGTTTATACTCCGGCGTCCTGGAAAGACGATCCAGGGCGTCCAGGGTCAGCATGTTCACCAAGGTCTGCAGGTGATTGTACGTGCTGAAGATGGTGCCCTCCTGGGTACGGTCGGTGATGATGGCCCGCATCTGAACCGAACCGCGCCGCGAGGTGAGCCGCACCCAGTTTTTCTCCTTAAGCCCCAGCCGCTCCGCATCCGCAGGATGCACCTCGGCAAAACACTCCGGGCTGATCTCATCGATCTGCGTGGTCTTGCCGGTCATACTGCTGAAGTTGTACCGGGCCAAATCGCGGCCGGTGGTAAAAAGCAGCGGATACTCCTCGTCGGGCAGCTCCACCGGGGGGATATAATCCTCGGCAATGAACATCCCCCTGCCCCGGGTGAACTTCTCCGTGTGCAGCACTGCGGTGCCGGGATGATGCTGGTCCGGCACCGGCCACTGCAAGCCGACCTTTTCCAGCCGGGCATAGGACAGCCCCTTGTACTGCGGCAACAGCTGGCAAATCTCGTCAAAGATCTCGGACGCGGAATTGTAATGCATGGGATAGCCCATCCGCTGGGAAAGCAGGGAGATGATCTGCCAGTCCGGCTTGGCCTCGCCCGGCGGCTCAACCGCCTTGCGAATCCTTTGCACCCTGCGCTCGGTGCAGGTGAAGGTGCCGTCCTTTTCCGCGTAGCAGGCGGCAGGCAACACCACATCCGCCATCTTCGCGGTATCGGTCAGGAATATATCCTGAACCACCAGGAAATCGGCCTTTTCCAAGGCCTTCTTGACATGGGCGATATTGGCGTCGGCGACAACGGGATCTTCCCCGAAGATATACAGGCCGCGGATATTGCCCTTGAAGATGTTCTCCCAGACCTCGGTGGCCGGCTTGCCCGGGCGCCGAGGCAGCTTGATGCCCCAGAGCTGTTCATAGCGGTCAAAAAGATTGTCGTTTTCCAGGCCGCCATAGCCGGGCAGGCTGTTGAACAGCGCCCCCATGTCGCAGGCGCCCTGCACGTTGTTCTGGCCCCGGAGGGGGTTGCAGCCCGTGCCTTCCTTGCCGATCTTGCCGCAGAGCATGGTCAGGTTGGCGATGGACTTGACCCGGTCCGTGCCGGTGACATAATGGGTGATGCCCATGCCCCAAAAGGCGGCGTGCCTGCCTTCCGCGGCATACATCCGGGCGGCCTGGCGCAGCTGATCTTCCTTGATGCCGGTGATCTTTTCCACCATCTCCGGGGTGTATTTCTTGACCAAGCGGACCAGCTCGTCAAAATCCTCGGTGCGCTCCTCGACAAACTTCTTGTCCCAGAGCTCTTCCTCGATAATGACCTGCATCATGCCGTTTAAAAAGGCGACGTCGGTCCCCGGCAGAATACGCAGCCAGAGATCGGCCCGCTCGGCCAGTTTGGTCCGGCGGGGATCCACCACCACCAGCTTAGCGCCGCGATCCACGGCCTGGTGAATGCGCAGGCCAATGGTGGGATGGCTGGTGTCCGGGTTGCTGCCGACCATGAAAAAGAGATCGGTTTTCTTTGTATCCGCAATGGAGTTGGTCATTGCGCCGCTGCCGAAGGTGAGGGCCAAACTGGCCACCGTGGGAGCGTGTCAGAGTCGGGCGCAGTGATCGATATTATTCGTTCCGATCGCTGTCCGCATAAATTTTTGCATCAAATAGTTTTCTTCGTTGCTGGCTCGGGCACAGCTGAAACCGGAAATGGAATCCGGTCCGTACATAGCCTTGAGATCGAAGAAACGCTTGGCCACAATATTCAAGGCATCTTCCCAGCTTGTCTCCACCAGCTGCGAGCCTCGGCGCACCAAGGGTTTGGTCAGACGGTCCTTGTGCTGAACAAAATTATGCCCGAAACGGCCCTTGACGCACAGCGCCCCGTAATTGGGCGCCAGATCAGGATCCGAAGTGACCTCCATCAGGGTATTGCCCTTCACCTTGAGGATGATCTGGCAGCCTGCTCCGCAGTATGGGCAGGTGGAGCGCACCTCGCGGATGGGTTCGTTGATCACCGGCACCAGGACGTCTTTCTTGTTCAGGGCGCCGGTGGAGCAGTTGTCCACGCAGGCCCCGCAATTGACACAGTTGTCCTTGAACTTAAACCGCAGCCCCAGCGGACGGCCCTTATCATCGACATCGTCGGCGCTGATTTCCAGGGCGTTGTATTCGCAGCTATTCTGGCAACGCTTGCAGTAGATGCACTTGTTCAGGTCCACCAGAATCACGGGATGGTCGATCTTTTCCGTGTACACCGGCTTTGCCGCCATTCCAGTCCGAGTTGGATCAAGACCGAAGTCCGTGGCCAATTTCTTCAAGTCACAACGGTCAAAGGCGCGGCAGCCGCAAGAAAGACAACGCTTGGCCTCGGTGATGGCCATCTGTTCCGAAAACCCGAGCTTGATCTCGCTGAAATCTTGGGTGGCAATCTGGGGAGGTCGGGTGGGCATCTTCTCGCGAAGCTTGATGTTGACCCCCTCGAAATTCCGAAGATCCACATCATCGAAACCCTTGCCCCGGCTGAAGTTGAACCGGCTTTCGGCCACGGTCTTGGTAATTCCCATGACCTGGGCATGGATGTTCTCCGCTGCCCGCCTGGCTGCAACCACGGCCTGGATCACCGAACGGGGGCCGCTGGTCACATCACCGGCCGCGTAGATGCCGGGATGGTTGGTCAAAGAGGTTCTCGGGTTGGCCTTGATATTACATTTCGGGGTCAGTTCCAGACTCGCCTCCAGCTCGCCGCCCTCGAATTTTTCGCGACAAGCGCTCAAGCCTTGGGCAACAACAACGGTATCGGCATTAATATTCACCGTGGTACCAGGAATCGCCTCGGGATAGCGGATGCCTTTCTCGTCGGGCTCGCCAAGCTTGGTTCGAATCAATTGCACGGCGATGCCGTTATTGGTGTCGCTGAAGTTCACCGGCGCGGCCATGAGGAGAAACTGGACCCCCTCTTTTTCCGCCACCCGGATATTCCGCTGGTTGGCCGACATCTCGGTCTGGGCCCGGGGATAGATAATGGTGACCTGGCCGACCTCGTTTCGCAGCAGGGAACGGGCAACCTCCATGGCCACATTGTTGCCGCCGAAAACCACGGCGGAGCGGCCATAGTTGCCGGTCTTGCCTTCGGACATGTCCCGCAAAAATTTCGTGGCAGGGATCACCTTGGGCAGGGCACAGCCGGGAACATCCAGGCTCTCATCCACCGGGGTGCCGGTAGCGATGAGGATGGCCTCATAGCCTTGGTCCTTGAGGGATTGCAGGGTGAAATCATCGCCCCACTTCTGGCTCAAGCGAACATTAATTCCCATACGCAGGATGGCGCTGATCTCGTAATCAAGAACATCCTGGGGGATTTTGTAGTCTGGGATGCCATAGCGCAACATACCGCCAAGCTTTGGGGCGGACTCAAACACCGTGACATCGTGGCCTTTACGCGCCAGATAGTAGGCGCCGGTCAGGCCGGAGGGACCGCCACCGATAACGGCGATTTTTTTGCCGGTGGAAGCATCACGGGGAATGCGCAGCTCAATCTTGTGGGCCATGCACCAGTCAGCGACAAAGCGCTTGAGATGGTTGATGGACACCGGCTCATCCACGAGGATCCGGCGACAGCGGGTTTCGCAGAATCGAGGGCACACCCGGCCCACGGAAAAGGGAAAGGGGTTGCGCTCCATGACCAGACGCAGGGCCTCTTCGTACTGGCCTTTCGCCACATGGGCGATGTAGCCCTGCACGTTGATCTGCCCAGGGCAGGTGAGATTGCAGGGAGCCTTGCAGTCGCCGAAATGGGTCTCCATCAAAAGGGTCATGCGCTCGGAGCGCTTGGCCTGAAGCTCCTTGGACTCGGTGGTGATCCGCATCCCTTCGCTTATCGGGGTGATGCAAGACCGTACCGGCGCCTCAATCCCATCCACGCTGACCACGCAGATCTCGCAAGGAATATCCGAGGTCCCCTTGTTCACGTAGCACAGGGTTGGGATATGGATATCCGCCCGCTTTGCCGCTTCCAGGATGGTGATCCCTTCTTCGGCAACAATTTCATAACCGTTGATTGTGATATTCATAGCCGGTTCTGTCGGTGTGTATGGTTATGGTACGGCCGCACGAAAAAACTCTGTAAGCCGATGAATATGCAACTCTTCCGTTATGCCGCCGGCTTCCATTCCTTCAGGAAGGCGGGCAGATGTCCGGCCTCACGGGGACCGATGGTAATGGTCCAGCCGGCCAGTTCTTCCTCAAGCTCGCCCTTCATGGAGGCAAGATAGCCTGGGATAATGAGCTCCCGATGCTTGACCTTGGACTCGATTCCGGATTTCTTCATGAACGCCGCGATCATATCCGCGCCGAACTTGCCCGCTGCCCAGGCGGTAAGAACCGAAAGACCTTCCGTGTCCTTGATCAACAACCAGGAAGGCACCTTGCTCCCCTCGATCTCGCCGGAGACGATGAAGTAGGTAAGGGAGAAATTGCAAGTGATCAGAACCGGGGAATCCTCGGTGGGGCCGTTGATGTTGTAAACGTCTTCCTGAACCACCATGGGCCGCTGGGGATCAGTGAAAATGTTCAAGCGCTCCAGAAGCAGCGGAAAGAGGATATCACCCTGAAGATCGGAGAGCACAACAATACCGGCGTATTTGGCAATGAGCACCGAGGCAACCATGGCCTCCATCAACGGATCAGCAGAGATCTCGCAGGGAAAGGTAATGGTCGGGAAGCCCAGGGGCTTGAATTTGGCGCGGATGGCGGAACGACGACCCACCACGCTGTCTTCCAAAGCGGCCCGAATCGTGCGGGCTCCGGAGTCGAGCATGAGATCCTTGATTCCGGCGGCAAGAAGTTTCTCAGAAACAGCCACGGTATCGTCAAGGTTTGTTCCCTTGGCAACCAGAGGGCACCCGGTCTCCTTGGCGATAGCAGCCATGGCCTCGGCATTCTCAGCGGTGGCGCCATAGAGCAGAGGCTTACGCTCACCGCAGGCAGCAGCACCGGCCTTGAGGTTGTCAGCCTTGTCGCTCATCAGAATAAGACCGGCATCGGCTGCGCCTTCCAGCACCTTCTTGATCAGAGCGGTAAAAGCAGCCCCGTCGCCCTTGGCATCCTTGATCGCAATGAGGTCAGCCTTGAGCAGAACGCCGACCCGCTCATAGCGGAGGTTCTTAAACCGGCTAATCCGGCCCTCGACCTCGGCATCGCTCATCTCGGTGGTGACGAGCACCGCGATCCCGGTGGGGTTTTCAAAGCGTTTTTCATGGCGGAACAGACAGGTCTCGCCGCCGGTGGTATAGGCGCTGTCCCCGGAGCCGATTTTAATAGTCCGAATCGGAGGGGCGGATGCCTCGCCGATCTGCTCTTTGACCTCATCGCTCACATACGGACATTCGCCGATTTCCATCTGCCCTGCAGCCACCTTCATGGCAAAGGCAAGACAGGTCGGGATACCGCACTCCCCACAGTTCTTCTTGGGAAGCATCTTGAGGATTTGAATACCTGTTAAAGCCATCTGTCTGTTCCTCCCGTATAAGGCAAGCTGTAAGCCGTGCGCTTTAAGCTTGAATAGTAATCTTGAATCGTATCGCTAATAGCTGACAGCTAATATCTCACATTAAACAAGCGCTTCCATCTCAAGAGCCGGATGTCCGACCTTTTTCATGAAGGCGAGGATTTCCTCTTCCGTGGTGCCGTTCTCCTCGGTGGCGATCATATCGTAAAACTCCGGCATGCCGATTTCCTTGCAGCGCTCCATGAGTTTATCCTTGATCTCTTCCTTCATCATCTTGGGCAGCCAGACCATGCGCTGCAACCCGCCCTCAGCAACAAACAGCTTGGGGCTGGTCATGAAATGCTTGGAAACCCCGATGAAACCAGGGGTCTGCGCGCCACCGCCCGCCATACCAGCCAAAGAAGTGAACTTCATCCCGGAAGGCGTCATGCCGCTGTAGTCACGGTTGACCACCATGATCCCGTTACACTGGGGCAGCATGGCGGCAATGGCTTCGAAACAACCGCAAGCGGTCATCGGGCTGTTCATCAGGGAGTACAAGGCAAGGTCGGTTACGGCCCCGCGGGAGGTCTGATCGACAAAATCGTTGATCCCCTTGAAGCGGCCGAGCTTCTCGTCCAGGCAATCGCCCTTCTGAATCGGCTGGTTGGGACCGGTGGGGTTGATCTGGTAGGAGGCCTTGCCGTCCAGCCAGTTATAGGCGCCGCACATGCCGATCCGCTCCGGGGTGATAACGCAGACATGACTCGGGGCAAAGGACTGGCACAGGGTGCAGGAATAGAAGACCTCTTCGGTCTCGTCGGTCATGGAGCCCAGGCGCTCATCGCGCTCTGCGTACACCTTACGGGCAAGCTCCTGAACCTCTTCCACCTTGTCCAACTCGGTGTAGATTTTGACCTGAATTTTATCAACAATGGCACCGAACTCCTGATGCAGTTTACCGTGCAACACCTTGCCGATATGGGCGAGGGAAAAGCCCTTTTCCACCGCAGCCTTGCCGATGCGGAGCCACATGATGTTCCGCTGGCCCATGTGCATGATGCCCTGGATGTAGTTGATCAGGTGATGGAACTGGCGCTCGAGGATGGGCTCGAAGTCCGACTGCATGCCACGCCCGGCAACCTCGACCAGGATACCGAGGGGCAGATTCTGCCCCACCTGGATGTCCTTGATGTCCGGCCCTTCGACGGTAACCTTGCCGTCCTCAACCTCGGACATATCCTTGGAAACCAAAACCTCAACCCCCGAGGTCCGACCGCCGCCGCATTCCATGAACAGATCGTCCTTGCGGATACGTTCTCCCTCAAAGGCAGGACCAAAGGACAAGGGGATGTCGATCTTGGTAACGTTGACCTTAAGCCCCCGCACCTCGATGGCCTTCTGCACGATCTCTTCGTGGGGCACGCGGCTGACCACATGCTCGTAGGTGCAGATACCGGTGGGCAGCACCTCGGGGATGTCGTAATCGGAAATGGTGGGGAAGCCCCAGTTGATGGCGCCGGCCGCGTTGGCGTACCACTCGTCGGAAACCGGGCCAAAGGCCATGACAAAGGCGAAGGTCCGATCCTTGTTGTAGATCAGGTTGCCCTTGTAGTCGCCGGGCTTGATGCCGCCGAAGGCCATGGCCACACGGCAGGCAAAGCCGATGGCGAAAACCGCCGAGGTGTAGCTCTTGCCGAAGGGAACCAGACGGGTATTCCAGCCCACCTGCACCTTCTGTTCCACCAGCTTCTCGGCCATGTTCTTGCCGTTGGACTGGTCGTGCATGAAGATGTAGAGGTTCTTCTCCTGAAGCTCCAGAGCGATCTTAGCCGCCATGGCGCTGTCCTCCGGGGTGCCCATAATAGCGGCAAAACCGGGGGCAGTACCGTCAACGAACTCAACGCCACGTTTGCGGAAGATAACGTCATCTGCGGCACCCAACCAGATATTGTTCTCCAGCGGATCTTCGGTCTTGGTGTAGAAATCCGGGGTCTCCAAATAACGGATGGCCTCGTACATCTCCTCGGCAAAAAAGGTAGCCATGCCCGCATCAAGGGCCGGGGCGAGGTACGGCAGCCAGATATTCTCGCTCACCAGTTCCGGCAGCAGGGTGCGGCATTCCTTGAAGATATCCTTCATGTCGCCCAGATTCTGTACCTTGGCACCCAGCATGCTGTAAATAACCGGCAGGAAGTAGGCGGTGTTCGGGAAATGCACCTCTTGCTCGGGGCCGTACTTCTTGATGGCCTCCTCGAACTTCGCTTCCGCCATATCAACTATCTTGTGAGCCCCACGGATGGCGGCTGAACAGATGATCTTAGACATTTGGTTTTTCTCCTCTTTACTCTACAAGTTCAGACAATTTAGGAGCCGTTACGAAACAACCTTTTCGTTACGGCACCTTATGCCGGTCCCGACATCCCAATTATTCTACATTTTGGACTACGGTTAACCCATGAGACCGGCGATCAGCGACTTGGTCAGAGAAACCGCTCTCGGATGCCGCATGATCATCAGTTCGCCGCCAGCCATCAACATACAAGAAGCGGTGATGGCCTCCATGAGGATGCCCCGGGTTTCCTGGTCGCCGATCATCTCGTCGGAGGGCAAGCGACATTCCTTGGCCTTCCAAACCTCGCGGCCCAGGTTGCAGATAAAGGGTACCTGCAACTTCTCGTCTTTCTGGGTAAGGGCGGCAAGGCGGATCCGCTCCATAACGGAGTAGGTGTACTCGATGCCGTAGCCGAGAGCGCCGATGGACGGGTCGATCAACACGGAATCCAGGGAGACCCCGAGATTCTCAAGCAGAATGTTGAGCTGCTTGGCCAGGTTCACGTCAATGGGCGAAGCTGCAACCATCGGATACTGGAAGGCCATGGCTGTAGCGCCGATGGCCCGGTAGTTGCTGTCGGAAAGCGGGGCCAGACACACCTTCTTGTCGCCGATCAGGGAAGTGATCTCCCGCAGGGTTTCCGTATCCTTTTCGCCGTTGCCGCAACCCCAAACAATAACCGGCACCTCGATATTTTTCACCACCTCGGCCGCAGCCTTTGCCGCCTC
Organism: Deltaproteobacteria bacterium; assembly: GCA_026388695.1. GTDB lineage: Bacteria > Desulfobacterota > Desulfobulbia > Desulfobulbales > Desulfurivibrionaceae > Thiovibrio. The sequence continues at coordinate 898 of JAPLJH010000063.1, read as the reverse complement.
GCCCGCAGGCCGGTTCAGGCCATTGGGATCGGTGCTGACCATGGAGAGACAGATGGCATCCGCCCCGTATTCCTTGACACATTTCTGCGCCCAGGCCAGGGGATTGTCCAAAACATCCTGATAATGACGGGCCAGGGAATCCGGCCATTCCTCGGGCTTCACATCCAGTACGTCAAAGGCAATCTTAGGACTATTGCCCATGGTCCCTTCAAACAGATGGAACGGCAGAGTATTTGCCCCGCCCACCGTGATGCCGCTCGCCTCATCGCCCAGAACGGTCTGGCGGATGGCGCCGGTGTAAGCCTGTTTGTAAGAAGCTTCAGGAACCTTGGCGGCCCGTTCGCTTAAAGGTGTTTTTTCAAGGGCAAGCTCTGCCGCGCCAGCTGCGGCGGTTGCCGGCGCCGGGGTGGCCTTCTTTGCTTCAGGCGCAGCGACTTTTTTCGGCTCTTCCGCAGCCTTGGTCTCGACGGCTTTCTTGGCTGGTTCAGCCTTCTTCGTTGCTTCCGCTGCCGCAGCCTCGGCCGCCTTTTTCGCAGCCTCCGCCTTCTTGGCCTCTTCTGCAGCTTGCTCTCCGGCTGCTTTCTTGGCGGCTTCAGCCTTTCTGGCCTCTTCCACTGCCGCAGCCTCGGCAGCTTTCTTGGCTGCAGTCTCGTCTTTCACCGGTGCCGAGGCAGCCGGAGCTGCTGGGGCAACAGGGGCTGCCACGGGGGAAGCAGGAACAGCGAGCACCGGCTCGCGCTTGAGAATAGCCTCTGCACCGGCAAATTTCACCAACGCATCGAACTGCTCGTCCGACAAGCCATAGGCCTTTTTCAGCGCATCAAGACCGAGGCGTACCGACTCAAGCGCCATTTGACGTTCTTTTTCGTTCATCGCATCCTCTCCTGCTTCATCTATT
>JAPLJH010000066.1 GCA_026388695.1 Deltaproteobacteria bacterium | reverse complement strand
GAAGATCACCGGGGTGGTGGTGCGGGAAACCGTGCCGGACAACCTGCTCGATCTGGCCGCCGAGATCCAGCTGGTGGACATCCCGCCGGACGAATTGCTGGAACGGTTGGGCCAAGGCAAGATCTATATCCCCGAACAGGCGACCAGGGCCATGGAAAAGTTTTTCCAGCCCGGCAACCTCATCGCCCTGCGGGAGCTTTCCCTCCGCCGCGCCGCGTCCCGGGTGGACGACCAGATGCGCTCCTACATGGAGACTCGCGCCACCTCCGGGCCCCGCTCCGTGGCAGAGCGGCTGCTGGTCTGCATCAGCGGCAGCCCCTTCGGCGAGAAGCTGATGCGCACCACCCGGCGGCTGGCCGACGAGATGAAGGCCCCCTGGCATGCAGTGTACATCGAAACCCCGGATACCGGCCGCTTCAGCCGCGAAAACCGGGAACGGATCTGGCGCGATCTCCGGCTGGCCGAGAGCATGGGCGCCACGGTGGCCTCGGTCACCGCAAGCACTGTGGCCGAAGCAGTGGCCGATTACGCCGGTCGCCACAACATCACCAAAATCGTGGTGGGAAAACCCACCCGGCCCCGCTGGCGCGAACTGTTGCGCCCACCCATCGTGGACCAGATCATCCGGGCAAGCGGCGAGATTGACGTCTACGTAGTGAGCATGAGTCTCGGCGAACGGCGCACGGCAACACGGCAACGCCGTCCGGTCCGAAACATCCCCTGGGCCGGACACGCGATGGCAGTGGCCCTGATAGCCGGAACGACCCTGCTCTGCAGCCTGATCCATCCTTTCTTTTCCCCCACCAACACGGTGATGTTCTACCTGCTGGCAGTGGTGCTGGCCGCTGTCCGGCTCGGGCTGCAACCGGCCGTGCTCACCGCTTTCCTCGGGGTGCTCGCCTTTGATTTCTTCTTTGTCGCCCCCCGTTTCAGCCTGGCCGTAGCCGATGTCGAATACCTGATGACCTTTGCCGGCTTTCTCACCGTTGGGCTAGTGATCAGCTCCACGGTGGCCAGAAGCCGTGAACGGGCGGAATCGCTGCGGTTGCGCGAGGTGCAGACCGCCAGCCTCTATTATCTAAGCCGCGATCTGGCCGGGGCCGCCGATCTGGTGGCCGTCACCGGCGCGGTGCTCCGCAATATCCGAGAAAGCCTGAAGGCCGAGATTGTGGTCTTCCTGGCCGATGGGGAGCAACTCAAGATCATCTCCGCCAGCGAAAAACTAGATCTCGACCTCAATGAGCGGGCGGTGGCGGACTGGACCTTCCGCAATCACCAGGAGGCGGGATGCGGCACCACCACCCTGGGCTCGGCCGACCTGCTCTATCTGCCGCTCAAGACTTCGGCGAACATCCTCGGCGTATTGGGGGTGAAAATGGCAGATCCGACCGACTACAACTCCCAGCAGCACCGGCTCCTGCTCGACGCCTTTGCCAGCCAGACCGCCATGGCATTGGAGCGGGTCCGCTTCTCCCAACAGGCGGAGCAGGCCCAGATTCTTCAGGCCAGGGAAACCTTGGAGCGGGCACTGTTGAACTCCATCTCCCATGACCTGCGCACCCCGCTGGCCTCCATCACCGGAGCACTGAGCAGCCTGCGGGACCAGGAAGGGTTGGGCGAGACCGCCAGGACCGAGCTGCTGGCCACGGCCTGCGAGGAGGCGGCCCGGCTGAACCGCTTTGTCGGCAACCTGCTGGACATGACCCGGTTGGAAGCAGGGGCGGTGCGGCTGAAGTACACGCCCTGCGACGTGGAGGAGCTGATCGGCTGCGCCCTGTCGGTGCTCGATCCGCGCCTGGGGAAACGGGAGATTGCGGTACACCTCCCGCCGGACCTGCCGCTGGTGATGCTGGACATGGGCTGCATGATCCAGGTGCTGGTCAACCTGCTGGACAACAGCCTCAAGTATTCGCCGCAGGATCAGGCCCTCGGGATCAATGCCCAGACCGACCGGGCGTGGCTGGTCATGGAGATAATCGACCATGGCCCCGGCGTTGCCGAAGCAGACCTGGAACGAATCTTCGACAAGTTCCACCGGGTGCCGGCGACGGAGGGTGCGCGCGGCACCGGGCTCGGACTTTCCATCTGCAAGGGGTTTGTCCAGGCCCACGGCGGCAAAATCAACGCCGCCATCACCCCCGGCGGCGGCCTGACCGTCACGATCAGGCTGCCCCTTACCCCGCCTCCCCAGACAGAGGATTCTGCCCATGGATGAGTTAAAGCCTGGCGAGCATCCGCCCCGTATTCTGGTGGTGGATGACGAGGCCGCCATCCGACGGCTGCTTGCCACCGTGCTCGAAAGCTCCGGCTTTACCGTACATCTGGCGGAAAACGGCAGCCTCGGCCTGGCCGCCGCCGCGGCAGTAAGACCGGACCTGATCCTGCTCGACCTAGGGCTACCCGACCTGGACGGGGTAGAGGTGATCCGACGGCTGCGCGAATGGTCGCCCGCCCCGATCATCGTGCTTTCGGTACGGGAACGGGAAGACGATAAGGTGGCTGCCCTGGACGCCGGCGCGGATGACTATCTGACCAAACCCTTTGGCGTACCGGAACTGTTGGCCCGCATCCGGGGGTCGCTCAGGCGGGTCGTCGGCCAGGCCCCGGAGCCGATCTTCCGCAGCGGCGGGCTTGAGGTGGATCTTGCCCGCCGCCTGGTGCGGGTGGCCGACCAAGAAGTTCAGCTCACCCCCACCGAGTACGAAATCCTCCGGATACTGGTAACCCATGCCGGCAAGGTGCTGACCCACCGTCAGCTGCTCAGCCGAATATGGGGTGCCTCCCACTTGGAACAACCGCACGTGCTGCGGGTAAACATCAGCAACCTGCGGCACAAGATCGAGCGCGACCCGTCCCGCCCCAGCCTGCTGCTTACTGAATCCGGGGTGGGATACCGGTTGCGGGCAGAGCCATGAGGCAATGCCACATCCCTCATAATCTACCCGCGACATTCCCTGCCCACCCCTCTCCGCTCATGCGGCTGTATCATCTTCCTGGGGCATCATCTCCGACCTCACTTCCTCCCGCCGGTTACGAACAATAGCCGAACCTTTTTCCTGCTTGGCCGCCCGCTTGACCTCGGAGGCGAGAAAAGCCAGCTCCGCGTATGAATTCACCGGGCATTCCTCGGTGCTGACGATGCCGATGGAAAGCGAAAGCAGGACAAACCGACGCTGCTCCCCCTGCCGGTCGCGGGCATAATAATGCCCCTCCCGCACCTCCTGCTCCCCATGAAATTCGGGCAACAGCCCTTCCAGTCCATCGATAATCCGCCGACAGATCTGCTGGGAGGCATGGGGCCGGGTGATGACGATGAAATCATCCCCGCCGATGTGGCCGACAAAGCGGAAACGGTCATTAACTCCGGGCTGAACGATATCGACGATGAGCTGACCTATCCGCCGGATGACCATATCCCCCTTTTCAAAACCGTAATAGTCGTTGTAGGGCTTGAAATCGTCGATATCGATGTAGCAGACGTCAAAATTGACCTTACGTTGGAGAAAGGTGGCCACGGTGCGTTGGATGAATTCGTTACCAGGCAGGCCGGACAGGGGGTTTGCCCCCTTGGCCAGCTGGATGCTTTTCTGGGTAATGGCCTCAAGCAGGGCGTTGATGGCCACGGTGCCGAGATATTTGCCGTTTCTGGCCACGCAGATATCATCATACAGATGTCTGCCCCGGCGGGCCTTGATCCGGCGCACCACTTCCTCCATGGGGGTTGCCGCCTCAACCAGCAAAAAATCATCCCCCAGCACATCCTTGACCGCCCGATGGGCGGAGAGGGCAAAGCCATAGCCATGGGGGCCGACCATCTGTTTTTCCAAAAAATGCATCCGGTTCAGCATGCCCAGCACCCGCTGCTCATCGACCACCGGGATGCCCTGAAGCTTGACATCGTCCATGAACCGTTGATGGGCGGTCATGAGGGACTGCTGGGAGGAAAGCGGCTCGATATACTTGACGGTGTCGCCTATGGTACAGGATTCCCCTTGGGCTTCAGAGCAATACGAGGCATCTTCCTGGACAACCAGCGGCGCGAGGCGCTGCCGGGAAAGGTCTGGCCCAGGCCGCTCCAGCAGATAGCCCTGAAGCAGATCGATATCAAACCGAGCAAGGGTCTCCAGCTCTTCGGGCCGCTCAATCCCTTCGGCAATGACGGTGATGCCGAGCTTGTGACACACCGTGGCAATGGCGTCCACCAGATTATGTTTGAAGGAATCCTGGTCGATATTGGTGATGAAATGGCGGTCGACCTTGAGGTAATCCGGCTCGATGACCGAAAGCATCTTCAGCCCGCCGTAGCCGACCCCGAAGTCGTCGATGGCAATCTTGTAGCCCCGTTTCCGATAGTACTCCACCGATTTTTTAAAGAGATCATAGTTGCGGATCGCCTCCTGCTCGGTAATCTCCAGGATGATCCGCTCCTTGGCGATGCCGCATTCCTCGGCCAACCGGTCGGTCGCGCCACCCCGGTGATCGGGATGCATGAGGGTGGCCGGGCAGATATTCACATACAGATAAGCATTTCTTTCGGCAAAACCTAACTCCGCCGCGCGACAAAAAGCATGTTCCCGGCAGACCATATCAAGAGTCGAAATAATGCCTTCTTCCTGGGCCCTTTGAAAAAACTTCCCGATATCGATGGGAGGGGTATGTGCTTCCCGCACTCTGGCCAAAGCCTCATAACCAAAGATCTCTCCGGTCCGCCTCGAAAAAACGGGCTGAAACCAGGAGGTAAGCCCGTTATTATCCAGCAAATCAAGAATCTCTCCCCGTGAAATTCTGGGGGATTGGAACCTTACGCGTCCTGCCTCTTCTTCCAGCATAATTACCTCCGCTAACTGGCTCATGCCGCCACCAACCGAGGCAAGAGCTGTTCGGACTCTTCCTGCCATTGAACCTCTTCCTCCATCGCTCTCTCTTGCCCGTTGATCAGAGTAATCAGCGATCCCGAAATGAGTCGCAGCTCCACTGCCTGCGTCCTCAATTCCGCCGCAGTTCGGGCCGCTTCTTCCGCCTCGGCGGAGGCAGCCAGGCTCACCGTGTCAATCTCGCCCATGGCCGCGCTCACCTGCCGGATTCCGAAAACCTGCTCAGCACTGGCCACGGCGATGTTCTGCACTTCTTCATCTACTTTGGCAATACCCTGATAGATCTCGACAAACGCTTTATCCAGACTTTCACACAGCACACTGCCCTGCTTCACCTTCTCGATGTTATTCTGAATAATATCTGATGTTTCCTTGGCAGAGGTTGCCACATTATGAGCCAGTCTCCTGATTTCATCGGCAACCACGCCAAAACCTGCCCCGGCCTCTCCAGCCCTGGCCGCCTCCACTGCGGCGTTGAGGGCCAACAGGTTGGTCTGAAAGGCGATAGCGTTGATGTTCTTGATGATCTTCATCACCTCGGCAGACTGTCCCTCTATCTCCTGCATGGCTTGCAGCATCATCGCCATCTGCGCCCCGCCTTCCTGCACCACCTGTTGCATGCCTTTGGAAAGAGCGCTGGCCTGCCTGGCGCTCTCGTTGTTGGCATTGGTCTGCCCAAGGAGCTGTTCGATGGAGGCCCCGGTCTCTTCCACCCCGGCGGCCTGGCGCCCCGCCCCTTCCGCCAGACTCAGACTTGAGGCGGAAAGCAGGGTTGATTCCTCATAGACCTGTTCCACCACGCCCTGCAATCTTTCCTTGATCTGCATCATGGGCTGAATCACCTTGCGGCCAAGATAGAAAAGAATAAACAGGAAAACCCCGAAAACGCCAAGGCCAGAGCCGAGGAGGGCTAGGAGAGAAAGGTTTTTTGCCTTCCGGGACAAAGCCTCATGATCGCTTCCCGTAGCAGCAATGGTCTCACCGGTCCGTACCCCGGCCTGTTTGGCAATCTGCTCTGCCAGCGCACGGGTCATGGTGATGGCTTGCGCTCCTTTATCCCCGGTGTACTGATCCGCAGCCCGTATTCCATCGTAATAGTTTTCCTGAAACCCGATCATGCTCTGACCAATCTCCTTCTGCTTTTTAAAAGCGGCATACTCTTCGGCAATCCGCTGCAACTGCGCCTGGGACTCCGCATCCTGCGCCAGGGCTTTCTGCCCCGCCCCCAGCATGGCAACGATCCGGGCATCGCCCTTTTCAAATGCCTCTGCATATTTTGTCTGCATATCCTGAAACTTGCCCCGCACCAGAAAATTCTTCCACAGCAGCATCTGCTCCAGCAGGGCTGACTGCAGCTCCCGGACCAAAAGCACATTATCGATGCCATCCTCCCCGGAAGTCTGGATGTTTTTATTTGCCTGGCTTGCTCCAGAGATGAGCTGTTCCTGGGTGGTTACGGAAATGGTGTACAGCACGCCCATCCCGACACCTGCGGCCAACATGATAAAGACAAAGAAAAAACCAAGTCTATTTTTTAAGTTCCAACGCATGACCTGCCCCTTATGCCACTTGAATTTTGAATGAATTACACACGATTCTGCTGGTTGATATGCCTGCTGCCCCCGGCATGGATAAGGGTTTCCCTTGCAATATATCCCGTCTCGCATGAGAAAAGGTAGGCGGGGCAGATGGTGTGTTTGCCGCTTTGGCAAAACCTTTCCACCTCACCCAGGCTGGGAACATAAGGAGTGTTCTTGGCGGAACAGCTGGCCACAGACCAGGTGTGTGTCCCGCGGCTGTAATGGAGAAGATGTTTGCAGTGCATGGCGTTAGCCTCCTTGTATGGTTGTAATCTTGTATCCATGGGGGCCAAACTACCCCCCCTGTATTAGGGGATGATTACGGGGAGGTTATTTTCCAATTCAAAAAAGTGCCCCCCTGCCGATGCTCTGACAGGGGGGCTAAGGAGAAATATGGGAGTGAAAAAAGAGTACCTCGGAATTATTCAGGTGCGGTTAGATCTGCAACAGTTTTGCATCAGGAGGCATCGTCTGCAGCCCTGTTCATCTCCTAATCAAACCCTAATAAAAATCTAACAATCGGGGAGCATAGTGGGGGCAGAATTACTGACCATGTCACAAACTGGCATAAGCCATCTGTAACTTCACTTAAGGAGAGACAACCATGACGATGCACACAGGTTTTTTAACCCGATCATTCACCACGGCTGCGTTGGCAGGCTGCCTGGTCGCTGTCGCCGCCACCGGCGCTTTTGCCAAGGATGCTCCCGCCAACAAGAAAAGTAAAGAAGTCACCGTGAACAAGAAAATTGCCGACTACAAAAAAGTGAGCGGGGTTTCGGGCAATCTCGACAGCATCGGCTCAGACAGCCTGAACAACCTGATGACCTACTGGGCTGAAGGCTTCCGCAAAGAATATCCCAACGTCCGCATCCAGATCGAGGGCAAGGGTTCAAGCACCGCGCCGCCCGCCCTTATCTCCGGCACCGCCCAGCTTGGCCCCATGTCCCGAACCATGAAGGCCGAAGAGGTTGACGCCTTTACCAAGAAATACGGCTATGCTCCGACCAAGATCGGCGTGGCCCTGGATTCCCTGGCCGTTTATGTGCATAAAGATAACCCGATCAAGGAGATGAGCCTGCAACAGGTTGACGCGATCTTCTCCAAAACCCGCAAGGGCGGACACTCCGAAGAGATCACCACCTGGGGCCAATTGGGTCTTACCGGTCCCTGGCAGCAGGCGCCCATCAGCATCTATGGCCGTAACTCCGCCTCCGGCACCTACGGTTATTTCAAGGAACATGCCCTGTTCAAAGGCGATTACAAGGATACCGTCAAGGAACAACCCGGCTCCGCTTCGGTGGTCATGGGCGTGACCGAGGATCGTAACGGCATCGGCTACTCCGGCATCGGCTATATGACCTCCGGGGTCAGAGCCGTCGCCCTGAGCAATAAAGACGGGGAAAAGGCCCAGGAAGCCAACTACGAAAACGTGTTGAGCGGCAGTTACCCGCTCTCCAGAACCCTGTACATCTATGTGGCCAAGGAGCCGAACAAGCCCATGTCTCCCCTGACCCTTGAGTTCTTTAGGTATGTGCTTTCCAAGACCGGTCAGGAGATCGTGGTGAAAGACGGCTATCTGCCCCTGCCTGCCAGTGTCGTGGAAAAAGAGCTGGCTAAACTGAAGTAACCTCCCCCGGCCATGGCCGGACACAAGTTCACCTCCCGGCCCCCGGGAAGGCCACCGCCTGCAAGCTGGTCTTCCCGGGGGCTTCTCCGGTAGAGGCCGCCCTACGCAGCAGTGTCCAAAACAGCAAGGAACACCATGCAGAAACTCGACAAACAATTCATCAAGAAAGTCCGCAGACAGGATCGTCTTGCCACCCGAGCCATCACCTGCGGCGGCCTGCTGGTCATTGCCAGCGTCATCGCCATTCTGGTCCTGATCGTCCGGGTAACCCTGCCGCTTTTCCAGCCAGCCAGCGCCACGATCAGCCACCGCCTCCAAACCGGAGCAGACAGCCTCCCTGTTCTAGCCGTGGGCATGGACGACAACCAGGAAGTGGGTTTCACCCTGGACAAGACCGGACTCTTTTCCTTCTACAATCTCGCCTCCGGCAAGGCTTTTTTTAGTGCCCCCGCGTCAAACCGAAAGGCAAAGGTGCAGTCCGTCGAGAGCAACAAGAACAACGTCTTTGCCATCCTCTGGGAAGACAACAGCGTCACCGTCTCCCAGGTGGACTTTCGACTGCTCTATGACGAGTTCGGTCAACGGACCGTACAGCCGGAAATCACCCAGAAGGGCGAATACCCGGCCCGCCGCTACCCGGCCCCGGTCAAGAGCATGATGGTCCGCAGCCAGGAAGGGCGGCTGACCCAGGTGGCGCTCCTGGCGAATAACCGGTTCCAGATCGATCAGGAGGTCGTCACCACCGATCTCTTTGACAATGAGAAAAAAGAGACCTTTTCCTTTCTGATCGCCGAAGAACTGCCCGGCAGGATCAACGCCTTCACCCTGGACGAAAAGGGCGCCACCCTGTTTGCAGGCACCGACACCGGCAGCCTGTTGCGTTGGAATCTGGGGGAAAACGGCGCCGCCAACCGCACCGACAATGTGGTGGCCGTGCCGGGAGACAAGCCCGTCACCGCCCTGGCCATGGTTTTTGGCGACATCTCGGTGGCGGTGGGCGATGCCGAGGGCGGCCTTGCCACCTGGAGCCAGGTCTGGACCGGGGAAGGAGAAGGCCGGGTGCAGAAGCTCCGTAAAACCCACACCCTGACCAGTCACCAGACCTCTGTGGAGAGCATCATCCCCACCCGCCGCTCCAAGTCCCTGATCAGTCTTGGCGCCGACGGCATGGCGCATTTCGACCATATGACCAGCGAAAATCACCTGCTGAGCCTTGACCCAGCCCTGGACATGGTGGGTATCTCCGGCCAAGGCAACGCCCTGATTGGCCTAAACGGCAACAACCTTACCGTCTGGAAGATCGATGCCCCGCATCCGGAAATCAGCCTAAAAACCCTGTTCGGCAAGGTCTGGTACGAAAGCTACGACAAGCCGGAATATGTCTGGCAGTCCTCGTCCGCCTCCGATGATTTTGAGCCGAAACTCAGCTTGGTCCCGCTGCTGTTCGGCACCCTCAAGGGCACCCTGTACGCCATGATCTTTGCCGTGCCGCTTGCCATCTTCGGCGCGGTCTACACCAGCCAGTTCAGCACCCCCACCTTCAAGAAAACCGTCAAACCCGTGGTGGAGATCATGGCCTCGATCCCCTCGGTGGTCATCGGCTTTCTCATCGCCCTCTGGCTGGCGCCCATCGTGGAAAAGGCCATTCTCGCCGTGATCCTCTCCGTGCTGCTCCTGCCGCTGATCTTTGTCGGGATCATGGCAGCACTCAGGCCTTTCTACAAAACGCCGACCCTGCAAAACTTCTGCAACGGCCATGAGTTCCTGATGCTGGCGCCGGTTATCCTTTTGGCCGCGGGACTGGCCATGGAAATCGCCCCCACCGTAGAGCAGCTGCTCTTTGCCGGCAACTTCAAGCAATGGCTCTACAACGACCTTGGCCTGCGCTATGACCAGCGCAACTGCATCATCATCGCCTTCGGCCTTGGCATTGCCGTAATCCCCATCATCTTTTCCATCACCGAGGACGCCATTTCCAATATTCCGCCCAGCCTGACCGCCGCTTCCCTGGCCTTGGGGGCCAGCCGCTGGCAGACGATCTGGAGGGTGGTGCTGCCTTCGGCCAGCCCCGGCATCTTTGCCGCGATCATGATCGGCTTTGGCCGGGCGGTGGGGGAAACCATGATCGTGCTCATGGCCACCGGCAACACCCCCATCCTCGACTGGTCTATCTTCAACGGCATGCGGACCCTGTCCGCCAACATCGCCGTGGAGATCCCGGAAGCGCCCATGGGCGGCACCCTGTACCGGGTGCTCTTCCTCTGCGCCTCCATGCTCTTTGCCCTGACCTTTCTGGTGAACACTGGGGCGGAGCTGGTCCGCGAACGGTTACGCAAAAAATATGGCCGCTATTAGCCATCAGCCTGGAGAAAAGATCATGACCAAAAAATTCTGGCGGCAGGGAGAGCCCTTCGTCTGGGCCACGGGCCTTGCCCTTTCCCTGATCCTGTTCCTGACCATGCTCCTGTTCTATGTAGTGATGGCCAACGGCCTCGCGGTCTTCTGGCCGAAAAAGGTCGCCCTGGCAACCCTGAGCGATGGCGAACATATCCTCGGGGAGATTGTCCAGGAAGAGACCATTCCGGGCACCGAAAAAAAACGGATTCAGTTCAAGATCGGCAACCGGGATCTCTACGGCCTTGACTTTAAATGGGTGGACACAAGCTCCATTGTCAGCCTCAGCTTTCCAGAGAATGTTCAGGTGCTTGAGCGCCAGGAATTCGGCAATTTTTACGGCTACCTGAGCGAACTTGAGGTCAAGGGCATCTCCCCGCCCGCCGCCGGTTCCAACAGCCTGACCCAGACCATTGCCGCCCTCGACTCAAGAAAAAAAGAAGTCGATCTTCTCGGTAAGAAGATAGCCAACCTCAACCGAAGGGTGGAACTGATCGACCACCACCTATCCAAAGCCCGCTACAGCAAAGAAGAAAACACCCCGGCCCTCGCCGCCATGCAAGGAGAGAAGCAAGGACTCAAGACCGAGTTCGAGGCGCTGGTTTCCATTCTTGGTGAAAAAGCTGCGGCCCTTGCCACCAATCAGGCGATCTTCACCGATGCCAATGGCCGAACCAAGGCCATCGCCCTGCCCAATATCGTCCGCAGCTACCAGCCAAACTCCATGTCGTTTCTCGCCAAATGCACCTATTACCTGGAGCGGCTGCGGGAACTTCTCTTTGACGAACCCCGGGAGTCAAATACCGAAGGCGGGCTCTTCCCGGCTATCTTCGGCACCGTCATGCTGATCTTTCTCATGTCCATCCTCTCCTTTCCCTTGGGGGTGCTGGCCGGTATCTATCTCCGAGAATACGCCAAAGATGGCTGGCTGGTGAAGATGGTCCGCATCGCGGTCAACAACCTGGCGGGCATCCCGTCCATTGTCTACGGCATCTTCGGCTTGGGCTTTTTTGTCTACGGGATCGGCGGCGGCATCGACCAGCTCTTTTTTCCGGAACGGCTGCCCGCCCCGACCTTCGGCACCGGCGGCATCCTTTGGACCAGCCTTACCTTGGGGTTGCTCACCGTACCGGTGGTGATCGTGGCCACGGAAGAGGCGTTGGGCTCGATCCCTCCGGGCATCCGGGAAGGGTCGCAGGCCCTGGCCGCCACCAAGCTCCAGACCCTGACCCGCATCCTGCTGCCCATGGCCTCGCCGGGCATCCTCACCGGCTTCATCCTGGCCATGGCCAGGGCCGCAGGCGAGGTGGCCCCGCTGATGATCACCGGAGTGGTCAAATTGGCCCCGGCTCTGCCCCTGGACGGGGTCTTTCCCTATCTGCACCTGGACCGGAAATTCATGCACCTGGGCTTTCATATCTACGACATCGGCTTTCAATCCCCCAACGTGGAGGCGGCCAAGCCCATGGTCTATGTCACCACCCTGCTGCTGATCCTGATCGTGCTGGCGATGACCAGCACGGCCATCCATCTGCGCAACAAGATGCGACAACGTCACTCCGTGGTCGATGTATAAGGAGAAGAGATAATGCAGAAAAAAACCGACACCGCCATAATCCGTATTGAAAATCCGCAGGTTGAGATTGAGGGGCTGAATCTCTATTACGGATCAAGCCAGGCGCTCAACAATCTGAGCTTCGGGATTCCCGCCCATCAGGTAACCGCCTTGATCGGCCCATCCGGCTGCGGCAAATCCACCCTGCTCCGTTGCATCAACCGGATGAATGATCTGGTCGACGGGTTGCGCTTGGAGGGGCTGATCAAGATCAACGGGGAAAATATCAACGACCCCAGCCTGGATGTGATCGAACTGCGACGTAAGGTGGGCATGGTCTTCCAGAAATGGAACCCCTTCCCCAAGTCCATCTACGAAAACATCGTCTATGGACTCAGAATCGCCGGCATCCAGGACAAAACCGTGCTCGATGAGGCGGCGGAAAAATGCCTGAAACGGGCCGCCCTCTGGGACGAGGTCAAGGACCGGCTGCACCAATCGGCCATGGGTCTTTCCGGTGGCCAGATGCAACGGCTCTGCATCGCCAGGGCCATTGCCGTAAGCCCGGAGATCATCCTCATGGACGAACCCTGCTCGGCCCTTGATCCGCGCTCCACCTCCCGAATCGAGGATCTCATCCGCGAGCTGCGGGGTGAATACACCATCATCATCGTCACTCACAACATGCAGCAAGCGGCACGCATCTCCGATTACACGGCATACATGTATCTCGGAGAGTTGATCGAATACGGCCTGACCCAGACCCTGTTTACCATGCCGGAGAAAAAGGAAACCGAGGATTACATCACCGGCCGATTCGGTTGACCGTAACCGTCCAGCAGCACCGCATCTGCTTTGTCATCGGCCTAGTCCGCATACCATATGTATGGCGGACAGACCTCTTCCGCGCATCTGCGGCACTGCTGGACGGTTACGAACTTTCCCATTGTTACGCCGCCGAGCAGCGCAGCCTTGGCCGAATGAAGTGCTTGCACTGTTTGAGGCGAAGCCGAGTTTGCAAGCGCCCGGCCAAGGCGAGCAGCGCAGGGAATCCCGCCTCCAGCGGGACAAGTGACGGGGTGCCCTTTCTTTTAGTTCGTTTTCTTTGGGCAAGCAAAGAAAATGAACAAACATACATAACTATCACGCCGGATCGCTCGAACCTTTCCGGGTCCTCCGCTCAATGCGGTGGTTTTAGACAAAATAAGGAGACACTCCATGGCTGGCAATATTCAAACAGAAATAGAAAAACTCAAAAACCAGATCGTCTATCTCGGCACGGCAGTGCAGGAAAACATGCGAAAATCGTTCAAAGCCCTGTGGGAAAAGAATCCCGATCTGGCCCGCCAGGTTATCGCCCAGGACAAGGATGAGATTGACACCTTCGAGATCAACGTGGAAGAGGAATGCCTGCGATTACTCGCCCTACACCAGCCAGTGGCCGGAGACCTGCGCTTTATCGTCACGGTGCTCAAAATCAACAACGATCTGGAACGCATCGGCGATCTGGCCGCCAAGATCGCCGACAAGGTACTCCTGCTTCATGCCGTTGATCCGGTCAAATTTGCCTCCGAGTCCATGCAGATTCCGGAGATGTTCAACGCCATGTTTGAAAAAACCGTCTGGATGTTTCACAATACCATGGATGCCTTTGTCAACGAAGACACCGATCTGGCCTACCGGGTGTGCCTGGAGGATGACGAGGTGGATCGGGCCAAAGGTGCGATCCGCGACCAGATGGAAGAGATCATCATGCGTGATCCGAGCCAGCATGTGTATCTGGCCAAGCTAATCAGCGTGGCCAGGAGCCTCGAACGCATCGCCGATCACTGCACCAAAATCTGCGAGGACATTATTTATATGGCGCAGGGCAAGATTGTCCGCCATCATATAACACGATAGCCTTAACGGAACTGTCGCCGTTAACACTGTTCAGGAGAACACAATGGCCAGAGAAACCATCCTTGTCGTGGAAGACGACGAAAACATCCAGCAGCTGGTGGGCTACAACCTGGCCAAAGCCGGGTTCCATGTGCTCTATGCCGACAACGGGGAACAGGCGCTCAATGTCATCAAACGGGAAAGGCCCGAGCTGATCGTCCTCGACCTCATGCTCCCAGGCTTGAGCGGCTTCGAGATCTGCAAGCTGGTGCGCAAGGACCCCAAGACCAAGAACCTGCCCATCGTCATGCTCACCGCCAAGAGCGAGGAAAACGACATGGCCGCGGGCCTGGATCTGGGGGCGGACGATTATATCACCAAGCCCTTCAGCCCGAAGATCCTTATCTCCCGGATCAAGGCGGCCCTGCGCCGCAAGGAAGGGTTGACCGAGGAAGGGGGCGGAAGCAAGAAAACCGGGCCGCTGACCATCCACGGAATCACCATTGACCCCAACCGCTACGAGGTATTGATCGGTGACGAACCCATCACCCTGACCGTGACCGAATTTTCCATCCTGGAGCTTTTGGCCAGACGGCCAGGCTGGGTCTTCAACCGGCAGCAGATCATCGATGGGGTGAGGGGCTACGACTATGTCATCACCCCACGCGCCGTGGATGTACAGGTATTCGGGCTGAGGAAAAAGCTGGGCGAGGCGGGAAAATACATCGAAACCGTGCGCGGCATCGGCTACCGGATGCAGGGTTAGCAGAAGCCGATCCGTTTCCCCGCCGGATATCAGACAAAAAGATCGGTCAGTGCGAATTGCTCCCCGTCGAAAAGGCCCAAATCGGTGATCTTCAAGGCCGGAATCACGGGCAAGGCCAGAAAGGCCATGGTCATAAAAGGGGTATGCAGGATGCAACCGTTTGCTTTAACCCTCTGCTCAATTACCCTGTAATTTTCAGCCATTTCTTCGCAACTCCCCAGCCCCATGAGGCCTGCCACCGGCAGCGCCAGCATCCGCTCCTCCTCCCCGCACACAAAACAAATACCGCCCCCGTTTTCCCCAAGCAGGTTCACGGCCCGGGCCATATCCGCATCGTTGCTGCCGATGGCGATGAGGTTATGGGAATCATGGGCAATGGAGGATGCCATGGCCCCGCCCTGCAAGCCAAAACCTCGGACAAAGCCGATGGCCGGGGGCGCTGGGGCATAACGGTTCTGGACCAGAATCTTCAACAGGTCCGTGGCCGGGTCCGCCTCAACCACGGTGCTGTCTGCGGGTACGGAGTGACGACCGGAGCCGGTAACGATCTGTCCGTCGGTCACCTCAATAACCTTGATCCGTGCCCCTTTTACCGGAACCTGCAATTGTTCGGCCGCGATGGGGGAGGCATGGAAATGGTTGATCGGTTCGGGCTGCGGAGCCTGAAAAAGAGCCTCCCCCCCCTGGCTGACCATCTCACCGCCTATCCAGGTCCCGCTGACCTCCATGCGCGCAAGGTCATCGACCATGATGAAATCCGCCGGATCTCCCTTTTGCAGCAGCCCGACCTTAAGCCCATAATGGCGCACCGGATTGACGCAGGCGCATTGCAGGAGATCAAAAAGATTATGTCCCAGGCTGAGACCCTGTTTGACCAGGAGGTTGATGTGGCCGCGGGCCAGATCGGCCGGCTTGAGATCGTCACTGCAGAGCATGCATTGACCGGGATGACTGGTGATGAGGGGATGCAACACCTCAAAATCACGGGCGCTTGAGCCCTGGCGCAGCATAATCTGCATACCCAGAGCCATTTTTTCGTAACACTCGGCGAGGGTGCCCGACTCGTGATCCGTGGAGATTCCCGCCTGAGCGTAGGCGGCCAGCGCATCCCCCCGCAAACCCGGGGCATGGCCGTCCACCCTTTTGCCCATCTTCATGGCCGCAGCGATCTTGGCCATGACCTCAGGATCCCGGGTGATAACCCCAGGAAAATTCATCATCTCGGCCAGAAAGAAGATGTCGTCGCGGCGGAGCAACGCTTCCACATCCCGGGCGTCCAGCGTGGCCCCACTATTTTCAAATGCGGTGGCAGGCACGCAGGATGGGGCACCGAAATAAAATTTCAATGGCACCTGATTGCCGCTTTCGATCATAAAATCAATGCCGGCAATCCCGAGAACATTGGCGATCTCATGGGGGTCAGCCACCACAGCGACGGTGCCGTGACACACCGCCTTGGCAGCAAAGGCAGCGGGGGTGAGCATGGAGCTTTCGATATGGATATGGGCATCGATCAAACCCGGCAGGATAAAGGGGCCTCTGGCCGCAGGATCGGGCAGAATCTCAACAATCCGACCCTGGTCGATCACCAGGGTGCCGGGAAATTGGTGGCGGGCCACCGGATCGACAATGATGCCGGAGATCTTTTGCATCACTTGTCCGTCTTCCGGGCGATGTACACCACGTGCCTGCGCCCGCCCCGACCCGGGCGTTGCCGGTTCACGGTGAACCCGGCTGCCTGCAGCCGTTTTTCAAAGGCTTGATCCGGGTCTTCGGACCAGACCGCAAACACCCCGCCGGGTTTCAGGGCAGCCCGGCTTGAGGCCAGCGCCTTCTTGCCGTAGAGATAATCCCCTCTGCCCTGGTCGCCCTCATAGGGGCCTTCGTAGAGATCGAGGATGATGGCGTCAAACAGCTGCTCCTTGCCCTTGTTTGCCGCCCCAGCAATAACCTTGGCCACATCGGAAATCACCACCGTGACCCGGGGGTCGTCCACCGCCCCGTCGGTGAGCTGGGCAATGGGCCCCTGGCACCAGGTGACCATGATTGGGTTGAGCTCCGCCACCACCACCTCGGCATCGGGGGGGAGATGATCCAGGGCCGCCTTGAGGGTGAACGCCATGCCCAGGCCGCCCACCAGCACCCTGGGCTTCTTGATCTCTTTCAGACCCGCACAGGCCAGCTCCGACAAGACGATCTCGGAACGGTTGGCCGAGGAGTTCATCAGCACTCGGCTGTCGATGGTGATCAAAAAATCCGTCTCGCCCCGCTGCCGCAGATCAAGGAGCCCCTCGTCGGTATCAATGCTGTCCACTACCCGCCAGGCTAAAGCCATTTACACGCCCTCTATTTTTTTGACCCGCCCCACTGCCCCGCTTTCCAAACGCACCTTAATGCCGTGGGGATGGGTGGGGGATTTGGTCAGGATATCTTTCACTATACCCTCGGTGAGTTTGCCCGAGCGCTGGTCCTCTTTGAGCACGATGCACACCTGTAGCCCAGGCTTGATCTCGCTGCGATTCATGCCAATCATGGGGCTCACTTGATTTCCCGCTGGATCAGCGCCAGCAACCCCGCAGAGGTATCGCTAAAATAATGGGGCGTAGTCTGTCCCGGACTGCTCGGATTTTCAACATTTACCCCGTAAGCCAGCCCCTGTTCGGTCAGGGCCTTGTATTTTTTCATCTTACCCGCGTATTTCGAACTTGGTCGCTCTTTTTCCGCCAGCAAGCCGAGGGAAACCAAGATCTTGTTTGCCTTGACCGTGGAGATCTCCACCTTATTATCTTTGAGCAGATTGGTGAGTGAATCTGTTCTTTCCACTGCTTCCTCCTTACAGGTCCGCTCCGAAAAACACCACCCGGAGTCACGACCACTTGGTCTTTATCTTCAGCCGCCCTGTCCCAACCCGTCCGCCAGGAGCAAGGTCTCAAGGCAATGCTCCCGAATCCCGTAAAACTCCTTGATCTCCCGGATCTGACCCAGCAGCTCTGCCTTTTTGCGTAAGTCCCCTCCCTTCACCCCCAGGATCATCTTATTCTTGCTCGTGTGTTCCAGGGAGACAAACTCAAAGATCTGGGTCTCATAACCGGAGGCCTCCAGAAGCAGGGCGCGCAGGCTATCGGTGACCATCTCCGCCTCCTGGCCCATATGGATACCATGTTTGAGCATGGGCTTGAGCAGCGCAGGGCTGGTCATCTGGGGCCGAATCTGCTTGTGGCAGCAGGGGGCGCACATAATGATCCCGGCCCCCGAACGGATTCCTAAGTGGATCGCGTAATCCGTGGCCATGTCGCAGGCATGCAGGGCGATCATGATATCGATACTCTCCGGCGGGAAGCTGCGGATATCGCCTTGGGCAAAAGTCAAACCGTTGAGTTTCAGCTTGCGAGCCGCTTTGGTGCAGAGCGTGACAAGATCCTCCCGCAACTCCACCCCGGTCACCGTGGGCTTGAGGCCCAGACCGGCGCGCAGATACTCCTCCATGGCAAAGGTCAGGTATCCCTTGCCCGAGCCGAAATCAACCACCCGCAGCCGCTCTTTTTCTTTGAGCTTGGAGGCCATAATGGCGTGGTCCAGAACCTCGATAAACTTGTTGATCTGCTTCCACTTGCGCGACATGGAGGGGAGCAACTGATACTGCTGGCTGGTGACCCCCAATTCCCGGAGAAACGGGGTAGCGAGATCGAGAAACCGCTCCTTCTCCCGGTCATGCTCATGGGGGGTGATGCTCCTCCCTACGGCCTTGCCCCGCTGTAGAGTGCACTTGCCCTTCTTGTTTACCGAAAGCTGGAGATCCTCAGTCACCGTTTGCAGATGCACATTATTAAAAGCTGTACCAAACACATCACGGATAAAGGCAATTCCCGCAGCCAGGGGCAGATTCTTGGTAACGTCCTTGGTCTGGTAGCGGTAGAGAAAGGAAAGGCACTCCCCCTCCTTCAAGGTCAGCCGCCGGACAAAGACCCGGTCCAGCCCCGGTTCCGCCCCATGGTATTTACCCAGAACGAGTTTGACAAAGGTGTTGCCGGCCAGGCAATCTTCCAGCAGGCTAAAAAAAATCCCGCTTTGGTTGTGTATCTTTTTAGGCCCGGTTTCCGTCTCAGTCATCTCAGTCATCATCATGCCCCATTATATAAAAAACCATCTGATTCCCAAGCACTCTCAATCAAGTTTTTCATCTCATTGCAGTTGAAATCCCATTGGCCCGCCGCCGAGCACCGGAGAGGCTGCCGAAAAGGGGATTTGCACTGTTTGAGGCGATAGCCGAGTTTGCAAAGCCCCGGCAGCATCGAGGAGCGCAGGGCATCCCGCCTTCGGCGGGACAAGGGACACCGGGGGCCCTTTCTTTGGTTCGTTTCTTTGGGCAAGCAAAGAAATGAACAGACAAACAACCCACATCCCCCTTACTACTAAAATTGCAGGGTACGCAGGAAAACAAAGGAAACAAGCCCTGCCCCTCACCCTTCTTTAAGGGAAAGCGCAATCCTCTTCCGCTGGGGATCAACCTCCAGCACCCGGACCATCACCTGCTGCCGCACCTTGACCACCTCCCCCGGCTCTTTCACATAGCGGTCGGCCAGTTGGCTGATGTGGATCAGTCCGTCCTGGTGCACGCCGATATCGACAAAGGCCCCGAACTTGGTCACATTGGTGACCAGCCCCGGCAGCCGCATACCCGGTTTGAGATCATCGATACTGTTAACCCCGTCGCTAAAGGCAAAGGCGCTAAAGGTCGAGCGCGGGTCGCGCCCTGACTTGGCCAGCTCAGCCAGGATATCGCTCAAGGTCGGCAGCCCCACCGTCTCGCTGACATAGCGACCAAGCTCGATCTTTTCCCTACTCTCCGGCCGCTCGATAAGATCCGCCACCTTACAGCCGCAATCCTTGGCCATCTGTTCGACAATTCGGTACTGTTCGGGGTGAACCCCGCTTGAGTCCAGGGGATTGGCCGCGCCCCGGATCCGTAAAAATCCGGCGCATTGCTCAAACGCCTTGCCCCCCAGACGCGGAACCTTCATCAGCTCAGCCCGGCGGGTAAAGGGGCCGTTTTCGTTGCGGTACTTGATGATATTTTGGGCCAGCACCGGACCCAAACCGGAAACATGGGCCAGCAGCTCGGCGCTGGCAGAGTTCAGCTCCACCCCCACCCGGTTGACACAGCTGGCCACGGTATCGTCCAGGCTCTTTTTCAGGGCCGCCTGGTTGACGTCGTGCTGGTATTGGCCCACGCCGATGACCTTGGGGTCCAGCTTCACCAACTCAGCCAGGGGGTCCTGCAACCTCCGGCCGATGGACACCGAGCCGCGCACCGTCAGGTCGTGGTCGGGGAATTCCAGCCGGGCGGTTTCCGAGGCGGAGTAGATCGAGGCCCCGCTTTCATCCACCATGGTGATGATCATCTCGGCAGGCAATCGCAAACCCCGCACAAAGGCCTCGGTCTCCCTGCCTGCGGTGCCGTTGCCGATGGCAATGGCCTCGATCCGGTATTGCTTGCAGAGTTCCGCCACGATCTTGCCGGCTTCCCGGCTCTGTCCCTCAGAGAGGGTCGGGTAGATGGTGGTATTATGCAGGAGTTTGCCCTGTTCGTCCAGGCAGACCAGCTTAGCCCCGGTGCGAAAGCCGGGGTCCAGGGCCATGACCCGTTTGCGGCCCAAGGGCGAGGCGAGAAGCAGCTCGCGCAGGTTGTCGACAAAAACCTGGATCGCCTCCTGGTCCGCCCGCTCTTTGAGCTGGGTACGCAATTCGTTTTCCAGCGACGGACCAAGGAGCCGTCTGTAGCTGTCTTGGGCAGCAAGCTCGACCTGCTCTGCCGCCACCCCGCTGCCCTTGACAAATCTTTTCCGCAACAGCTCGATGGCAGCCTCTTCCGGCGGGCGCATTGCCAGGGTCAGCACCTTTTCGTTTTCCCCGCGCAGCATGGCGAGCAGCCGATGGCCCGGCACCTTGAGGGCCGGTTCCTGCCAGTCGAAATAGTCGCGAAACTTAGTCCCCGCCTCCTGGTTCTTTTTCACCACCTTAGAGATGATCACACCCTTGGTGGTAAAGAGGTGCCGCAGCGCGGAGCGGGCGGCGGAATCCTCATTGATCCACTCCGCGATGATATCGCGCCCCCCGGCCAGGGCCTCATCCGCCGTGGCCACCCCTTTGGCCGGGTCGATGAATCGTTCCGGATTGAGCGGACTGTTGTTCTGGCGAAAGATGTCGCGGGCCAGGGGTTCCAGCCCCTTTTCCATGGCGATGATGCTTCTCGTCCTGCGCTTGGGCCGGTGCGGCAGGTAGAGATCTTCCAGGACGGTCAGGTTGGCGGCGCCAAGCAGGGCCTGGTGCAGCTTGGGTTCCAGCAGCTCCCGTTCGCTTAAAGAAGCAATGATCGCCTGCCGCCGCTTGTCCAGTTCCGCCAGT
>JAPLJH010000007.1 GCA_026388695.1 Deltaproteobacteria bacterium | reverse complement strand
CTACTATGGCGGCTGCGAATACGCCGACCAGATCGAATCCCTGGCCATCGAGCGGGCCCTGAAGATTTTCGGGGCCGAATACGCCAATGTCCAGCCTCATTCCGGCAGCCAGGCCAATATGGCGGTCTATTTTTCCTCGCTGCAACCGGGAGACATGGTCCTGGGTATGGATCTGGCCCACGGCGGCCATCTCACCCACGGGGCAGCGGTGAATTTTTCCGGGCAGCTCTATAAATTTGTTTCTTACGGGGTGAACCGGGAAACCGAGCGTATTGACATGGCCGAGGTGGAGCGCATTGCCCTTGAGCAGAGGCCGAAGATGATCGTGGCCGGAGCGAGCGCCTACCCCAGAGTTATTGATTTTGCCGGGTTCCGCGCTATAGCCGATAAGATCGGCGCTCTGTTCATGGTGGATATGGCCCATATCGCCGGGCTTGTTGCTGCCGGGGTCCATCCCTCGCCGGTACCGTACGCCGATTTTGTTACGACCACCACGCACAAGACCCTGCGGGGTCCGCGGGGCGGCTTGATCTTGGCCAAGGCCGAGTTCGGCAAGAAATTGGACAGCAAGATCTTCCCGGGCATCCAGGGCGGGCCGCTGGTGCATGTCATCGCCGCCAAGGCCGTGGCCTTCAAAGAGGCCATGGGGGAGAAATTCAAGCAGGATCAGGCCCAGGTGGTCAAAAATGCCCAGGCTCTGGGGGAAGGGCTGGTTCGTCACGGCTTCCGTCTGGTTTCCGGGGGCACCGACAACCATTTGCTCCTGGTTGATCTGAGCAACAAGGGGGCAACCGGCAAGGAGTCGGAAGAGGCCTTGGAAGAGGCCGGACTTACCGTCAACAAAAACGCCATTCCCTTTGACCAGCAGAGCCGTTTTGTCACCAGTGGGGTGCGCATCGGTACGCCGGCTGTGACCACCCGTGGTCTCAAGGAGCCGGAGATGGCCAAGGTGGCTGACTGGATCAACCGGGCCATCGAAAATCGTCAGAACAAGGAAGCCTTGAACGCCATCCGGCTTGAAGTTCGCGCCCTGTGCGATACCTTTCCCTTGTACCCTGACATGGCGCGGGAAAAAGAGTAACCGATCATGACAGACACCCGCCCATCCTGGGACGAATATTTCATGGGGATCACCGAGATGGTGGCCCAGCGTTCAACCTGTCTCCGTCGTAAGGTGGGCGCTATTCTGGTGCGGGACAAACGCATCATCGCCACAGGCTACAACGGAGCGCCAGCCAAGGTCAGCCATTGTCTGGATATCGGCTGTCTGCGAGAGCAGCAGGGGATTCCCTCCGGGGAGCGGCATGAGCTCTGCCGCGGCCTGCATGCCGAGCAAAATGCCATTATCCAGGCGGCTCTGCACGGGTTCAGCATCGAGGGCGCTACCCTGTACTGCACCAATATGCCGTGTTCCATCTGCAGTAAGATGCTGATCAATGCACGAATTGAAAAAATCTATTATAAAGAGGGATATGCCGACAACCTTTCCTCTTTGCTGTTGGCCGAAGCCAAAGTTCCTGTTGTCCAGCTGGGGTAGCGCTCAATAGCCTCAATTCTGCCCCGGCGCAGATATCGTTAAGGCAAAGTTATGAAATGTCCGTATTGCGGTCATCTGGAAAACCGGGTTGTTGACTCCCGCCTGAACAAGGATTTTACCATCACCCGCCGCCGGCGGATGTGCGATGCCTGTAGCCGCAGGTTCACCACCTACGAGCGGCTTGAGGTGACCATGCCCATGCTGATCAAGAAGGATGGGCGTCGCGAGGCCTGGGACCGACACAAGGTGGTGGAAGGCCTGCAGAAGGCCTGCGAGAAGCGACCGGTCAGCATGGAGCAGATCGATGAGTTTGTCGATTCCTTGGAGCGGGAGCTTCAGGATATGGGCGAACGCGAGATTCCTGTGAAGCTGGTCGGAGAGCGAGTCATGGATGGTCTGCGCAAGCTCGACGGCGTGGCCTATGTTCGTTTCGCTTCGGTGTACCGGCAGTTCAAGGATCTGAGCGAGTTCATGGCCGAGTTGAAAGGCATGTTGGGCGGCCCGGAAGAAACACCGGAATGAAAGACGACCGCGCCTGGATGCAGCTTGCGATCAGGGAGGCGAGGAAGGGGCTGGGCCGCACCTCGCCAAACCCTTGTGTCGGCGCGGTGGTTGTTAAAAATAATCGACTCATTGCCACGGGGTATCATCATAAGGCCGGAACCCCCCATGCCGAGGTGCATGCCCTCCGGGCCGCAGGGGCAAAAGCCCGGGGCGCCACCATCTATGTGACCCTGGAGCCCTGCAACCACACGGGGCGGACTCCTCCCTGCACCCAGGCCATTCTAGCGAGTGGGATTCAACGGGTGGTGGTTGGTATGCTCGACCCCAATCCGCTCGTTGCTGGAGGGGGCTGTAAGATTCTTGCTGCCCAAGGCCTTGAGGTTATGCAGGGCGTGCTGGTCGAGGAATGCCGGAGCCTGAATCGGCCCTTCAGCAAGCATGTCACCACCGGCCTGCCCTGGGTGATCATGAAGGCCGGGATGAGTTTGGATGGGCGCTTGGCCCTTGCTTCCGGTCAGTGTGCTTGGATCACCAACGAGCAGTCCCGGCGACAGGTGCATCGTCTGCGGGATAGGGTGGATGCCATCCTCATCGGCAGTGGCACTGCCCTGTGCGATGATCCCGCTCTTACCACCAGATTGCCGGGCCGCCGCGGCAGAGATCCGTTGCGGGTTATTCTGGACACCGCGCTCAGGCTGCCGCCAACCTCCAGGATGCTGCAACAGACTTCAAGTGCTTCAACCTGGATTTTTTGTGGGCCGGATGCGGATGTGAAACGGGCCGAGGCCTTGGTTGCAGCAGGCGCGGTCATCAAGCAGGTCAAGCTCGATGACGCAGGCCAGCTTGATCTTGCCGCGGTTCTTTGTGAGCTTGGCAGGGCGCAACTCACCAGTATTTTGGTCGAAGGAGGCAGCCGGGTGCACGGCGCTTTTTTGCTGGCCAATCTGGTGGATGAGGTGAATATATTTGTTGCCCCGATCTTTCTCGGCAGCGACGGGGTGCCGCTTCTGAATACTCTGGGTCTGCAAAAGGTTGCGGACGCTCCCCGCGTCAGCACCACCAGAGTGCGGCGGTTTGGCAACGATGTGCTGATCGAAGGGTTGATAGAAAAAAAATAGCTTAAAGCGTGCAGCTGATAGCTGACAGCTTAGGAAAGGAAATGTTTACCGGGATCATACTGGGACAGGGCAGGATACTGGAAAAAAGACCGGTCGGCGGCGGGATGCTCTTTGCCATCGGCGCGGATTTTGATCTGTCCGATCCTGAGGAAGGCGAGTCCATCGCGGTCAACGGGGTCTGTCTGACGGCCAAGGAGATCCAGGGCCGTCGTTTTCTGGTCGATGTCTCGCCGGAAAGCCTCAATCGCACCAATCTCGGGCAGCTGGCAGTCGGCGGCGTGGTCAATCTGGAGCGCGCCTTGCGTCTCACCGATCGGTTGGGCGGGCATATGGTCAGCGGGCATGTGGATGCCACGACCCCCATGCTTACCCGTCAGCCCCTTGGGGATTTTGTGCTTTTCAGTTTTCAGGTGCCTCTAGGTTTTGGCAAGTATATCATCGAAAAGGGCTCCATTGCCATTGACGGCATCAGTCTTACCGTCAACTTTATCGACGATAAAGCCTTTTCCGTTTCCATCATTCCCCATACCCTTGGCATAACCACTCTGGGTGCGCTGAAACAGGGGAGCGTGGTGAATATTGAAGTGGATCTGATCGGTAAGTATGTAGAAAAATTGCTCTCCGCCAAGGATGCAGACGGCGGTGGGGTGGAATCAAAAATCAATTCCGCTTTTTTGGCTGAGTACGGCTTCTTGAAATAAGGGTGTCCGGTTGCAAGCGGCGAAAGTTTTGAGGTGATACCATGGCGGTAAGTTCCATCGAAGAGGTGATTGACGAGATCCGGGCCGGGAAGATGATTATCCTGGTTGATGATGAGGATCGCGAGAATGAAGGCGATCTGTACATGGCCGCGGAAAAGGTCACCCAAGAGGCGATCAATTTCATGGCCACCCATGGTCGGGGCCTCATTTGTCTGACCCTGACCCCGGATCATCTTGAGCAGCTGCAGATTCCCATGATGGTGCAGAACAACAAGTCGCCTTTTGAAACGGCCTTCACGGTCAGCATTGAGGCCACCACCGGCGTTACCACCGGCATTTCCGCAGCGGATCGGGCTCGCACCATCTTGGTGGCTGCCGATCCCAACGCCAAGCCCAGCGACATCGTCAGCCCAGGGCATATCTTTCCCCTGCGGGCACGGCGGGGCGGGGTTTTGGTCCGCACCGGCCAGACCGAGGGCTCAGTTGATCTCTCCCGCTTAGCCGGGTTGCATCCTTCCGGGGTGATCTGCGAGATCATGAAGGAAGATGGCACCATGGCCCGGATGCCCGATCTGGAGATCTTTGCCAAAGAGCACGGGCTCAAGATCGCCACCATCGCCGATCTGGTCGCTTACCGTACCCGCGAGGACAAGCTGGTCCATCGGGCCGCCGAGGCCAAGATCCCCACCCGCTATGGCGATTTCCGGGCCATTGTCTACACCAACGATGTGGACGAACTCGAACACGTTGCCCTGGTTAAGGGAGAGATTGACCCTGCCAAGGAGATCATGGTCCGGGTGCATTCTTCCTGTTTGACCGGCGACGTCTTCGGCTCCAAGCGTTGCGACTGCGGCGGGCAGCTGCATAGCGCCATGCGCATGGTCGAACATGAGGGCGCGGGCATCATCCTCTACATGCAGCAGGAGGGCCGCGGCATCGGGTTGATCAACAAGATCAAGGCCTACGCCCTTCAGGAGGGCGGGATGGACACGGTGGAGGCCAATGTGCATTTGGGCTTCAAGGCCGATCTGCGCGATTACGGGATCGGCGCCCAGATTCTTCGGGATCTTGGCGTCCGCAAGATGCGATTGATCACCAACAACCCCAAGAAGATCATAGGCCTTGAAGGCTATGGCCTAAAGGTCACCGGACGGCAGGCCATCGAGATGGTGGCGGAACCGGAAAATATCGATTACCTGAAGGCTAAGAAGGACAAGCTTGGCCATATGCTGGATCTGTTCACCGGCAACAAGGATACAAAAAACTAAGTCTTTGTTCACTTTTTGGAGGAAAAACGATGCCGAAATTTTTTGAAGGAAAACTGCAGGCCGAAGGGAAGAAATTCGGGATTGTCATTGCCCGGTTCAACTCGTTCATTGCCGAGCGTCTGCTGGAAGGCGCCCTGGACACCCTGATGCGTTCCGGGGTCAAGGATAAGGAAATCGAGGTGGCCAGGGTTCCCGGCGCCTTTGAGATTCCGCTGGTTGCCCAGAAGATGGTTAAGTCCGGCCGCTATGACGCAGTGATCTGCCTTGGTGCGGTGATCCGTGGCTCCACCCCCCATTTTGATTTTGTGGCCAACGAGGCGACCAAGGGCATTGCCCAGGCCAGCATGGAGTCCGGGGTGCCCATTATCTTTGGCGTGCTGACCACCGATTCCATCGAGCAGGCCATTGAACGGGCCGGGTCCAAGGCCGGGAACAAGGGTTCTGAGTGCGCGGCCACTGCCATCGAGATGGTCAACCTGCTGCCGCAGCTTGCCTGATTATTCATGGGAAACCGACGCAAGGCAAGGGAGCTTGCCCTCAACGCCCTGTTCCAAGGGGAGATGACCGCAACCTCCGCAGTGGAGAACTTTCCGCTGCTCTGCGAGAATTTTGAGATCAACAAGAAAGCCATCCCCTATGGTCGGGAACTGGTGTATGGCATCACCGACAAGAGGGATGATCTCGACGCCAAGATCGAGGAAAGCGCGGTGAACTGGCGGGTCAGCCGGATGTCGGTGCTGGATCGCAACATCATCCGCCTGGCAGCCTATGAAATGATGTTCAAGGAGGATGTGCCGCCCAGGGTGGCCATCGACGAGGCCATCGAGTTGGCCAAGCGATACTGCGGCGAGGATTCTCCGGGCTTTATCAACGGGATCCTTGACGCCATCCTGAAAAATATCGGCAAGGATAAATAGCGTCTACTGCAGGGATGCCTGCGCTTCCATCACCGGAACCGATCTGCGAGCATAATGGCATCAGGGAACAAGAAGCAGGAAAAACCAACGCTTGGGCGAGAGATACTTTCCGTATTCGGGGTGTTTGTCGCCCTTTTTCTGCTCCTCTGCCTGGTCAGCTATACCTCGGTGGAGCCGTTGGTCCAGGCAGCCACCGCCAACTGGGGCGGGGCAGTGGGCCAGTTTGTCGCCGGGCTGCTCATGGATCTGCTGGGGATCACCTCACTCTGGCTGCCCGTTCTCCTGCTTTTTTTCGCCATCCGCCTGTTCTCCCCGGACTGCACCTTGGATACCCTGCCCCTGATCATGTTCGGCTGCACCGGGATTCTCCTGGCCAGCGCAGGACTCTCCGGCTTCACCTCTCTGGCCTCTTTCACTGTTTTTGAGCACACCTATCCGGTTGCCGGTTTCTTGGGTACCCTCTTGGCCCAGTATGGTCAGCTGTTCTTCGGCGGACCCGGCTCCTTCTTGTTGTTTCTCGTGGTGCTGGTTATCTCCCTGATGCTGATCAGCAGTTTTTCCCCTTATTCTCTCGGGAGTCGTTTGCGCGATTCCCTGGCCAGCCGACGGGCAGACAGACAGGCCGCCAAGGAGAAGACTTCAGCCGGGCAGGGCAAGAAAGCGCTGGCAGCCGCAGCCCCTCTTGTATCCGAGGCAAGCCCGGACGAAGATGATTCCATCGTGCCCAAGGTGCATGCGCCGGTAAAGCTTGAGGCCGGGGGAGAGGACGATTCTTTCCGTCTTCTGCCCGCAGCTAGCGGGGAATACCGGCTGCCGCCCTTATCCTTACTGGATAAGCCGGAAAACACCGAGGTGGTCGTGGACCGTGAGTATTACTATGCGGTGAGCGCCGAACTGGAAGAAAAGCTCAAGGATTTCGGTGTGGTGGGCAAGGTGGTTGGCATCTCCCCAGGTCCGGTGATCACTACCTACGAGTTTTCCCCGGCTCCGGGGGTCAAGATCAACAAGATCATTGCCCTGGCCGACGATCTGGCCCTGGGGCTCAAGGCCGAGAGTGTGCGCATCGTCGGCTCCATCCCCGGCAAGGCCGCGCTGGGCATCGAGATTCCCAATCCGACCCGCAATATCGTTTACGTCCGCGATATTTTTGCCAATGAAAAGTTCCAAAAAGCATCATCCCGGCTCACCATCGGTTTGGGCATGGATGTAGTCGGCAATCCGGTGATCGCCGACCTGGCGCGGATGCCCCATCTGCTCATCGCCGGGGCAACCGGCTCGGGCAAGAGCGTGGCGGTCAACACCATCATCTGCTCGATCCTTTTTCGGGCCACGCCCGAGGAGGTCCGGTTGCTGCTGGTGGATCCCAAGCGCATCGAGCTTTCCTGCTACGAGGATATCCCCCACCTGCTCCACCCGGTGGTGGTGGACCCCAAGCTGGCGAGCCGGGCCCTCTTGTGGGCGGTGCGGGAGATGGAGCGCCGCTATCAGCTGATGGAAGAGGCCAAGGTCAAGAGCCTGGCCAGCTACAACGCCGAGGCCGCGGACAAGCTGCCCCTGATCGTCATCATCATCGACGAGCTGGCCGACCTGATGATGGTCTCCTCCCGCGAGGTCGAGGATTCCGTGGCCAGGCTGGCCCAGATGGCGCGGGCTGCGGGGATGCACCTGATCCTCGCCACCCAGCGACCCTCGGTGGATGTGCTCACCGGCTTGATCAAGGCCAACTTCCCAACGCGGATGTCGTTCAAGGTCTCCTCCAAGATCGATTCCCGCACCATCTTGGACGGCAGCGGAGCCGAGCATCTGCTGGGTTCTGGCGACATGCTCTTCATGCCCCCAGGCACCAGTAAGCTGCAGCGCATCCACGGCGCCTATATCTCGGAAAAGGAAACCGAGCGGATCGTGACTTTCCTCAAGGAGCAGGGCGCTGTTTGCTACGATGAAAGCGTGCTCAAGCTCGCCGAGGAAGCCGAGGCCGGCGAGGGCGACGAGTCCGGGGATTCGGACGAGAAATACGACGAGGCCGTGGCCCTGGTCTGCGAATCGGGCCAGGCCTCCATCTCCATGGTGCAGCGGCGGCTGCGGGTGGGCTACAACCGGGCCGCCCGGATGATCGAACTCATGGAAAAGGAAGGGGTGGTCGGCCCGGCGGACGGCTCCAAGCCCCGCGAGGTATTGGCCAGAAAGTCATACTGATTATTTTTTGTGACAGCTTGTTATAATTTAATCAATGACTAAATTACAGGACAGCGATGTTCTGTTTTTTTATAGGATTTGGTGAGGAATGAATATGAGAGTGGCTGGATCGCCCATTGATATAACCAAGGTTCGGACGGTTGTGTACCACATGCCGGATGGCCAGCAGTTTTCCATCAACATGGAAGGCATTGAGCAGTTCGTCGAGCTCGGACCGGGGCGTGTCTGCGACACCTCGGATATCGACGGGGTGCTGCATTTCTTCCCCCGCGGCAACGCCTAGTTTCCGAGTCCCCCTGCTTTGGCAAACCGATGCTGATCAATCCCAAGAGCGACGGCCATGTCCACACCCGGCTCTGTCATCACGCCACCGGCGAGATGGAGGAGTATGTCGTGGCCGCCATCAGCAAGGGGCTTGAGGAGCTGATCTTTCTCGAGCACCTGGAATGCGGCATCCGCTACCCCGAGGACACCTGGCTTTCCGAAGAGGATTTTGCCTACTACCACCGCGAAGGGCAGAGATTACAACAGGTTTATGGGAACAGGATTTCTATCGGCCTCGGGGTGGAGGTGGGCTACAATTCCAAGCAGGTGCCCGCGATTCTTGATTTTCTTAAGCGGTACACCTGGGACCGCATCGGTATTTCCTTCCATTACTACGAAATCAAAGGGCGTCACTACAACGTGGTGAGCCGCCGGAAGATCAATCTGGAGCCCTTGGGCAAGCAAGGGGTGGAGCGGGTGATTTCCGACTACTTCGCCACGTTGCTGGAGGCGGTTGAGGTTTTGCCCGGCACGGTGCTCTGTCATCTGGACGCCGTGCTTCGCCATCATCCTGAGGTGCATTTTACCGGGGCGCATCAGCGCCAGATAGGGGAGATTTTTCAGGGGATGCGGGGCAAGGGCATGGCGTTGGAGGTGAATACCTCCGGGTTTTTCCATCGGGGGGAGCAGTATCCGGTGCGCTCACTGATCGACGAGGCTGTGGCCTTGGGGGTTCCGCTGGTGGCTGGGTCGGATGCGCATCGGCCCAGTGAGGTGGGGCGGTTTTTTGAGAGGTTGTGGTAGGCCGCGTTTGCGGAAGACTTATCTCTGCGCGGACTTCATGCCGAGGTGCAATCCCAGCCCGAGGATCGCTGTGCTCACTATCTGGACAAGGTGGAAGAGTCCATTGTGATCAAAGGGGACAAGCAGGTGGAGTGAGAGATTGCTCGCCTGCACTGCGGCCGCAGCCAGGTTGAGGATAATCGCCAGGGCGATGACTGCGGCGCCTTTCAAGCGATGGGTGGCGGCCAGAAAGGTGTAGATGGCCAGGGCGCTCAGTAGCATCATAGCCGCGTAAACGATGAAGACGATGAACTTTCCACCCAGCAGCGCGGCCAGTCCGAAGAAGGCTGCGCTTGCCCCGATGCCCCATGGGGCAAGACGCATAGCCGCAACCCGCCCCCGCCAATCAGCAACAGCCCCCACGATGAACAGCAGTATGAGAATTCCCAGGCTCAGGTAGAGAGGGGTCCATAATGCTATGCGGATGGACTTTGGTAGCTCCAAGGCGTGTAGCAGGGCGCCGAGGGAGGAGGCGGTTGCGAGGAGGGCAAAGACTGAGCACCAGAGGTTTGTTCGCCAGCGATTCGTGGTTGCAGAGCGCCGGAGGAGGGCGATGATTATGGCGCATTCGATGGCCAGCAGGGCGTCGGTGGCGCTGGTTGTTAGTTCGGTTGGGGAGTTGATTAGGGGCACGGTGGGTTCGTTGGTTTAGGGGGAATGGGGTTGTTCATTTCTTTGCTTGCCCAAAGAAACGAACCAAAGAAAGGGCACCCGTGTCACTTGTCCCGCCGAAGGCGGGATGCCCTGCGCTCCTCAAAGCTGCCGGGATGTTGCAAACTCGCTACGCTCAAACAGTGCAACCTCCCTTTTCGGCAGCTTTTCCGGTGCTCGGCTGCGTGCCAATGGGGAAATATGGGGAGTGCGACTAGTTTTTTCCCAAGCGTGTTGTTCGCAGTTTTATGGACTCTCATCCACTATTTCTTGCAAACGTCTCCACTTGCCGAACCTGTTCAGATAAATGCTGAGAGAGAATTTGCCATGCTGTCTTATGTCGCCAGCGGAACAGCTGGTCTTCCCCAGCTTCTTCCTCACGGCCAAGTAGTCACTTTTGAGGTCGTCATCCGTGATGCCGGTCCTCTTAGAACCAGTGTCACCAACAAAAGACAGAAACTTAGTCCAAGACCCCCAGCGCCGCTCGAACACGCTTGAACTAAACTCGCCGTACTTATTCATATCGTGTTGCGTCAACGATTGCTTTCTCAGTTGTTTTTTCAGTTTTAGATACGCGTTAACGAGTTCCTGTTCTGGTATGTTTCGGCGCTGTCGTACCTCTCCCATCTCCTTAAGAAACTGACTCCAACTTCCCCATAGCCGTCGGTAGGTGGTTGGTGCGATACCCCCATACTGTGCCATTTCTTTCACGGTAGGAGATTTGCCAAGCATGGCGCGAACACGTTTGAACTCCCCAATTAATTTTTCCTTTGGTATCAGATGCCTCTTAATTGGTGCCTCCCCAATACTCTCAAGGAAGGCATTCCAAGAACCCCAACTGCGTTCGTACCTATCAGGTGAATGCGCCGACAGACTACTGAACTCTGACCTGGTGGGAACTCTTCCCAATGAGGTTCGAATCCGACTGTATTCGGCCCGAAGGTCGTCCGTTGTAAGGTCTCTCCGCAATATTGGGGAGTCGCCAACTTCCGAAAGAAATTTGTTCCAAGAGCCCCACCGTTTTCTATAGGCTGACGACGAGTATTTGCCCTGAGTGTCCATGTCACAGACTCGCACATGTTTGCCCAGTTTCTCTTTCAAAGCTCGGTAAGCGAGAACGAGATCATCGTTGGATATCCGGTAACGGGTGATACCTTCCTCGGATATGTAACGGAAGAGGTCCGCGCTTGACGTAAACCTGCCACTCAGCCAATCGGTCAGTAACAGCCGATCCACAAGCGTACAGCCACATCGATGAGCTAGTTCTTTCGCTCTGCCTGAGAAGGTACGATTGGCGATAACCATGCTGTCCGTAACACCATAGTAATCCCTCGCAGCGTGTGCTTCCTGCACAGCACGCACCCCAACAGTCCGCGCATTTCGTTTCGCCTGAATAACGCATGTCTTGCCGTCTTTCTCGGCGAGAATATCCCCGCCGAAGTCACCAGAGATAGGTGTTTGCCGCACGTTTGTAAATCCGAGGTCCAAGAGTAGCTTTTCAAGAAAGGCTTCAAACTGTCTTCCTGATAGTTTATCCACGGCGATGATGTTCACAATATGTTCCTGCGGGTTCAACACGTTATCCTACGATTCTGCCCTTCACGCCAAGCTTATCATCAGCGGAATAACATGCAACTTTTTGGAAACGGTCTGGGTGGTGCCGAGCTTCCAGTCGGTGCAGGTGGCTCTGTCGCCCAGAAGTGTGTCGATCTCCGCCGTCAATCCTTTGATGTTGATGATGGGGTGGCGGCTGAACACCTCGGGCAGGCCGTAGGTCAGGTTGCAGGCCAGGCATTTGCCGGGACGCTCGTGGAGTTCCAGCGCCAGGGTGAGGGTGTTTGCCGCTTGCCCCTTGAAAACGAGGCGGATGTCGTAGGCTCCTTCTTCGGCGTCGCCGAACAGGGCGTCGAAGAAGGCGTTGGCCCGTTCGGGCGGAAAGAGGGTCTGGAGGGTTTCCTGGGTAAAAATATCCTGGGCGTTGTTCATTTCTATTTCCTTGGATTTATGTAAAAAGTTGTCTTGCTGGTGTCTGATTTTTGTAACAACGTATTCTACCAGCCAGGCATGAAAATTAAAACTTTTTTGTCGATTGCCTCCCGGCTGTTGTGTTAGAGTTGCCGCCATGCAACCCACCCTATTTCCCATGACACCAAAGTCCTCGCCGCCTGCCCGTCCTGCCAGTCAGATCAGCCGCAAGGCCTTGAACGAGGCGCAATACGAGGCCGTGACCACTGTGAGTGGCCCGGTGCTGGTCATTGCCGGGGCAGGCAGCGGCAAGACCCGCACCCTGGTGTATCGCTTGGCCCATCTTGTTGAGCAGGGCGTGCCCCCGGAGCAGATTCTGCTGCTGACCTTTACCCGCAAGGCTGCCCAGGAGATGCTCCACCGGGCCAGCCTGCTGCTGGATGATTCCTGTCGGCGGGTGATGGGCGGCACCTTCCATGCCACAGCCAATCTGTTGCTGCGCCGTTACTGCCGCCATCTTGGCTATGCGGCCAACTTCACCATCATCGACCCGTCCGATGCCGAGGGCATTGTCAACCTGCTCAAATCCTCTCTGAACCTGGGCGGCGAGAACAAGCGCTTTCCCTCCAAGCGGGTGGTGATCAGTATCCTCAGCAAGTCGGTGAACAAGGGGCTGGGCATCGAAGAGCTGGTCGAGGCTGAGTACGGCCATTTCCATGATTTTGCCGACGATCTGCAGACCATTGCCCTCCATTACCAGCGGTTCAAGCTGGAGCACAGCCTCATGGATTACGACGACCTGCTGGTGAACTGGCGTCGGATTTTGGAGGAGTTTCCCGAGGTGCATGCCGAGCTGGCCAACCGTTTCAGCCACATCATGGTGGATGAGTACCAGGACACCAACCCCATCCAGGCGGCCATCGTCCGGTTGATGGCGGCCAAGCACAACAACGTCATGGTGGTGGGCGATGATTCCCAGTCCATCTACAGCTTTCGGGGCGCGGATTTCCGTAATATTATGGATTTCCCCAATCTTTTTCCCGCCACCCGCCTCATCCGGCTGGAGGAGAACTACCGCTCCACCCAGAAGATCCTTGATCTGACCAACGCCATCATCGAGAAGGCCCAGGAAAAATATACCAAGACCCTGTTCACCAATATCACCGGCGGGGAAAAGCCTGTGGTCTATGGGGCTAGGGACGAGGGTGCCCAGGCCCGCTATGTGGCGGAAAAAATCGTGGCCCTGCGCAAAGAGGGTGAGCCGTTGGATGAGATTGCGGTGCTGTTCCGCTC
Source organism: Deltaproteobacteria bacterium (assembly GCA_026388695.1). Taxonomy (GTDB): domain Bacteria; phylum Desulfobacterota; class Desulfobulbia; order Desulfobulbales; family Desulfurivibrionaceae; genus Thiovibrio. The sequence goes on along the minus strand of JAPLJH010000007.1, from coordinate 17,696 downwards.
CGGCTTCCATTCCTACAAGCTGGAGCTGGAGCTGACCCATCGGCAGATCGAGTTTGACAAGCGCGGCGGCCTCAAGCTCAACGAGCTGGCCCATAACAAGGACGTCATCTCTTATCTGCGGGTGGTGGCCAATCCCCATGACCATCTCTCCTGGAACCGGCTCTTGTTGCAGCTCGACAAGGTGGGGCCCAAGACGGCCCAGAATATCCTGAGCCGGGTCAAGAGCGCGGACGATCCCTTGGCGGCGCTTAAGGAATACCCTGCCGGAAAAACCTGGAAAGAGGGTTTGGCGGATCTGTTGGAGATGCTTGAGGCGCTTCGGCAGTCGGGCATGAGCATGGGCCAGATGTTTGAGCGGATCATGGACTATTACGAGCCGATCTTTGAGCGGCTCTACCACGACGATTATCCCCGTCGCCGTCGGGATCTGGACGAGTTGGGCCGGGTGATGGGCGGGTATGTCGAATTGCAATCCTTTCTCGACGACGCCTCCCTCGATCCGCCCCAGGCCGGGGCTTTGGAGGAGGACGGCGGCAAGCGGCTGGTGCTCTCCACCATCCATTCGGCCAAGGGGTTGGAGTGGGACACGGTCTTTATCATCAACCTGGCCGAGGGCCGCTTTCCTTCGGCTCAGGCGGTGCTCCCTGCGCATAAGGAAGAGGAACGCCGTCTGCTCTATGTGGCCGCGACCCGCGCCCGCAAGCAGCTGTATCTGGTCTATCCCCAGGAGGTCATGTCCTACGACTCCTCCTCGGCTGCCGGGGGGCCTTCCCCATTTTTGCAGGAATTGCCCCATGCCCTGACCCAGTCGCCTGCCGCCCCCGCCTGGCAGTCCCAATCCTCCGCCTATGGTGGGGGGCAGGAGGAGCGGCCGGATTACAGTATCCCGCCGCTCAAATCTGCATCTCCGGCAAGCCCGTCTGGTTCGTCGTCCGCCCCGAGTATCAAGCTCGGTAACCGGGTGCGGCATCCGTTCTTCGGTGAGGGCGTGGTGGAAAAGGTCGTCAGTCCCAAATCGTTGGAGGTTCTCTTTGCCCGGCACGGCAAAAAGACCCTGCATCTTGACTATGCCAAGCTGGAGTTGGTGCAATAATGAATTACCAGGAGGCCTGGGCCTTTCTCGATAACCTGCAGTTTTTTAAGATCAAGTTGGGTCTTGAGAGCATGAGCCAGTTTCTCGATTCGGTGGGCAATCCGCATCGGGGCCTGCGTTTCGTGCATGTCGCGGGCACCAACGGCAAGGGCTCCGTCTCCACCACCCTGCGGACCATCCTGACCAAGGCTGGCTATAAGGTAGGGCTCTATACCTCGCCACACTTGAGCTGCGTGCGGGAGCGGTTTCGGATCGATGAGCGGTTCATCTCTGAAGAGGCGTTTGCCCGCCAGGCCAGTGTGATCCGTGAGGCGCTGGGGGTGCGGCAGATCACCTATTTTGAGTTTGCCACGGCCCTGGCCCTGCTTTGGTTTGCCGAGGAGCAGGTGGATGTGGCCATCCTGGAGGTGGGCATGGGCGGCAGGCTTGACGCCACCAACGTGATCACCCCCCTGGTCTCCGTGATCACCAATGTCAGCATGGATCATGAGCAGTACCTGGGCAACACCCTGGCTGCGGTGGCCTTTGAAAAGGCGGGGGTGATCAAGCCCGGCGTGCCGGTGGTTGCAGGAGTTGCGGCGGACGATAGCCTGGCGGTGGTGGAGCAGGTATGCCAGGAACGCAAAGCCCCCCTCTTTCTGCTGGGGCGGGAGTTTGCAGCGATCCGTGGTCCGGAGGGAAGCTGGGAATATAGCGGAATAACCGATAGCCATTCCCTGGCCGCTCTCCATTGCCGCTTGAAAGGCGGCTACCAGATCGGTAACGCTGCCGTGGCCATGGCCGTGCTGGAAACCATCTCCGAAACCTTGCCGGTGAGCGGGGAGGCGATTCGGCAGGGATTGCTGTCCGTGGCTTGGCCTGGCCGCCTCGAACATTTCTGTCTTGCGGAAGGGAAGCCGGTGGAGTGTCCTGCCGAGGGAGCAATCGGGCAACCTGCTTCGATGCGCCGCTATTTGCTGGACGGAGCCCACAATCCAGCCGGGGTTGAGAGCCTGCAAGATGCCCTGGCCAGCGAATTTCGCTACGACCGGCTCATTCTGGTCTGGGCCTGCATGGGGGACAAGGATGTGGCCGCAACCCTCACCACCATCGCCCCTCTGGCGGATCGAATCATCTTCACCCGCCCGGAAAGCGAACGCTCGGCAACGCCGGAGCAGTTGATCGCTATTCTGGCCGAAGAAAAACGCACCAAGGCGCAGGGCGCGGCAACGGTTGCCGAGGCCTGCGCCCTGGCCGCTGATCTGGCGCAGAGCGGGGACCTGATCTGCGTGGCTGGATCGCTGTATCTGGTGGGAGCGGCGCGGAAGATTCTCTTGGGGGAGGTGGCGTCATGAGTGCGGATATGTACGGCGAGGGCGTGGATGAGGAGGATATCCGCCGGGAACGCGCCAAGGCACGGGAGATAAGGAAAAGCCGATGGTGGCAGACCAAGCTCTCGCTGGGTGTCTGTTACTATTGCGGCAACAAGACCCCGGCCAAGGAACTCACCATGGACCACATCGTTCCCCTGGCCAGGGGAGGGACAAGCAGCAAGGGGAACCTTGCCGCCTGCTGCAAGGAATGCAACAATCTGAAGAAAAGCATGCTGCCCATGGAGTGGGATGTCTACATGGAGCGGCTGGAGAAAGGTTAAGTTGAGCCTACAGCTGTCAGCGGATAGCTATAAGCTTGCATCTAGTTTTCAATCCCCCAGGCAGATGCCGATTTCCCGCGCGGTCAAAACCTTGTCGCTGCCCAAGGGCACCTTTTTCCTGGATTTGATCGCATCGGCCAGGGGCACGGCAACAATATCCGTGGCTGACAGGGCCACCATGTGGTCGAAAACCTCCTGCTCGGCCAACCGTACCGCCGCGCCGCCAAAGCGCAGGGCCAGCATCCGGTCGAAGGTGGTGGGTGAGCCGCCGCGTTGCAGGTGCCCCAGCACCAGGGAGCGGGTGTCCTTGCCGGTTTTTTCCCGAATCTGTTTTGCCACCCATTCGCCCACTCCGCCCAACAGTATCTCCTGTCGGCCCACCGCGCACTGTTCCGTTGCCTTGTGGATGACCTCGGCATTTTTGGCGCTGGCCCCTTCGGCGACAACGACAATTGCGTAATGTTTGTGGTGCAGCTCGTTGTCGTTGATCTTGTCGCAGACCTTGTCCATGTCGAAGGGAATTTCCGGGATGAGGATGACGTCAGCGCAGCCAGAAATTCCGGAGTTGATGGCGATCCAGCCGGAATCGCGGCCCATGACCTCGACCACCATGACCCGGTCGTGGGATTTGGCTGTGGAGTGCAGCCGATCGAGGGCATCGGTGGCCGTGGCCACAGCGGTGTCGCAGCCAAAGGTTCTTTGGGTGGCCTGGAGATCGTTGTCAATGGTCTTGGGCACCCCGATCACCGGCATCCCCTTTTCCGTGGCGAAACGGTGGGCGATCTCCAGGCTGCCGTCGCCGCCCACGGCAATATGGCAGAAAAAACCCATGCGGGTAAAGTTTTGCATGACCCGGTCGGAAACATCGCGGAGCAGTACCTCGCCGGCCATGTTTTCCACTGGCATGGCAAAGGGGTTGCCCTTATTGGTCGAGCCGAGAATCGTACCGCCGGTGGGGGTGATGTCCTCAACGACCTCCGGGGTGAGGCGGATAAGTTCGTCCGGGTCGAGCAACCCTTTGTAGCCGCCGTGACTACCATAGACCTCCCAGCCCCGGTAATGGGCGGACTTGGTCACTGCGTAAATAACCGCGTTGAGGCCAGGGGCGTCGCCGCCGCCGGTGGATATGACGATTTTTTTCATCTGTTCGACCTCACACAGTGACTGAGTAACGACCTCTGTTTATTAGGAAAACCCTTTTTTTAGTTATAGCGTGAATCAGGCGGAGATCAAAACAAAAAACCAGCCTTGACTTCTGCGGGTATATTTCTTAATTTACTCAATAAGAAAAAGATGAAATTCCATTTTTCTTACCGGCCCCCCGAGCCGGGATATTTTTTTATGAACCTTTTGATGAGGAGATCATAGGATGCTTGAAGTAACAGAGCAGGCGGTTGTCAAACTGAAAGCGTACCTGGCCGATAATAATATCGAATCTGCCGTACGTGTTGCGTTGATGCAGGGTGGCTGAGCAGGCCCCTCTTTGGGATTGGCTCTGGATGAGCCAAAAGAAAACGATGCAACGTTTGAACATGGTGGAATTAAATTTTTGCTGGACAATAATCTCAGCAATCAGTGTGGAGTCATCAAGGTAGACTTCATCGAAGCAGGACCCCGTTCCGGTTTCGGCATCTCCTCGGCCAAGCCTCTCGGCGGCGGTGGGGGCGGAAGCTGCGGCAGTTCCTGCGGCAGCGGTGGTAGCGGCGGCTCCTGCGGTTGCTGATTACTTTGCTTTGAATGTGTTGTAAAAAACCCTGGCCTTGGCCGGGGTTTTTTATTGAGCCTTGCCGCTGTTGTTTTGGATAAACACCGCCAGGTAGGCGAGCAGATCCTTCATCTCCTCGCTGTTTTCAGCAATTGCCTGGCCGCGCAAGGCCACCTCGATGCAGAAATTGACGACCTCCGCCAGGCTGGCAACGGGGTTGTCCATGATACTATATGTTTTTCTGCTCAGGGTTTCCGGGCTGAAATCCCGGCCATGTTCATGGCAGGTGAGGCAGGTCTTGCCGGAGGTGCCGCCCCCGAGGGCAGGGCTTTCAAAGAGCAGTTTTCCCTTTTGGGCATCAGCGCCAAGGCAGATGCCGGTGGCGGCAAGAAAGACACTGAATGCCGCTAGAAGTGTGGTGATTGTTTTCATGCGGTGCAGTTTCTCCTCGCAGAAAAGTGTTATGGTTTTCTCGGTTTTCAAAGATACTGTACTATGAAAGGGGTGGGGGGAAAACGAAAGAACAAAGGAGTTGATCATGGCACAGCATGAAGGCGCACAGGCCGAGGGGTTGAGAGAAGAACAGGGCAAAGCACTGCTCTGGCTGGCGCGGGAGACCATCGGTCGGCAACTCGGCATGGAGGCGCATGAGCCGGGGTCAGATATTGCCGCCTGTTTGCTGGATGCTGATCTCCAGCGCAAGCGGGGAACCTTTGTCACCCTGAAAGAGCATGGCGAGCTGCGCGGCTGTATTGGCAGCCTTGTCGCCATGGACTCCATTGTCGAGGGTGTCAAGCGCAATGCCCTCCATGCTGCTTTTGAGGATTCCCGATTCAGACCGGTGGAAATAAATGAACTCGGGGCAATCGAGGTGGAGATCAGCATCCTTACCGAGCCGATCCCTTTGGTCTATGCAAGCGCGGAGGAGCTGCTCCGTATTCTGCGGGTCGGGATCGATGGGGTCATTATCCGAAAAGGCGTGCAGGGCGCGACCTTTTTGCCCCAGGTCTGGGAGCAGCTGCCCGAGCCAAAGGATTTTTTAAGCCATCTCTGCCGCAAGGGATTTTTGCAGGGTGATATGGTACACCGCCCTTTGATTTGAGCACTATGCCTGGGTGGCGGAACTGGTAGACGCAAGGGACTTAAAATCCCTCGAAAGCAATTTCGTACGAGTTCGATTCTCGTCCTGGGCACCACATTTAAGATAAGGTTTTTGGTCCTTGGCCATTGGGGGGAGTGATGAGTGAAAAACAGGCAACCATTGACATAATCGCCGAGATTTTTTGCCAGGCGGTCAAGAAGACCCTGGATAAGAGCACCCAAAAGGCCATCAAGTATTCAAAGACCATCCAGATTATCCCCAAGGTGAGCCTGCGGCCGGAGATCGGTTGTTTTGTGCAGTTTACCGGGGATTATAACGGCTTGGTGGTGGTGAATTTCTCCGCCGGAGCTGCCATGGATCTTTACCGGAGCTACATGCTTGCCATGGGGATGCCGGAGAGCGATCTGGCCAAGGATGCGACCTCCGCCGAGGTGGTTGATACCATGGGGGAGATGACCAACCAGTTCATGGGCAAGGCCATGCAGATGGTGGAAGGCAGGTTTGATCTCACTTCCTATATCGGTCAGCCCAAGGCCTTGTCGTTGAACACCGCCATCACCCTCACCCCGGATCTTGATTTTCAGGATAACCGGCGGATGGTGTTCAGTCTGGATACCCACCGGTTTCATATGGAAATGGCTCTGGAGCGGACGGAGTTTGTCTCTTTGTGATCAATTTCCTGAATTGACTTATGGAAATGGCTGCCTCTGGGCAGCCATTTTTTTTGGCAGAGCCGGAGAAAGGGGCTTGGCCATCATGGGAAGCCGGCTGGCTTTTGCCTTTCAAAACACCCGGTCTTACAGTATAAGATAAAGCTTCCCCTGAATTCGTTCATTTTTTGATTTTTTATATTCTTGGAGGTGCGTCATGTCAAAGTGTAGCAGTGGAACCTGTGGTAGTAAAAAAGCGAGTGGCTGCGGCTCCGCCGATGCGGCGGTAGCCCAGCAGAATACGGCAATCGCCGCCTCTTTGGACCGGATCAAAAATAAGATTCTGGTGATGAGCGGCAAGGGCGGGGTCGGCAAGTCCACCGTATCGGTGAATCTGGCCCTCGGGTTGGCGCAAAAGGGATACAAGGTCGGCCTCATGGATGTTGATCTCCACGGCCCGGATATCGTCCGCATGCTCGGCTTGCCTGGTCGGATGGATGGCGAACTCACCAAGGACGGCAAGATGCCGCCCCTGCAATACAACGATAAGCTCAAGGTCATTTCGCTGGAAAGCATGATGGAAAACCGGGATGATCCCATCATCTGGCGCGGCCCCCTGAAAAATCAGGCGATCCGCCAGTTTATCGCCGATGTGAATTGGGGCGAGCTTGACTATCTGGTCATCGACGCGCCTCCTGGCACCGGGGACGAGCCCATGACCGTGGCCCATACCATCAAGGACGCCAAGGCCCTGGTCGTGACCACCCCCCAGAATATCGCCCTGGCCGATGTCCGCAAGTCCATCAACTTCTGCAAGCACGTTTCCATGAAGATCCTTGGGATCGTGGAGAACATGAGCGGCTTTATCTGCCCCCACTGCGACAAGCCGGTGGATATCTTTAAGACCGGGGGCGGCGAGCAGTTGGCCACAGAATTTTCCGTGCCTTTTCTGGGCCGAATCCCGCTTGATGCCAGGGTGGTTATCGCCGGAGATGACGGCAAGCCCTATCTTTCTTCCGGGGCCACGAGCCCGGCGGCCCAGGCGTTTGAAGCATTTCTGGCTAAAGTTGAGAAAGAGCTGCCTGTCATCCAGGCTGCGGCCACTTCCATCCCCATGGCCAAGGCTGCATCGAGCTGCGGTTGTGGTGGCGGACCCTGCAACCCCAATACCTGTGACTGCTGAGGGTTGAGGATATGATTGTCAAACAGTTGGTTGTGGGCTCCATGTCTGTGTGCTGCTATGTGGTGGGCTGCGAGGAGACCAAGAAGTGCGCTATCATTGATCCCGGCGGCAATGAAGAAAAGATTCTCGCCCTCTGTAGGGACGAAGGTCTCAGCGTGGAGGCGATTCTTTGTACCCACGGTCATCCGGATCATGTCTGCGGCAACGCGGTAATCCAGCAGGCAACCGGTGCCCCTATCGTCATGCATGCGGCGGATGCCGAGTTCTTCGTCAAGCCGGAGATTAGCGACTATTTTTCCAGGTTTGGCTTTTCGCCTTCGCCGCCGGTGGACCGGACCGTAACCGATGGCGAGAAGATCGTCATCGGCAAGCTCACTCTGACGGTTTTCCACACCCCGGGGCATACCCCGGGTGGAATCTGTCTCTATGCCGCTCCCCATCTTTTCACAGGCGACACCCTGTTTGTTGAAGGGGTGGGACGCACCGATTTTCCAGGCGGCGATACCAATCAGATGCTCGCTGCCATCAACAAAAAAATTCTGACCCTGCCCGCCGAGACCGTGGTCTGGCCGGGGCATGGCTACGGCGGGGCTAGATCCACCGTGGGCGAGGAAGCCCGCAACAACCCGTACCTGAAAGGGAACTGGTAGCAGATGCGGGAGATTGTCCTCGGCACGGCCGGTCATGTGGACCATGGCAAGACCAGTTTGGTCCGTGCCCTGACCGGCATCGACACCGACCGGCTCAAGGAGGAGAAGAAGCGGGGCATCACCATTGAGCTTGGGTTTGCCTTCCTCGATTTGCCCTGCGGTCACCGCCTCGGCATCATCGATGTGCCCGGCCACGAACGCTTTGTGAAAAATATGGTGGCCGGTGCCACCGGTATCGATCTTCTCGCCTTTGTCATCGCGGCGGACGAGGGGATCATGCCCCAGACCAGGGAGCATTTCGAGATATGCCGGTTGCTGGGGGTGAAACGGGGTCTGGTGATCCTCACCAAGAAGGACATGGTGGATGCCGATTGGCTGGCGCTGGTGCAGGAGGATGTGCGCCAGTTTCTGGCCGACAGTTTTCTTGCAGACGCGCCCATAGTCGCGGTTTCCTCCACCACCGGCGAGGGGCTGGACGAGGTTCGGCAGATTCTCGATACCCTGGTGCGGGGCAGCGAGTTTTCCGAGGCCCATGGCCCGTTCCGCTTACCCGTGGACCGGGTTTTCAGCATGAAGGGCTTTGGGGTGGTGGTCACCGGCACCTCCATCTCCGGCCGGATAACGGTTGGCGAGGACATCACCGTCTATCCCCAGGGGCATACCGCCAAGATCCGCGGCATCCAGGTGCATGGCCAGGATGTGGAACTGGTCGAGGCGGGCAAGCGCACCGCCATCAACATCCAGGGCCTGGACACCGAGATGATCAGCCGGGGCAATATGCTCGCCACCCCAGGCACCCTGGCGCCCTCCTATCTGCTGGATGCCGATTTCTTTTATCTTTCTTCCTGCGCCAAGCCTTTGAAGAACCGGAGCAGGGTGCGGGTGCACATCGGCACTGCCGAAATCATGGGCCGCATCGTGCTGCTTGAGGATGAGGAGCTCGCTCCAGGCAGCCGGGCCAACGTGCAGATTTTGCTGGAAGAGCCCTTCGGCGCTTGGCCCGGAGACCGTTATGTGGTGCGGAGTTATTCTCCCGTGGCTACCATCGGCGGTGGCGGAATCTGGAACGCCTCTCCGCCAAAGCGGCGGCGCTTCAAGGAGGCGAACAGCCAGGTTTTTGCCCTGTATCAGGAGGGTTCGGCTGAAGATATCTCCCTGTTGCATTTGAGGGAGGCTGGGGTGAGCGGGCTCACCTTCGAATCGCTCTGTGTGAAGATGGGCCAGTTCGGCAAGCGTTTCCGCAAGCTGCTTGACGGCCCCATCTCCAGCCGAAAGATCATCATGGTGGATTCGGAACGGCAGCGCATGGTTGCGGCGGAAACCTTCGAGGCCATGGGTGCGTCGCTTACCAATATCCTGGCCGATTTTCACCGGGACAATTCGATGAAACCCGGACTTTCCAAGGAGGAGTTGCGCTCCCGGCTGCATGGCGATATGGGCCAGCGTTTTTTTCAGTTGCTCCTCAATACCTTGGTCAAACAGGGGACGATTGTTGTCGATGAATCCGTGGTGAGAATGGCGGGCCATCAGGTATCGCTCAAGGCGGACGCCCAGAGTATCCGCACGGAAATGGAGACCTTCTACGCTGAGGCAGGGCTGACCCCGCCCACCGTGCGGGAGGTGCAGGAGCGGTTTGCCAAGTATCCCGCGCCTTTGGTCCGCGAGGTTCTTGAGCTTTTGGTTCGCGAGCAGGTTCTGGTCAAGATCAGCGAGGATCTTTATTTTCAGGGCCGGGCCTTGGCCGCCTTGCAGGAACAGATGGTGGCCTTTATCAAGAAAGAAGGGGAGATCGACGCGCCGCGTTTTAAAAACCTCACCGGCTTGACCAGGAAATTTTCCATCCCCCTGTTGGAGTATTTTGATAAAATCAAGGTGACCATCCGGGTCGGCGACCGGCGTTTGCTGCGGGAGCGGCAGGCACAGTCATGATAACCGGCAATACCAGCGGCTTGAAAACCGCCCAGCTGAAAGGGCTTGAACGCATTGCCGGGCGTCGGGTTAATCCGGATATGGTCGTCAGCCCGGAGCTGGCAAAAGAGCTCTGCGCGGTTGCCTTTGAGCTGGGGCGGCAGGTGGGGGTGTTGCTCAGCCGGTCCGGCCAGGTCGAGGCGGTCATGGTCGGGGATCACCGCTCCATCATGATCCCGGCCTTGAAGCAGTTCCGGACCTCGGGCGGGCGGCTGAAGGGGTTGCGCTGTGTGCATACCCATCTTGCGGGTGAGGACCTCAGCGAAGACGATCTGATGGACCTGCTTTTCCTGCGGCTGGATATGATGACCGTGGTGAAGATGGATCAGGGCGGGGCAACATGGCTCCATTCCGCCCATCTTGCGCCCCAGACTGTGGATGGCCGGAACTGGATACTGCTTGAGCCGGAGATTCCCAGCCAGCAGGGCCGTTCTTGCCGGGAACTTATTGCCGCGCTCGAAGACGAATTTGCCAAGGCCAGGCCGGTGCGGGAGATCGATGCGGGCCGGGACCGGGCGATTCTGATCAGCGTGACTCCGCTCTCCAAGGTCAGGGCTCAGGAGTCCATGGACGAGTTGGTCGAGCTGGCGCGCTCCGCCGAGGTGATCATCCTCGACACCGTGGTGCAACGCAGGGAAAAGATCAATCCTCGTTTGATCCTCGGTAAGGGCAAGCTTGGCGAGATCATGCTGACCGCGCTCAAGCTCAACGCCAATCTGCTGATCTTCGACCAGGAGCTGAACCCGTCCCAGGTGCGGTCCATAACCGATCACACCGAACTGCGGGTCATCGACCGGACCCAGTTGATCCTTGATATCTTTGCCCGGCGGGCCTTGAGCCGGGAAGGCAAGCTGCAGATCGAGATGGCCCAGCTCAAATATATGCTGCCCAGGCTGACCACCCGGGATGACGCCCTGTCCAGGCTCACCGGCGGCATCGGTGGCCGTGGCCCTGGCGAGACCCGTCTTGAGGTGGACCGCCGTCGCATCAATGACCGGTTGGGCAAGCTGGGCAAAAAGCTCAAGGAGGTCGGCCGCGAGCGGGAGCAGCGGCGGGCGCGGCGCCGCAAAAATGACTTGCCGGTTCTCTCGCTGGTGGGCTATACCAATGCCGGGAAATCAACCCTGCTCAATACCCTGACCAAAAGCGCCATTGTTGCCGAGGACAAGCTCTTCGCCACCCTGGACCCGACCAGCCGGAGGCTGCGTTTTCCCGAGGATGTGGAAGTCATCATCACCGATACGGTGGGCTTTATCCGTAATCTTCCAGAAGATCTGCTCAAGGCCTTCAAGTCGACCCTGGAGGAGCTGCACGAGGCGGACGTGTTGGTGCATGTTATTGACATCAGCAATCCACGCTGCGATGATCATATCCAGGTGGTGGAGGATCTGCTCCGGGAGCTTGAGTTGGATGGTCTTCCCTGTCTCAAGGTTTTTAACAAGATTGACCTGGTGGCCCCGGAGGTTGTTGCCGAACAGCTGCGGCTGCATGAGGCAGTAGCCGTAAGCGCCCGTGATGCCGCAACATTAGGCCCGTTTTTGGACAGGGCCAGAAGTCTGGTCCTGAAAAAATGGCAGAAGCGAGGGGGATATGCACAGCCTGAGATTGAGGAGTCAGCCCCAGACACTCACGTCTATTCACCGATCTAAGTGATTATGCGCATGCTATTTTCTAGACGACAATTTCGCGGCTTTTCTGCTTTTCTGCTCGCCCTGGCCATTTTTTGGGGCGGCGGCCAGCCAGCGCTTGCCCAGAACGCGACCATCGAGGAGTTGATTGTCACCAATTCCAGTACGGATCTGCTGTTGTTTCTCACGGTCAACAATGCCTTTACCAAGCAGATGGAGGAGGGGATCAGAAACGGCATCCCGGTGACCTTCAATTTTTATGTGAAGCTGGAGAGAAAGCGAAGCACCTGGCTAAATCAGGAGCTTGTTTCCCTGAGGTTTGACCATACCCTGAGCTACGATACCCTGAAAGAGGAGTACAGCATTGTCCGCTCCGAGCTGGCAGGGCAGACGTTGCGCACCAAATCCCTGGCCGAGGCGAAAAAAGCCATGGCCCAGCTCAATGGTCCTCCGGTTTCGCCGCTGAAGGCCCTGCTGCCGGAGGCGGGGTATCTGCTCCGGGTGAAGGCCAAGCTCGCGGAAAAAACCCTGCCGCTCTACGCGCACTATGTGATTCCCTTCTGGAGCCTCTGGGATTTTGAAACCGAGTGGTACACGGTGGAGTTCAGGTATTAGCATGGATACCATCCAGGATGAGGTGCTTGTTAAAGACCGGCTGCGCCGCAAAAAGCGCATCCGCCTGATCATCCTCGCCTGCCTCGTTCTGATCCCCCTGCTGACCTATTTTGAAACCAGGATCGTGCAACTGGGCGCCATTCCCTTTCCGGTCAGCGGCAATGTCCTGATTTTTGTCCTCATCAACTTCAATGTCCTTCTCCTGCTGTTGATGGTGTTTCTGGTGCTCCGCAATCTGGCCCAGCTTGTCTTTGAGCGGCGCCGCCGTTTCCTGGGAACAAAGCTTCGCTCCAAGCTGGTGATTGCCTTTGTTTCCATGTCTTTTTTCCCCACCGGGCTGTTGTTTTTCATCGCTCTCCAGTTTGTCTCCACCAGCATGGATTATTGGTTCAATATCAATGTCGCCCAATCCTTGGAAGAATCGATCGTCATCGCCAAGAATGTTTATCAGGAGGCGGAAGACCAGGTTGACCGTCAGGGCAGCCTGATTGCGGAACGCTTGGAATCGAAGCGCTATGGGGATCTTGCCGGGGGCAATCTGACTCCCGTGTTGCAAGAGATTATGAAAAGCCATGGCCTGGCCGGAATCGAAGTGATCTCAGAGCAACGAGAGGTGTTGGCCCGAGTCTACAGGCCGGAAGTCGTCGGCGAGGGTGTCCCGGAAATTCCGCTGAACATGATCCACAATGCGTATGCTGATAAAAAGGGGCAGACAACCATTCAGCCGGTGGCGGCGGGGGAGTTGGTGCGCAGTGTGAGTTCGGTACGCATCGGTGGCACCGATGGACGGCAGGGGGCGCTGGTCGTTTCCCTGCTTATTCCCCAGGAACGGGTCAAGCGGATGCAGACCATTTCCGCCGGGTATGAGGGCTACAAGCAGCTGATGATTCTCAAGGCCCCGATTAAGACCAGTCTGCTGGTTATGCTGTTGATCGTCACCTTGTTGATCGTGTTTTGCGCGATCTGGTTCGCCTTTTATGTGGCAGGCGGCCTGACCGGGCCCATCGGCAGGCTGGCGGAAGCCACGCGGCGGGTGGCCGAGGGGGAGTTGGACTTTGTTTTGGAAAAAACCTCGGGCGATGAGATGGGAACCTTGGTTGATTCCTTCAACCGAATGACCAGCGATCTCTCCGCCAGTAAAAGGCAGCTTGAAGAGGCAAATTCCGCGCTGTGCCAGGGTAATCTCGATGCTGAGACCAGGCGGCGCTACATGGAGATTGTTCTGCAAAATGTGGCGGCCGGGGTTATCTCTTTGGATGAGCAGGGTCGGATTACCACGATCAACCGGTTTGCCGAGGAACTTCTCAGAATTGACCGCAGAGCCTTGGAGGGCAAGGAGTACCACGCGGTTCTCAGGCCGGAACACCGGGCTATTCTGGAAGGTTTTCTTGCCGAGCTGTCGCGTAGCGGCAAGCCTTCCTTGGAAAGGCCGCTGCGCCTCACGGTGGGGGATGACACCTTTTCGTTGCGGGTGAATTTAACCCGGCTGGAAGATGAGAACAATCAGCCCCTTGGCGTGGTCCTGGTGTTTGACAACCTCACCGAGTTGGAAAAGGCGCAGCGGATGGCGGCCTGGCGTGAGGTGGCCCGGCGGATCGCCCATGAGGTAAAAAATCCCCTGACCCCGATCCAGCTTTCCGCTCAACGGCTCCGCAAGCGATATCTTGACCGGCTGTCCGGGGACCAGGAGGTTTTTGACGTCTGCACCAAAACCATTGTCAACCAGGTGGATGAGCTGAAAAAGCTGGTCAGCGAATTTTCCAACTTCGCCCGAATGCCTGCGGTGCACACGACCATGGGCAGCCTTGCCGAAATGGCCAACGAGGCGTTCATCCTCTACCAGGAGGCCCATAAGGACAGGCAGTTTAGGCTGCGGGTGGAGGGGCCGATTCCACAGTTCTCCTTCGACGCCAAGCAGATGAAACGGGTGCTCATCAACCTGCTCAATAATGCCGTGGCCGCCACCGCTGCTGCTGGGGTGATCGAGATTGTTCTTGCCTGCGAGGAAGAGCGCAAGGTGGTCAGGCTTGAGGTGCGCGACAATGGCTCCGGGGTCAGTGATGAGGACAAGCCGCGTCTCTTTGAGCCGTATTTTTCGCGGAAAAAGACCGGAACCGGCCTGGGCCTGGCCATTGCCAGCACGGTGGTGGCGGACCACCATGGCTACATCCGGGTTAAGGACAATGAGCCCCAGGGGGCCCGTTTTATTGTTGAGCTTCCCCTGGGGGGATAGTTGGAAAACCGTGTCGTCTGCCTGGCAGGGCATGGTATATTGAATAATAATAGAAAAAATCAGTGAAACGACGGCAGTGAAACGGCGATGGCAAAGACAATCCTGATAATTGACGATGAAGCGAGTATCCGCGAGTCCCTGTCCGGCATCCTGTCGGACGAGGGGTTTCAGACGCTTTCCGCCGAGGATGGGCAGCTGGGGCTTGCCCTGTTGGAGGAGGAGCCGGTTGACTTGGTTCTGCTCGATATCTGGATGCCGGGGCTGGACGGCCTGGAGGTGCTGAAAAGAATCAAGGACTCCCACGTCGACTTGCCGGTGATCATGATTTCCGGGCACGGCACCATTGAAACTGCGGTGCAGGCCACCAAAATGGGGGCCTACGATTTTATCGAAAAGCCACCTTCCTACGACAAGATCATTCTTTCCATCAATAACGCCCTGGATCTGGCCCGGCTCAAAAAAGAAAATATGATCCTGCGCCAGCAGAGCCAACGCGCCAGTCAGCTCACCGGTACGGCCCCAGCCATGGTGGAACTCAGACAGTTGGTGGAGCGGGTGGCACCCACCGAAGCGTGGGTCTTGATTCGGGGGGAGCATGGCACTGGCAAGGAGCTGGTGGCACAGAGCATCCACCGTCTATCCAAGAACGCGGCCAAGCCGATGATCGAGCTGAACTGCGCCGCCATCCCGGAAGAGCTGATCGAGTCCGAGTTGTTTGGGCATGAGAAGGGCTCGTTCACTGGAGCTACGGCCAGCCGGAGAGGGAAGTTCGACCTGGCGGACGGCGGCACCCTTTTTCTCGACGAAATCGGCGACATGAGCCTCAAGACCCAGGCCAAAGTGCTGCGCATCCTGCAGGAGCAAAAATTCGAACGGGTGGGCGGTTCGAAAACCATTCAGGTCGAGGTCCGGGTCCTGGCCGCCACCAATAAGGATCTTGAGCAGGAGATCGAAAACGGCACCTTCCGGGCGGATCTTTATTACCGGCTCAACGTGGTGCCCATTCAGGTGCCGCCGCTACGGGAACGGCGGGAGGATATTCCGCTGCTGGTCGCTGATTTTGTGGTGGACAACGCGAAGAAGGGGCTGGGGGGAAAGGAATTCGGCCCAGGGGCTCTGCAGGCCATGATGCAGCACGGCTGGCCGGGCAATGTCCGGGAGCTGCGCAATTTTGTCGAGCGGGTTATGATCATGTGCCCGGCGGAAACGGTTGATGAGGCCATGGTCCGGCAGTTGCTCGGTATTGCTTCGGCAGATACTGCATCATCGGCGGTCGGCCTGGAGACGCTGTACCATTCCTTGAACTACAAAGAGGCCAAGAAGATTTTTGAACGGGACTTTTTCAAGGCCAGGCTTGCTGGCAATGACGGGAATATTTCCCAGACCGCGGAACAAATAGGCCTGGAGCGGAGTCATCTGCATAGGAAGATGAAGTCTCTGTCCCTGGACGAAGAGTAACCGTTGATTTTGTCGAGACCCGAGAGGATGCCATGAGCGAACACGAGACCAATCTCCCCGACCAAAAGGCGTTGGAAAAGGAAATCGGGGAGTATCTCACGAAAAAATACGGGCAGAAGGTGAAGATCATCTCCAGCGGCCTGTTGCCCATGGCCCAAGGCGAGGAGAGCGAGGCGGGGCAGTCGGTAACCGGCGGTGCGGCTCGTTTTCATTTTGACACCAATCCAGAAGAGCTCATTGCCTATCTCGACGAGTATGTGGTGCGACAGGATGAGGCTAAGGCCATTCTCGCCACCAAGATTTGCACCCATTTTAACCGGATCAGCTATGCCCTGGATAAGCCCAAGCAGGCACGACGCAGCATGGGGCAGATCAAGAGCAATGTTCTGTTGATGGGGCCGACCGGCGTAGGGAAGACTTTTCTCATAAAACTCATAGCCCGCCATCTCGGGGTGCCCTTTATTAAGGGCGATGCCACCAAGTTCAGTGAAACAGGCTATGTGGGCGGGGATGTGGAGGATTTGGTTCGGGATTTGGTCCGGGAGGCGGACGGGGATATCGAGCGGGCTCAGTACGGCATTATCTATCTCGATGAGATCGATAAGATAGCTGCCAGCCCTTTCAGGATTGGGGCCGATGTTTCCCGGACCGGGGTGCAGCGCGCTCTGCTTAAACCCATGGAGGAAACCGAGGTCGAACTCAAGGTTGCCCACGATCCGGTCTCGCAGATCGAGGCCATCGAACAGTATCGGGCAACGGGCAAAAGGGAACGGCGTCTGGTCAATACCAGAAATATTCTCTTCATCATGAGCGGCGCTTTTGGTGGGCTTGAAGATATCATCAAAAAGCGGGTGCAGCAGCAATCCATGGGCTTTGAGGGGTCTGTCACCTCGGTGAAAACCGCCGGGCGATTTCTCAAGCAGGTCAAGGCGGAGGATCTTGTTGAGTTTGGCTTTGAAAGCGAGTTCGTTGGGCGTCTGCCGGTTATCGCCGTGCTTGATGAACTGAGCGAAGATGATTTTTACGAGATTCTGGCCAATCCCAACAGCTCCATCGTGGTTGCCAAGAAGCAGGATTTCCGGGTGTACGGCGTTAATCTCCAGTTTGAAGACGCGGCGCTACGCGAGATAGCCAGGCTGGCCAAGCTGGAACGCACCGGAGCTCGGGGCCTGGTCAGTGTCATGGAAAAGATTTTGCTCCACTATGAGAAGAAGCTGCCCTCCACCAGCATCCGCCATCTTGTGGTGGATGTGGAGATGGTGCGCTCGCCTGCCGTCGTTCTTGAAAGGCTGTTGGCGGAGGTGGAGGTGCAGGCGGAGCATCGGACCCGTTTTGAGGCGTTGCAGGCCGCGGAGTATGAGCACTTGATCGGCTTCATCTTGAAGCGGATGGGGAATTATCTGGAAGACCATCAGGTGCTCACCACCCCCAAGCGTCTACAGCTCATGGCCAAGGAGAGTCAGGACCAGGATGTGGATCCTCGCGAGGTCTGTGACACCTTCATTCTGTTGGTTCAGGCCATTCACGGCTGTGAGGCTGAGATCAGCGAAAAATGCGGGATCATGGTCACTTTCAGCGAAGAAGCGGTTGATCGGCTTTTGATCCGGGAGCCGCGGACTCTTGAGGCCATTCGGTCCTCGTGTGCTCAGATTTTGCAGGCCATGGAGTACGGCCTGCGGCTCATGGGGCAGAAAAAAGGGGTTGCGCAGGTGGTTATTTCCAAGGAGGGGGTTGATGCGCCGGAGCGGTATATCAATACCTTGGTGGGGGAAACCTTT